>JBDTZQ010000128.1:0-8593 GCA_040005035.1 Betaproteobacteria bacterium | reverse complement strand
CTACGAGGTGCTCACCGAGTTCGGCCGCGTCGCCGACCGGCACGGCGACGCGGCCTTCGCGCAGCGCTGTCAAACAGAAGCGGCGACGCTGCGCGCCAACCTGGAACGCCACGGCTGGGACGGCGACTGGTACCGGCGCGCGTATTTCGACGATGGCACACCCCTGGGATCGGCGCGCAGCCCCGAATGCAAGATCGATTCGGTGGCGCAGAGCTGGTCGGTGCTTTCCGGCGCCGGGGCGCCCGACCGCGCGCGCAGCGCGATGCTCGCCGTCGATCGGCGCCTGGTAAAGCGCGAGGCGGGGCTGGTGCAATTGCTCGATCCGCCGTTCGACGCCTCGGCGCTCGACCCGGGGTACATCCGCGGCTATGTACCCGGCGTGCGCGAAAACGGCGGTCAGTACACGCATGGCGCGATCTGGGCGGCAATGGCCTTCGCGGCGCTTCGCGACAGCGAGCGCGCGTGGGAGGTGATGCGACTCATCAATCCGATCAACCACGCCGACAGCGCTGCGAAGATCGCAACCTACCGCGCGGAGCCGTACGTCGTCGCCGCTGATGTCTACGCGGTGTCTCCGCACACGGGGCGCGGCGGTTGGACGTGGTACACAGGATCCGCCGGATGGATGTACCGGCTCATTCTCGAGTCGCTGCTAGGGGTGCGCCGCGACGAAGACCGCCTGACCTTCACGCCGTGCCTGCCGAGATCGTGGCCGTCTTGCGAGGTCGTCTATCAATTCGGAGAGACGACTTACCGCATCGCCATGCGACAGGAGCCTGGCGCGCAGGCGCGGCTGACCGTTACCCTTGATGGCGTGGTGCAGGCGCAGCGCGCAGTGGCGCTTCTCGACGATCGGCGCACTCACGTCGTCGACGTGAGCATCGGGCCGGAGGTTTTCACAGAACCGGACGCTTCGCACAGCGAGGCGAACGACTACGCCTCGTAGACTGCGGTAGGCAAGATCGCAACCGTTTCCGGCTGCTGAGGTGCCGCTGCAGAGAGCGCAGCGGGCAGCCTAGCGGGCGCGCGTGGCGGCGGCGTAGGCTATGGCGAGCGCGATCTGACGCTGCTTCACGTCCTCGGCAATCGCCGGCTCGTCGCTAACGGGGGCCTCGGGGGCTCTCTTGGCGTCCCGGCGAGGCATGTTGATCACCGTGTCCTCGCTCGACTCGTCACGGTCTACAACTCCGGGATATCGCAGCGTTTCGATCCAGCCCATTTTCACCCCCGAACAGTTGAACGGCGCTCATCCCTACCTGCGCTAGCTTACGAACCGGCGTCGGCGGGTGCCATCGGCGTGAGTCTGAATATCGTGTAGGACGGCGTGGTGCTTTCGATCGCAGGGCAACCGCACCAAGAACCGAGCCGCCTCAAGACACCGCTTTACCATCCACATGGATGGTGATAGGATGGCTCATGGCTGGCAAGAAAATGCTCCCGGTTCCGCGTCCCTCCAAGGAACGCGGCATAGACTCGGAGAAGATCACCATCAACCTCGGGGTCGTCGATCTGGGGCAGATCGACCTGCTGGTCGACGAGGGGTTCTACGCCAACCGTACCGACCTGATCCGCACCGCAATCCGCAACCAGCTCGTCGTGCATACCGACACGGTCAAGCAGACCATCGCGCGACGAACGCTGGTGCTCGGCCTCCAGCACTTCACCCGCGCCGACCTCGAGCGCGCGCTGGCCGCGAAGCAGATGCTGCGCATCGAGGTGGTGGGGCTGGCGCGCATCGCCGACGACGTTCCGGCGGAGCTCGCGCGCGCCACGGTCGAGTCCGTGGTCGTGCTGGGGGCCTTTCATGCGAGCGATGCTGTGCGCAAGGCGCTCGCCGACCGGATGCACTGACCATCCTTCTCCTTCCCAACCACGCTTCCTGTAGAAAGGCATCCCTTGAAACGCTTCCAATGCATTGACGCCCGAGGTCCCGACGTCGAGCACGCCTCATCCTTGCACAGGCACCGCGCCTTCGATGCGCAGGCGATCAACGTCACGATCGAGCGCGCGCTCAGCTCTGCCGGTCTCGATACCGGCACCGGTCCGATGAAGCAAGTAACCGAGACCATCCGGCGAGCGCTCCGCGGCGGTCGCGACGACACGCTCCCGACACAGCGGGCATTCGACCGCATCGACGCCGGCGCTGAGGTAGTGCGCGCGGAGACTGTTATTCCCGACCCCGGGACGCGCCGGCCGGATACCGGCGGCGAGTTCACGAGCCATAGCTTCAGCAACGATGCGGGAACGCGCACCTACAAGCTCTACGTACCGGGAAGCTACGGACGTTCGCTCGACGCCGTTGCGATGGTAGTAATGCTCCATGGATGCACGCAGTCTCCCGACGACTTCGCCGCGGGCACGCGCATGAACGAGCTTGCCGAGCAGCACGGATTCCTGGTGGTCTATCCGGCGCAGCCGGTGGGCGCCAACGGGTCGAAATGCTGGAACTGGTTCCAGCCCGTGCATCAGCGACGCGACACTGGCGAGGCGTCGCTTATCGCGGGGATCACTCGCGAGGTCGCGGCGCACCATCGCATCGACCGCAGCCGCGTGTTCGTCGCCGGGCTTTCCGCCGGCGCGGCGATGGCCATCGTGGTCGCCACCGCGTATCCGGACGTCTTTGCCGCGGCAGGCGCGCATTCGGGCCTGGCGTACGGCAGCGCGCGCGACGTCGCCTCGGCGCTCGCCGCGATGGGCAGCGGCGACGCGCCGCCCCTCTCCTCCGCCACGCTCGCAACAGCGGCCGGCGCTGCGCGGCGCTTGCCGATCATCACCTTTCACGGTGACCGCGACAACACGGTAAACGTGCGCAACAGTTCACGCATCGTCCTGCAAGCGCTGGCCGGACGCGCGCTGCGCCGGGACGACACCGACGGCGCGCTCGGCGGCCGGGCGTATCGCTGCACGCGCTACGTCGACGCGACCGGCTTGACGGTGATCGAGCAATGGACGCTGCGCGGCGCCGGGCACGCCTGGTCGGGGGGAAGCGCGGCGGGCTCGTTCACCGATCCGGGCGGTCCCGACGCGTCCGGCGAGATGGTCCGCTTTTTTCTTTCGCAATCGCACGGCGAGTCGACATGAACGCGCTGGCCACATCCTCGGCGGTGCTCGCGGTCGTGCTGGCCGGCGCAGCGCTCGGCGCGATCCTGCGGCGCGTGCTGCCGCCCACCCACATGAGCGAGGATTCGAAGGACGTCGTGAAGCTCGGCATCGGCGTGATCGCGACGCTCGCGGCGCTGGTGCTGGGCCTGCTGATCGCCTCGGCCAAGGGCTCATTCGACACCAAGTCGGAGGAGATCAAGGAAAGTGCCGCCAGGATCATCGTGCTCGATCGCACACTGCGGCAATACGGCCCGGAGACAGTGCCGATCCGCGAGACGTTGCGCAGCGCGGTGCTGTCCAAGGTCAACCTGCACTGGGTGGAAGGCACCGGCATGCCCGACGCCGAGGCGCTGGGCAATGCGACATCCGAGGTCAGCAGCATCGAGCGGATGCAGCAGATGCTGTGGATGCTGGCGCCGACCAGCGAGCTTCAGCGCGCGCTGCGCGCCCGCGCGGTGCAACTGAGCGCCGAGCTGAGCCAGATGCGCTGGATGCTGCTCGAGCAGAAAGGGTCTTCCATCGCGCTGCCCTTCGTCGTCGTGCTCGTTTTCTGGCTCGCCGTCATTTTCGGCAGCTTCGGACTGTTCGCGCCGCCCAATGCGACGGTCTACTCGGTCATATTCATCTGCGCGCTGTCGGTGTCGAGCGCGATTTTTCTGATCCTCGAGCTCGACCGACCGTTCGACGGTTTGCTCATGATTCCCGATGCGCCGCTGCGCAGCGCGATCGGCGAGCTGAGCCGCTAGCGGGGGGTTCGCGGGCGCCTATATCGAGACCGCACAATTGCGTTAGAGTTGGCACTTCGACTCGACACTGAAGCCTTTATGCGGCCGCTGCAAGCAATCGTTCTGATCATCGCAACCACGCTGACGCTCGCTGGCTGCGCCACGCGGCCGGTCAATCTTCCGGTGACACAGGTCTCCTCGACGACGGGGTATCGCTATCTGGCGCGGGATTCCAACGATCGCGAGAACCTCGTGATCCTCGCGTTTTCCGGGGGAGGCACGCGCGCGGCTGCGTTTTCGTACGGCGTACTGGAGCTCCTCCGACGCACCGAGATCGTCGGTCCCAAAGGCAACACGCTGCGGCTCATCGACTCCGTCGACGTCATCACCGGAGTCTCCGGCGGCAGCTTCACCGCACTCGCTTACGGACTGTACGGCGAAAGGCTGTTTGCCGAGTACGAGCCGCGGTTCCTCAAGCGCGATGTGCAGGGCGAGCTTATCTCGCGCTCGCTCAACCCGAAATACTGGAGCGCGCTTTCCTCCGACGGATGGGGGCGCTCCGAGCTGGCCGCCCAGTTCTACGACGAGATCCTGTTCAACGGCGCGACGTTCGCCGATCTCGAGCGCGGCAAGGGTCCATTCATCATCGCGTCGGCAACCGACATTTCGACCGGCGCCCGCTTCGTGTTCGGACAAGGCGTGTTCGACGTCCTGTGCTCAGACCTGAGCGGGGTGCGGTTGTCGCGCGCTGCCGCGGCGTCATCCGCGGTGCCGGTAGTCTTGTCGCCCGTGACCATGAACAACTACGGCGGGAGCTGCAATTACCAGGTGCCCGAGTGGTTGACGATGTTCGTCGATGGAAGCGACCCGCCGCGTCCAGCGGCACGCGCCATACGCCAGTTCAGGGAGCTGCAGGCATACAACGACGGCGCGCATCGTCCGTACATCCACCTGGTCGATGGCGGTGTCTCCGACAACGTGGGAATGCGCGGCGTGCTCGATGCGATGGAAACCATGGAGGCGCTGCACCAGCTCGGGTTGCCCACGCCGCTCGATCATGTCCGCCGCATCATCGTGTTCGTGGTCAACTCGCTTTCTTCGCCGCCGACCAACTGGGACGAGTTGGCGCGCTCGCCGGGAACGATCGACATCCTGCTCAAGGCCACCGGCGTGCCGATCGATCACTACTCGTTCGAGGCGATCGAGCTGCTCAACGACACCGCCGCGCGCTGGCGCCTGCTGCACAACCTGCGCAACTCGGCGGGGTTCCGCGACAGCCGCGACCCAAGAATCAGCAAGGAGCTGCGCAGCCCGGATGCGGAGATCTACGCCATCGACGTTTCTTTTCCGGCGCTCAGGAACAAGACCGAGCTGGAATACCTGAACCAGCAGCCGACGTCGTTCGTGCTGCCTCCCGAAGCGGTCGATCGCCTGCGCGCGGCCGCCGGCACGATCATTCTCGATGCGCCCGAGTTCCAGCGCCTGCTCAGGGATGTGGGCGCGAAGATCGTGCCGCCGGCGCCGGCAGATACGCCACGCGTCAACGCCGACGCTGCGACTCAGCACTAACGGACCCGTGCAGCACCATGGTGCCATTGCCACGGCGCATCGCCTGCAACATGCTGCGAGCGGCGTCGACGGTGAACCCGCACCGCGCCGCGATTGCGCCGATCACATCGTCGCCGGAGGATGTCGGAAGCTGCATTCAGGCTTTTCGGATTCGGCGCGCGGGTTTGTCTTGGGCAGCGGGCTTGGCGGTCGCCGGCTGCAGGTTCGCGGTGAGCGATGCATTGAGCGCAGTCGCCAGCGCCGCATCACCGCTGACCAGATCCGCCCACGCCACGTCCAGGCCCTTGCGCTTTCCCTTGAGCGCGAGGGTGAATCCCTGAGGCGCCAAGGTGAGGGTGTACAGGTCGGGGCCGATCTGAAGCTCGCGCTTGAGCGGGCTGTCGAGCTTGGTGGTCATGCGCGGGACGTCGAATCTATTTCGTGAAGGTATAATCCGCACCGGTACGCCGCGATCGGCGCGCCGATAACGCGAGCGTGTCCGACCCGCCGTATGTTGTCAACACGACGCTTCGCGATCTCGGGCGCGAAGACGCGCGACGTGACGCTGACGAGCGTCGCTGACGTCAAGTTCCGGACGAGCTAGAATGGCGTCCCGCAACGACCCCTGCGCCCCTCGATCGGTGCCTCGACCGTTTCCCTCCACCGAGATGAAGTCCAGTCGCCATGCCTGAGCGTCGCACCACCATCAGTATTCGCGAGGTCGGTCTGCGTGATGGGCTGCAGATCCTGGCGCGGACGATGCCGACAGATCGGAAGCTCGAGTGGCTGCGCGGCAGCTACGAGGCAGGGCTGCGCGAAATCGAGGTCGGCTCGTTCGTCCCGCCGAGGCTGCTGCCGCAGCTCGCCGATACCGCGGAGGTCGTCGCGTTCGGCAAGACGCTACCGGGACTCACCGTCTCGGTCCTGGTGCCCAATCTCAAAGGTGCGGAGCGCGCCATCGACAGCGACGCCGACGTTATGCTGCTGCCACTTTCGGCGAGCCACGCGCACAGCCTTGCGAATCTGCGCAGGACGCCCGACGAGGTGATCGACGAGATCGCACGCATCCGCGAGCTGCGCGATGCGCGCGGCTCCGCCTGCGTGATCGAGGTCGGCCTCAGCACCGCGTTCGGCTGCACAATCCAGGGCCGCGTCGAACCGGACGAAGTGTTGCGGCTGCTCGCCCGCGCGCTCGAGGTCGGCGCCGAACGCGTAGGGCTGGCCGACACCGTGGGGTACGCCGATCCGCATCAGGTCGAGACGCTGTTCGCGCAGGCGTTCGCCGTCGCCGGCGAGCGCATCGCGTGCGGCCACTTCCACGACACGCGCGGCCTCGGGCTCGCCAACGTGTTCGCGGCGTGGCAACAAGGCGTCGCGCGATTCGACGCCTGCCTGGGCGGTCTCGGCGGCTGTCCGCATGCTCCGGGAGCGAGCGGGAACGTCGCGACCGAGGACGTCGCGTACCTGTTCCGCAGCATGGGCGTCGAAACGCATCTCGACTTCGACCGCCTGATCGCGTTGCGCGCGCGGCTCGGGCACTGGCTCGAGGGCGAGACGCTGCACGGAACGCTGTGGCGCGCCGGGCTGCCGAAGACGATGGCGCCCGGCGGCCCGCATGCGAGCGCATGACAACGATTGACCGCACGCTTCGCGATGCCTGAGAGCGCCCCCTCCTCCGCACCGCAGCCGCTGGCCGGGCTTCGGGTCGTCGAGTTCACACACATGGTCATGGGCCCGACGTGCGGGATGATTCTTGCCGACATGGGCGCCGAGGTCATCAAGGTCGAGCCGATCGACGGCGAGGGAACGCGACGGCTGCTCGGCGCCGGCGCCGGGTTTTTCCCCATGTTCAATCGCAACAAGAAGAGCATCGCCGCCGACTTGCACCACACGGAAGGCGCGGCGATCGCGCGACGGGTCGCGGCCAGTGCGGACGTCGTCATCGAGAACTTCAAGCCCGGCACGATGGCCAAGTACGGCCTCGACTACGCGTCGCTCTCGAAGGCGAACCCGCGGCTCATCTATGTAAGCAATAAGGGCTTCCTGCCCGGACCGTACGACCACCGTACGGCGCTCGACGAGGTCGTGCAGATGATGGGTGGCCTCGCCTACATGACCGGCCGTCCCGGCGATCCGCTGCGCGCCGGCACCAGCGTCAACGACATCATGGGCGGCATGTTCGCGGCGATCGCGACGCTCGGCGCGCTCATCCAGCGCGGCGTCACCGGCCGCGGCATGGAAGTGCAATCGGCGCTTTTCGAGAACAACGTGTTCCTGATGGGCCAGCACATGCTGCAGTACGCGGTCACCGGCCGGCATCCCGCGCCGATGCCGGCGCGCGACAACCCGTGGGCGATCTACGATGTCTTCACCGTCGCCGGCGGCGAGCAGATCTTCCTCGCCGCCGTCAGCGACGCACAATGGCTGACGTTCTGCGACGCGCTCGGCTTGCCGGACCTGAAGGCCGACCCCGTGTATTCAACGAACAACCAGCGGGTCGTGCTGCGTCCGCAGCTTCTCGCGGTGCTGCGCGCGCGGCTGGCGCATCGCAAGGCCGATGACCTCGCCGGGACGATGGAGCGCGCGGGACTCCCGTTCGCGCCGATTCGCAAGCCCGAGGACCTCTACGACGACCCGCATCTGCGCGCCACCGGCGGACTGGCCGACGTGCGCCTGCCTGACGGCGACAAGGCGGGTCAGACAGTCAAGACGACGCTTTTTCCCTTCACGATGGCGGGCGCGCGCTTGGGCGTTCGCCTGGACCCGCCGAAGCTCGGCGAGCACACGCGTGCGACGCTGTCTTCGCTCGGATTGAGCCCGGGCGATATCGAAGCGCTCTACGCGCGGCGCGTGATCGCTTGACTGACGACGACAACGACTGGAGGCACACGATGAACTGCCGTTCCCTTGCATCCGCCAGGCACGCGTTGCTGGCTGCCGTAGCGACGCTCGCGCTGGCGATTGCTGCGCCCGCGTCGGCACAGCTCGGCGACAAGGCCGTGCGCATCATCCTGCCCAATGCGACCGGCTCCGGTGTGGACACGATCACGCGCACGGCACAACCGGCGCTCGCCAAGGCGCTCGGCACGCCGGTCGCCGTCGAGAACCAGCCGGGCGCCGGCGGCATCGTCGGCGTCCAGGCACTGACCCGCGCGACACCCGACGGCTCGACGCTGAGCGTGGTGTCGAACAATGTCGTGATCTTTCCAAGCGTCTAC
>JBDTZQ010000127.1:0-8723 GCA_040005035.1 Betaproteobacteria bacterium | reverse complement strand
AATGCGCCGCCGACGGCAAGGGCCACGAGCTTTTTATTCATGGTCTCTCCTCTAACGATAAGATTTGGCAAGAAACGATTGCCTGCCACCGGAACCTTCTCAGGAGTAGCGAGAAGTTGACCTGATTGTGCCAAAGCGGCGAATCCATTGGCAAGCTAAAACCCGTAGCCCCAATTTCCCTCGTGTACGCTGTTGCTTAATTGCAACACGGAAGCGCACTTTCCAAGGCGAGAGCGCGCCTTCGCAGCACGTATAATTTGAAGCGCGGCGCCGCTCGCAGCTAAGCGGCCCGAAGGCGGGTGAAAAATGGGTGCAAACAAGAGCTTGCCCGTGCTCTATCGACGAGTTTCGTGCTTCACAACCGGCGACGATCGGTGAGTGCGATCGCAACCGTTGCTATCGCAATTTTTGTGTCGTGGCTGGTTCTGCTCGCGGTGACGCGTCCGGGGCGTCTTCCCCAGGACACACCAAACACGCGTTCGCTTCACCAAAGCTCGGTGCCGCGAGGCGGCGGCATCGCCATCTGGGCCGGCACCCTCGCGGCGTCCCCTTTGGTGGCCCCGCCGCTGCCTTGGCTCGCGCCCCTGCTGCTGGTGATCCTCGTCTCGCACTGGGACGACCGCCATGGCGTTTCGGTCGCGCTTCGCCTTGCGACGCAGGTGTTCGCCGCACTTGCCTGGCTCGGTTTCCCCGCGCTGGGAGCGCCGAGCCTGCTCGCCGTACTGGCGATCGTCTGGATGGCCAACCTCTACAATTTCATGGACGGCAGCGACGGGCTGGCGGCGGCGATGGCCGTGATCGGCTTCGGGGCGTACGCCTGGGCTGCGACGATCGCCGGCGCGCCGTCTGCGCAGGTCTCGCTGGCGATCGCGGCCGCGACACTTCCGTTCCTGGCGCGCAATTTTCCTCCGGCGCGTATTTTTCTGGGCGACGTGGGAGCCGTACCGCTCGGCTTCATGGCGGCGGTGCTGGGCCTCGACGGCATCGCCTCCGGATACTGGCCATGGTGGTTTCCGCCCTTGGTCTTCCTGCCTTTCATCGCCGACGCCACGATAACGCTGGCGAGACGCCTGCTCACGGGCTGCAACGTCGCGCGCGCGCATCGCGACCACTATTACCAACGCCTGGTGCGGCTCGGCCTTGGGCACCGGGGTACGCTGGTGCTCTACGTGGCGCTCATGTTCGGTACGGCGCTGTCGGCGATTGCTGCGCTGCCGCGAAATCCTGTCGCGGGTGCGACGATCCTCCCCTTGTGGACATTGGGGTTATTGCTGCTTTACGTCGAAATCGGCTATCATTGGCGCAACAACCAAGGGATTGAATGAGAGTAAGCGCTAACTGGAGATCGTGGCTGGCGTTTCTGCACGACGTCGGCGCTGCCGCCGTCGCGTGGATTGGCCTGTACTGGTTGCGCTTCAACCTCGACCTGCACGAGCCCCAGCTCAGCGATATGCTGCGCACCCTCGCCTGGGTGCTGCCGCTGCAGGCGGGAATCTTTCTCGCCTTCGACCTGTATCGGGGGCTGTGGCGCTTCGCCAGCCTTCCCGACCTGCAGCGCATCGTGCTGGCCGCGGGTTTGGGCGCGGTGGCGATCCCGCTGGTCATCGTCATGCTGCAATTCACGGCGATGGTGCCGCGGAGCCTGCTGGTCCTCTATCCGCCGGTGCTCATTTTCCTGATGGCGGGCAGTCGGTTCGCGTACCGGATCTGGAAGGAACATCGGCTCTACAGCCCGCTGGCAGCGCTCGGCGAGCCGGTGCTGATCCTCGGCGCAGGCGAGGCCGGGGCGCGACTGGCCAAGGAGCTGGTGCACAGCCGCCAATGGCGAATCGTCGGGCTGCTCGACGACAATCCCGCGATCCAGGGGCGCCTGCTGCGCAATATCAACGTGCTCGGACCCATCAGCGAATTGCCCATGTGGACGCGCCGCTTCGGCGTGCGCACCGTGATCATCGCGCTGCCCTCGGCGGCACACGCCGTGCGGCGTCGCGTCGCCGAGCTTTGCGCGGCGGCGGGTGTGGAAGCGCTGACGGTTCCTTCGTACGAGGACCTGATCAGCGGGCGCTCGAAGCTGACGACCATCCGCCACGTCGAGCTCGACGACCTGCTCAGCCGCGACCCGGTCGTGCTCGACAGCGCGGGCTTGAGCGAATGGCTGGGCGGGCGCGTCGCGATGGTGACCGGCGCGGGAGGCTCGATCGGCGCCGAGCTCTGCCTGCAGATCGCGCGCTTCAAGCCCGAGCGGCTGGTGCTGTTCGACATTTCGGAGTCCGCGCTCTACAACGTGCAGCAGACGCTGCAGGACACGTATCCGCATCTCATGCTGTCGACCATCGTCGGCGACGTCAAGCACGCCTCGCATGTCGAGCAGGTGCTGGCGCGCGAGCGCCCCTCGGTGGTCTTCCACGCGGCCGCGTACAAGCACGTACCGCTGATGGAGGAGACCAACGCCTGGCAGGCGGTGCGCAACAATGCGTTCGGAACGTGGGCGCTGGCGCGCGCGGCGGTCGCCGCCAAGGTGGACAAGTTCGTTCTGGTCTCCACCGACAAGGCGGTCAACCCGACCAACGTGATGGGCGCGTCCAAAAGGCTCGCCGAGATCATGTGCCAGAGCCTGCAGAACGGCACCACGCAATTCGTCATCGTGCGTTTCGGTAACGTTTTCGGCAGCGCGGGCAGCGTCATTCCACGCTTTCGCGAGCAGATCGTGCGCGGCGGTCCGGTGACCGTAACGCACCCTGAGATCACGCGCTACTTCATGTCGATATCCGAGGCGACGCAGCTGCTGCTGCAGGCCGGGCTGATGGGGCGCGGCGGCGAGGTGCTGATCCTCGACATGGGCGAGCCGGTGCGCATCCTCGACCTCGCACGCGACATGATCCGCCTGTCAGGCGCCGACCCCGATCAGATCCGCATCGTGTTCACCGGACTGCGCCCCGGCGAGAAGCTCTACGAGGAGCCCCTTGCTCTGGAGGAGGCGACGCTGCCGACGCACCATCCGAAGCTGCGCATCGCGCAGGCGCGCTCGGCCGATGCCGCCACCGTCGAGCAGATCGTCACCTGGCTCCAGCACGATCGCGAGTCGGCCGACACGGAGGTGCGCGCGTGGCTCAAGTCGTGGATCCCGGAGTACATGCCGCGCACGCCGGTGCCGGTGCCAGCGCGTCCGGGTTCAGTCACCGTACTGGCGCAACGCCGGCGCTAGTGTCCCGAGTCAGAAGTTCCGACGATAAAGGAGCGAGTCGAATCGGCCGGCGGGCAAGGCGCGAGGCCGAGTCGTAGCACCGCTACGGCGAGCGCCGAGCAACGCGGCATGGCGGCCGATTCGTGCCGCGAACTATCGAGCGAATTTCTGACTCGGGACACTAGAGGCCTGCTGCAGACTGCCGCCCGCCTCGAGGCGCGCGCCGTATCCGACCAGCATTGCAAGAAGCGCCCACCACTCCTTGGCGTTGCTGCGGAACAAGAAATCGTCGGTCATGTTCTTGGCGACGAATCCCGCGATGAGCGCCAGGCCGATCACACCGACGATCGCAAGCGCGTCGTCCTCCTGTCGCAGATAGCGCGCGAACCTCGCGCCGAGCGCGAGCAGCAGGCCGATGAACAGCACGAGGCCGACGATGCCTGTCTGCAGAACCTGTCCCACGAACAGGTTGTGGGCGTGCCACAGCATGGGATTGCCGAGCGGGCCCTTGAGCTGCTCGCCGACGATCCCGCGGCCGAAGCCGAAGCCCGTCCACGGCCGCTGCCGGATGAGCTCTGCGGTGCGGTCCCAGAGCACGAGTCGCGGATCGTCGGCGATCGAGTGCGCGACCGTGGTCCGCGGCGGAAAATCCTGGAGCGCGCGCTCACGCGTGACGTCGGCGAAGACGACGCCGAGCACGATCATCAGCGCGAACAACGGCGAGAGCCAGCGCAGCGGCGCGCGCACCAGCGACGCGTGCCATCGCCACGCGGCGAGCGCCGAGGCGGTGGCGAAGACCGCGGCCAGCGCGACCCAGACGACGCGGTTGTCGGTCATGCGCGCGCTGACCAGCAGCAGCGCGAGCATGACGATGCCCAGGACGACGTTGCGCGTCCCGCTGCCGAATCCTGTCGGCGGAGGCGCAAGCATCGTAAGCAGCAGTGGCGCGATCAGCACCACGTGCGTCGCATACGGTCCGACGCCGGCGTGCCAGCGCGACGGCTCCCACCCCGCAGGCGTGAACACCAGGCCGATGGCGAGCGCGGCGAACACGGCGAAGGCGGCGAGCGCCACGCCCACCAGCGTGCGCCACGCCTGGGCCGAGTGCGGAGCGACGTAGAAGGCGAGGATGGCGAGCAGGCTCCATCCGATCTCGCGCTTGATCTGCATTGCCGAATAGTCGAAGTCGGCCGACCACCCCAGCGATGCCACCGACCACGCGCACCATAGCAGCAGGAGCGCGGGAATCGCGCGGCCGGGAGACGGAACTCGTGTGCTGCGTCCGGCGAGCCCGGCGACGACGATCACCGCGGCGAGCGCCGCGGCCAAGCCGAAAGCGAGCGATCGCGCGAAGGTCCACGCGTTGGAGGGCAGCAGCGCGAGATATGCCGTCGCCGCCCACAGCTGCCAATGGATGATGTTCTTTTCGCTGAACATGAGACGTTGCCTGCCCGCGCTCCCGGCAGCCCGCGCGATTGTACCTGCCGGGAGCTCGGCGCTAGACCCTCGCCGCGCGCGGCCGCGACAGGACTTCGTCGAGCGCGTGGTCGACGCGGTCGGCGAAGGATGCAAATGAAAATGCCGTCAGATGCGGCGACGCAAGGTCCATGCGCGGACGCAGCGCGCCGGTCTCGATGCCATCGAGAACGCGCTCGAAGTCGGCGGCACCGTCGTTCCGCGGGTCGTTGTACAGGTAACCGGTGACACCATCGACGAGTGTCTCGGTGAACGGCGGCGCGGCGACGGCGAGCACTGGGGTGCCCGCCAGGCAGGCCTCGAGCGCATTGAGTCCGAGCGCTTCGCGCTCGGGCAGCCCGGTGAGCAAATAGTCGATCGCGGCATAGGCGGCGCGCACGTCGCGCTGCTGGCCCCAGAAGCGCACCCTCGATCCAAGTGGCGAGAGCGACCGCCGGATCGCTGCCAGCGTCTTGTAGCCGACGGCGGCGCCGAAGAGCTCCACGTTCACGCGCGGGTGCCGCTCGAGCACCGGCACGAGTTGCGCGAACAGCGCAGGGAACTGCTTGAGCGGCGCGAGTCGCGATACCACGCCGAGCGTGAGTCCGGGTCTGCGCTCGAAGTTGCGCGGCGCGGAGAACGACGCGCGCGCCTTCGCGAACGCCGCCATCAGACGGTCGCGTGGCTTGCGGCGATCCGCGTCGAAAAGCGCGCCGGCGCTCAGCGTCGTCGTCGCCTCACCGCGCGCCAGGTCGGCGACGCCGAGCAGCGGCGTCGGATGGACGCGCGCGAACCGCGACCGGGAGAGCGAGTCGATGACGTGCTGCGAGACCGCGAGCAGCGTGTCGGCGCGATCGTAGTACGCGGGATACGAGCCGTCGTAGATCGCCTGATGCGCGACGCCTATCACCCGGTGGCGCGACAGCGCATCGATCGCGGCGCCCGGCAGCGGCGCGTGCACCAGCGCCACCTCGTCGGCCTGGACCGCGGCACCCGGCGAGGTGAGCGATACGCGTGCGGCGGCCCCGAAATCGAGATCGTTCCAGAACGCGGCCGCCGGATCCACGACCACGCGCGTGCGCCAGCCTCGCTCGATGAGCGCGCGGCTGAAGAACGCCGTGTAGACCTCCGCGCCGCCCAGCGAGGGCGAGGTGTTGAACTGGACGACGGTGGGACGGGCCAAGTGGTCTTCGCAACGTCAGGTGGCGCGGCCGCGCAGCGCGGCAATCGCGGCGTGTACGAGATCGGGCTCGATCGCATCCATGCAGCGCGGATGCGGGCACTGCGCGACGCTGCGCCCGCAGCGGCGCACCCAGTCGAGCTCGCGCTTGAACAGAATGCGCTGGTCGCGGCAGTCGAAAGGCGTCACCGTGACCGCGCGATAGGGTGCGTCGCGCCAGAATTCACCGGCGCCGCTTATCGTTGCCGAGCCGGGGCCGAACAATGCGACGGTGGGCGTGCCGGCCACGCGCCCGAGATGCGCGACCCCGCTGTCGGGCGCGACGAGCAGCGACGCGCCCGCGACGAGATGCCAGAGCTGCTCGGTCGACAGTGCGCCGGCGAAGCTGCGGTGGCGGCGCGCGCCGTCGCATGCCGCGACGAGCGCTTCCTCGCCGCGCCCCGCCGACCACACCGGCTCGAGACCGGAGGCCGCGAGCGTCGCCGCCAGCGCGCGCCAGCGCTCGGCATCCCATCGCTTCAGAGGCGTGCTCGCACCTACGTGCAGCACTGCATACGGCTTCGGTGGCAGTTCGATCCCCGACATTGGAGGCGCCGGCCAGTCAGCAACGCGATAAGGCGCCGGGGGAGGACCGTCGATCAACGTCGCGGCGATGTCACCCCATGCCGCTGCGCTCGCCGGATACGGTCTCAGCTCGTCGACCGGCCAGCTTTTCCGCGCCGGCCGGTCGCCGTCGAAGGCGACGATCCATCGGCTGTCCAGCGCCAGCGCCAGCCATGCAAAGCGGTTGTCGCCGGGCACGAGCGCCAGGTCGAACGCGTCTTCGCGCCACAGAGCCGACGCCGCCGGCGTACTCGGATGCCATCCGATCGCGCGCACGCCGTACGGGCGGGCGGCGTACATCGGCGCGTAGGATTCGGGAAGCGCCATCACGATGTCGGCGCGCGGATGCCGCTCGCGAATCTTGGCGAGCAGCGGCGTAAGCATCAGCGTGTCGCCGAGCAGCAGATGGTGCGCCACCAGGATGCGTCGCGGGTCGCGTGGCGCACGGCGACGCCCGATGCTGCCGGCGCGGTTCGCCATTGCCCGCGCGACCACCTGCGCGCGTCCCGCAAAGCGGCTCTGCCTAGGCGCGCCGAGGGTGCTCATCGATCGCGCGCAGGAACACGCGCTCCATCTTGTCGAGCATCGACGACAGGCTGAACTTGGAGGCGACGCGCGCACGCGCTTCGCGGGTGAGCGTCGCGGCAAGCGCGTGATCGCCGAGCACGCGGTCGATGGCGGCAGCCAGCGCCAGCGCGTTCTGTTGCGGGATAACGAGCGCCGTGTGCTCGCCGAGCGCAACCTCGCCGATGGCGCCGGCGTCGGTGGTGACGCAGGGAACGCCCGCGAACATCGCCTGCACCAGCGCCTGCGGCACGCCCTCGTTGGCAAACGACGGCAGCGCGAAGACATCGAATGCGGCGAGCCACGGCGCGACATCGCGCTGATGGCCCGGGAGCTGGACGCGCCCGCCTAGGCCGAGCGCTGCGATCTGCTGCGCCAGCGCCGCGCGCTGTGGCCCGTCGCCGACGATGACGAGCTGCGCGTCGCGGTGCGATAGCAGCGCCATCGCGTCGATCAGGAAGCGGTGTCCCTTCCAGCTGCGCAGCGTCGCGCAGATGCCGATGATCGGAGCATCCTCCGGCAGATCGAGCGCACGGCGGGCAGCGCGCTTGTCGAGCTGCGGGAAACGCGTCGCATCGATCCCGGTCGGAATCGATGTTACCCGATCGGGTGCGACCCCGATGTCGCGGATCAGCGCGGCGCGGATGGCGTCGCCGGTGGTGACGGTCTGCGCGGTGGCGCGCGTGTAGAGCCAGCGTGTCAGGCGGTCGCGCGACACCGGCGCCGAAATGTGGCGCGTGCGCACCATCGCCGGCGCCGACTTCAACGACAGCGATGTCACCGCGACCAGCCATGCGTCGGTGGAACTGTGCGCGTTGATCGCGTCGAAAGCGTGCTCGCGGAGCAAGCGCCGCAGCGCGGCCACTCCGCGCGGCCGCTTTCGATCGAGCGCCAGGCTGTGCACCGGAACGCCGTAGCGCGCGGCCTCGGCATGGAGCGGCGCATGCGGCGGACACGCCACCGCGACGTCGTGTCCACGCGTGCGCATCCCCGCGGCCTCGGTAAGGATGCGGATTTCCTGGCCGCCCCACCCCAGCGAGGATTCGGTGTGCAGGATGCGCATGGGGTGAATCCGTACGCTTGAGTCAGATGAGCGTAGGCCGCCGCACGCGCGCTAGGCGGCTACGGTGGCGAACTGGATGCGATGAAGCTTCGCGTAGAGGCCGTCCTTTGCCAGAAGCTCCGCGTGCGTGCCCTGCTCGGCGACGCGACCGGCGTCGAGCACGACGATGCGATCGACGCGCTCGATGGTCGACAGCCGGTGCGCGATGACGATCGTCGTGCGGCCCTGCATCAGCGCCTCCATCGCAGCCTGCACGTGGCGCTCCGACTCCGAATCGAGCGCCGAGGTCGCCTCGTCGAGAATGAGTATCGGCGCGTTCTTCAGAATGGCGCGCGCGATGGCCAGGCGCTGGCGCTGTCCTCCGGAGAGCCGTACGCCGTTCTCGCCGACGATGGTGTCGAATCCCTGGGGCGTCGCACGGATGAACTCGAGCGCGTGCGCGGCGTGCGCCGCGCGCTCGATCGCCTCGCGCGGCGCATCCGACATCGCACCGTAGGCGATGTTGGCGGCGATCGTGTCGTCGAACAGCGTGACGTCCTGGCTCACCAGCGCGAGGTGGCTACGCAGATCGGCCAGCGTGAGCGCGTCGATGGCGTTGCCGTCGAGCAGGATACGTCCCGCGGTCGGCTCGTAGAAGCGCGGGATGAGATTGACGAGCGTCGACTTGCCGCTTC
>JBDTZQ010000126.1:0-8744 GCA_040005035.1 Betaproteobacteria bacterium | reverse complement strand
CCTCGACCTTGAGCCGCCAGTCCTCGACGTAGCGCGCGAAGCGATACTCCTCGGCACGCGCGCCGACGAAGCGGCGTTTGGGACGCTTCTGGTACGCCTCCATCTGCTTGGCGATCTGCGCTTCGAGGCGCATCGTCTCGAGCGTTCGCTGCATCATCTCGTTGGCGTTGGGCAGCGGCGGAATTTCCGGCGTGTCGTTGGGCTTGGGCGCCGGCGTGCGCACCGACTGCGCCGCCCTGAGATCGGTGAGCATCTCGCGCGTTCGCGTCTCGAGCTCGCTCACCTTCTGCGCCGCGACGGCGAGCTCCTTCGAAGGATTGTCCCGCGGAAGCAACGGCAGCGGCGACTTGGCGCGCCGGTTGGCGTCGGTGTTGCCGCCTCCGTCGAGGTGCGCCTGTGCCAGGATATCGGCCTTGGTCGGCTTGGAGTCGGACTTGGCGTTGACCAGCGCAATCTCCAGCGGCGGCCCCCGGTCGAACTTCGACATCTCGATTGGGCTGAAGTGGATCGCCAGCACGACCATGTGCAGCAGGATCGAGAAGCCGATGGCATTGGCGAGCAGGCGATTGGCCGGCGCCGCGTCGACCATGAGAAAGGGCAGCGACATCGCGATCGGCGGGCGTTGCAAGACCGACGGCGCCCGCGCCTGCGGGCGCGCCTTCGCGGCCGATGGCTGGCGCGGTCGCGCCGCCCGCGGCGCGCGGGCGGCCCCGCCCGCCGGGGCGACGATGGCGGCCGAGGCGGCAACGGCGGACCCTGCCTGTACAGGCTTGAGGGCCGGCTTGGCCACCGCTCGCGGTCGCGATGCCTTTGGCATAACCGGGCAGTATATCGCCACCCGGCCAGGGCTCAATCGATTGCCGGCCCCAAATAGCGAGTTTCCAGTGTCGCGGCGAGCAGATCGATGCGATCGACCGCGACACGTACGCGCTCCTGCGGTGCAAGCGCCGGGAGGTCGGCAACACGAAGATAGAGCGGGATCGCGTCCAGCCGGACCAAGTTGTCGCGAACCACCGTGGCGCCCGCCTGATCGAGCTTCTCCTGCAGCAGCCAGCGCAGGCTCCAGTAGTGCTCCATGCGATTCTGGAACTCAGCGTACTGCGCATAGGTGGTCTCGAAATCGGTCATCGCGGCGAAGAGTTGGGCGTCGCCGTCGGCATGGGGTGCAGCCGTTCCCGCGATCGCCGCGAGAAGCTGGCGCTGATTGACGAGGTCGCTGTAGCGGCGCAGCGGCGAGCTCGCCCACAGGTATTGCGCGACGCCGAGCCCTTGGTGCGGCTCGGGGCGCGTGCTCATCCGCACCTTGCCCTGCTGCTGCGTTCGATAAAGCCCCGGCACGCCCGCATCGGCGAGCAGCGCCCCCCACTTTTCGTTGACGTGTATCATGAGCTCGGCAACGAGCTTGTCCAACGGCGACCCGCGCGGGCGCGGAACGATCGCGATCCGACCGTCGGGCGCCGCGGCCCAGTCGACATAGAAGTTGTAGTCGATCCTCGCCGGATCGGCCTTGCCGCGCGCCGTCTCGAGCTTTTGCGCGAGCCGCCACAGCGAACGCAGCTCGCCGGTCCACGGCGGCTCGGCCGCCGACGCCGGTTGCGTGAAGTCCTCGCCGATGGCGTCCAGCCGAAGGTTGGCTTCGATCATAACGGCTTCAACACACGTGCGATGCGCGAGCGGCGTACCGTCGGGCGCCGTTTCGACGTACAACGACAGCGCCGGGCGGCTCGCCCCCTGGGTCAGCGAAAAATGCGCGACCACCGGCTCGGGCAGCATCGTGATCTTGCGTCCAGGCATGTAAACCGTCGACAGCCGGGTGCGTGCGATGGCGTCCAAAGGCGAACCATGCCCGACGATCAGCGCCGGCGCCGCGATGTGGATGCCGATCTCGAGGTTGCCGTTGGCGAGCGCACGCACCGAAAAGGCGTCGTCGATCTCGGTGGTGGTGGCGTCGTCGATGGAGAATGCGCGCGCGGTCGACTGCGCCAGCTGCGGTGTCGGAGGCATCGCGGGCAGCGCCGCGAACTCGATGCCGCGCGGAAACGCTTCGAACACGAAAGCATTGAAGTGATAGTCGTGCGTCGAAGGAATCGCGCCGCAGGCATCGAGCAGTGCCAACGGGTGCGTGTGCAGCGCCTCGCACGCGGCGGCGAGAGCGCGCGTCTCGACGGCCTGCTTGTCGGGCTTGTATAGGAGCATCGCCAGCTTGTCGAGAAACGCCGGCGGCAACCGGTGTGCCTGCAACTCCCGCGCATAGGCCTCGATCTGCTCCGCCTCGCGCCGCTTGCGCTCGACGCCGGCGAGCGCGGCCTTGAGCGCGTCGGCGGGCGCCGCCTTGTAGCGCCCCTTGCCCTTCTTGTAGAAGTGCATCGGCGAGGCGTGCAGGCACATTGCCAGTGCCGCTGCTTCCGCAGCGCGCGGGACGCGTCCGTAGTAGTCGGTGGCGAGATCGGCGAACGCGAATTCACCCTCGCCGCTCACCTCCCAGAGAAAGCCCGCATCGAGCGTCGCCGCCAGCGACTGCGCCTCGGCAAGCAGCGCCGAAGGACCTGGATCGGCGAAGCGCAGCAGCACGCTGGCCGCCTTGATCTTGAGCCTCTTGCCCGACGCCGACTCGACCTGAAGCGAAGTGTCGTTGTCGACGAGGACGCTGCCGGCCTTGAACGCGCCGTCGTCCTCGAAAAAGACGTGCATCGGAAGGATACTGCGAGGGAAAGAACGCGGATTATAGCGTAGCCGCGCGCTTCCCGAGCACGCTGGCGCTTTGCCCCGCTTTGCTTCAGCATTCGGTTTTCCATGAGGATCTCCATGTCGATGCTCTACCGTCGCCTCGGCGACAGCGGTCTGGAAGTGTCAGAGATCTGCCTGGGCACGATGATGTTCGGCGATCGCACCGACGCCGCGACCGCGCGACGCATCGTCGACGTCGCGTTCGACGCGGGCGTGAATTTCATCGACACCGCCGACGTCTACGCCAAGGGAGCGTCCGAGACCATCGTCGGCGCCACCATCGCCGCGCAGCGCAAGCGATGGATCCTCGCCACCAAGGTCGCCAACGTGATGACGCAGAAGCCTCACGACGGCGGCCTGTCGCGGCGCTGGATCATGCAGGCGTGCGACGACAGCCTGAAGCGCCTGGCGACCGACTACATCGACATCTACTACCTGCACAAGGACGACACCGACACGCCGCTGTCCGAATCGATCGAGGCGATCGGCGACCTGCTGCGCGCTGGGAAGATCCGCTACTTCGGCGTTTCGAATTTCCGCGGATGGCGCATCGCCGAGGTCATCGCCACCTGCGACGACCTGGGTGTCGCGCATCCCGTCGTCTGCCAGCCGTACTACAACGCTATGAACCGCCAGCCCGAGGTCGAGGTGCTTCCCGCCTGCGACTACTACGGGATCGGCGTCGTTCCCTACAGCCCGCTGGCGCGAGGCGTCCTGACCGGGAAGTACGCGCCGGGTGCCGAGCCGCCCGCGGAATCGCGGGTCGGGCGCAAGGACCGGCGCATGATGGAAACCGAGTTCCGCACCGAGTCGCTGGCGATGGCGCAGACCATCAAGGCGCACGCCGAGAAGAAAAAACTCACCGCGACGCAGTTTGCGCTGGCGTGGGTGCTGCGCAACCGCATCGTCAGCTCGGTGATCGCGGGGCCTCGCACGATCGAGCAGTGGAACGACTATCTGACCGCATTGGGCGTCGAACTCGACGACGCGGACGAGGCGCTGATCGATTCACTGGTCACGCCGGGCTATCCATCGACGCCCGGCTATCACGACCCGCAGTATCCGTTCTACGGGCGCATCACCGACTAGTCAGGCTCGTCGCTTAGCGCAGGGATTTTGCAATTTCCTCGGTTGCGGCCTGCACGTCGTCCGCGACGATGCCGCGCATCTGCAGGAAACCGTGAATCATTCCGGCGGCGCAGGTATAGCGGGCCGCAACGCCGGCTGCCGTCAGCTCCTTGGCGTACGCTCGCGCCTCGTCGCGCAAGGTGTCGTATTCGGCGGCGATGATCAACGCCGGCGGCAGGCCGGACAGGTCCACGGCCTGGATGGGCGACACGCGCGGGTCGCGCGGGTCGCATCGGTCGCTGCGATACGTTTCGTAATACCACGCCAAATCGTCCCGCGGAACGAGGCACTCGGTCGCCGGCATGGCTATGGACGGAAACGAAAGCGTGAAGTCGATCACCGGCTGCAGCAGAACCTGATATCGGATCGCAACGCGCGGGTCCGCGCGCAAGCGCAGACAAGTGACCGCGGCCAGGTTCCCCCCAGCGCTTTCACCGCAAACGACGACGGGACCCGAAGCACCACCGATGTCGTCGGCGTGACTACCGGCCCACAGGGTCGCAGTCACCGCATCGTCGAGCGCCGCGGGAAAGGGATGCTCGGGCGCGAGACGGTAGCCGATCGAAAGCACGGTGTGTCGCGTGACACGGGCGAGGTGGCGGCAGAACGCGTCGCTTTCTTCGATTCCGCCCTTGACGTACCCGCCGCCATGAAAATACAGCATGACCGGACACCGCACGGCACCGTCCGGCGCGTAGACGCGTGCGGGAATCGGGGCAGCGCCCGGAATCGTCACATCGGCGATGCGGCCTACCGAGACGGGCCCACCGGTGAGCGCGGGTGTCCAGAGGTTGCGAAATGCCTGGCGAACTTCTTCGATCGGCAGCGTCCACTGCGGCGCACTGGCGTGCGCGAGCTTGGTGTCTATGAGCTTCTTCAGTGCCGCATTGAGCGCCATCGTGCTTGCCCGCGTCCGCCACTCACTGCGGCACGTTGCCTGGGGTCACGACGCGAGCCAGCGCCTTCATGATCGTCGGCGCAGGGTTGCTGCTTGCGGACGGGATGTCCGTGTTCACCATCACCACGATGACCGCCTTCTTGTCGGGCAGATAGAACGCGCTGCAGTTGTACCCGGGTAACTCGCCGGTATGGCCGAGCCAGCCGTGATCCGTGCCGATGCCGATGCCGTAGGCGCGCTCGGGCGTGTTGGGCGGCATGGTCATCCACGTCAGCCGCTGCTTTTGCATTTCCGGCGAAATCAGCGTACCCGTCGAGTACGAGACCACCCACCTGCGCAGATCGGTCATCGTCGAGACGAGCTCGCCGGCGGTGAACGCCCAGCTCGGATTGCGGTAAGTCGCATCGTCGAGCTTGTCGTCGAGGGTCTGTACGGTGGTGCCATGCGCATACGGCTTGGGCATCGAATCGCCGACGGGCCACGATGTTTGCGTGAGCTTGAGCGGCTTGATTATTTTCTCGGCGAACGCGTCCTGGATCTTTTTTCCTGCGACCTGCTCGAGAATCATGCCGAGCAGCACGTAGTTGGTGTTGCTGTAGTGCCAGCCCTGTCCCGGCGCAAAGTCGGGCGGGCTCTTGAGTCCCGCATCGACGAGCTCGCGCGGCGTCCAGACGCGCTTGAAGTCGGAGAACGCGATCTTCACCCAGGCGTCGTCCTCGGTATAGCTGTGCAGGCCCGCGGTCATGTCCGCCAGCATGCGCAACGTGATCCTGTCGCCGTTGGGCACCCATGCGACGTACTTGCTCACCGGGTCGTCAAGGCGGAGCTTTTTTTCGTCGGCGAAAATCAGAAGCAGCGTCGCGGTGAAGGTCTTGGTGATGCTGCCGATGCGAAAGTGATCGTCGACGCGCATCGGCTGCCCGGTCTTGATGTCGGACACGCCGCGCGTCGCGACGTAGCTTCCCTCGCCCGGGATCCAGATGCCGACGACGACGCCCGGGGCCTTCGACGCTGCGAATGACTTGGCGAGCGCGGCGTCGATGGCGGCGCGCCAGGCTGGAGCAAACGCATCAGGCGCCTTGACGTCCGCTGGAAAGGCGGCAGGCATCCCGGAGACCAGGGCCATGAGGACCGACCACGCGAGAACGCGCGACGCGCGCGGGAAAAGCAATGCAGACATTGAAGTCCTCCGGAAGTCAGCGTTGAAGCGCCGCGATCCGCCGGTCGTGCACGCCCGACAACGTCAGTACTGCGGTGACCGCGCCAATCAGCGCGCTGAACATGTCGGACTGCGTATCCCAGGGATCGCCCTGCGTACCGAGAAAATCATCCGCGCCCTGCCCCATCGCCAGCGCGGCCGCCCACTCGACCAGCTCGTAGGCAGCGCTGACCGCGAGGCAAACGCACACCACTACGAAAGCCAGCATCCTGCGACCACGAATGTACTCGCCGCGTATCAGGATCTCGCGCGCGCCGATCGCCGGCACGAAGCCTTGCAGAAAGTGCCCAATCTTGTCGTAGGGATTGCGCGACAGGTGCAGCCACTGCTGGATCGCGTCGCCGAGTGGAACGCGCGCATAAGTATAGGACCCGCCGGCCATGAGCACGATCGCGTGCACGAATATCAGCGCGTAGAGCAGCGTGGTCAGCGGAAAGCGCCCGTACGTCGTCCAGAGCAGCGGCAGCACGATCAGCACCGGCATCACCTCCATGAGCCAGGTGAGCCGGTCGTAAGGACGCCATCCGGAAAACGCCAACAGCGCGACGAGCACGACGCTCCCGGCGACCAGGAGATGCGATCGCGTCATGGCGAGGCAAGCCTGGCGACCGCGGTCGTACGCACACGCTAGCCCTTGTTGGCGATGCCGTGCGGCACGTGCCCGGTCGTGACGTGCTTCGATGCCGAGTCGACGTGCATGCGCTGGTCGTCGAAAAAGATGTCGGCACCGAACGCGCGCAGGAACTCTCCCTTGTCGAGCCCCCCGAGGAACAGCGCCTCGTCGATGCGGATATTCCACGCGCGCAGCGTCCGTATCACGCGCTCGTGTGCCGGCGCGCTGCGCGCGGTGACCAGCGCGGTGCGGATCGGGCTCGCGTCCTCGGGGAAGTCGGCCTGGATACGATGCAGGCCCGCAAGGAATTCCTTGAACGGCCCTCCCATCAGCGGCTCGAGCGCGGCATCGGACTCGCTGCGCGAGAACGCCGCCAGGCCCTTCTCCTGGTAGACCCGCTCGGCTTCGTCCGAGAACAGCACCGCATCGCCGTCGAATGCGATGCGCAGCTCATCGGTCTCGTTGCTGAACACGTTGGGGACGATGGTCGCCGCGGCGTAGCCTTCGTCGAGCGCGCGCTTGACGTCCTCGGTGTCGGCCGACAGGAAAAGATGCGACCCGAAAGCCGGCACGTAACGCGAGGTCGGCTCGCCCTTGGTGAAAGCTGCGCGCGTGATGTCGAGCCCGTAGTGCTTGATCGAGTTGAACACGCGAAGCCCCGTGTCAGCGGAGTTGCGCGAGAGCAGCAGCACCTCGACGTACTGCTTGTCGGGACGGTTGAGATGCAGGAGCTTCTTCGCCAGGCCGAACGCGGGACCGTGCGCCAGGATCTCGTCCTCGTGCTCGATCTGGTAGCGCTGGTAGGCGTCCACGCCCTGCTCGACGAATATGCGGTGGCTCTCGGACAAGTCGAACAGCGCCCGCGAAGAGATCGCCACGACGAGCTTGTCGGAGAGCGTGGGGCGGCCCATGGAGGCAGTATAGTCCCGCGCCGGCGGGTGTTTCGCTAGCCTTCACCGGGCATGATCGGGGCGTCGCAAGCCGCATCGCCGTCGGCGGCGTCCGCCAGCGACGCAAGCTCGGTGAGCGACATCGCCCGCGCGGGAAAGCGCGCACGGAACCTGCCCACCTGCGCAGGATCGGATCGATGCTCGTGCGCGATCATCTCGGTCACGGTGAGGCTGCACTCGCGCCCCTGGCATGGTCCCATGCCGCATCGCAGGAACGCCTTGACCTGGTTGGGGCCGGGCTTTGCATGCCTCGCCGCGGCGATCACCTCTTCCGCCGTGACGCCTTCGCACCGGCAGACGATCGCCTGCCCCTGCGGCAGCCGGAAGCGCTGCGGCGCGCGATACACGCGCTCGAGGAAGCGACGTCCGCGCATTGCCTCGGCGAGCGCGCGGCGATGCGCTTGCGCTTCGCTGTCGCGCGCAGCGCTGTCGATGTGGCCCAGCGCGGACGCTGCCGCCAGCGCGCAGATCCGTCCGCGGTGCTCCGCCGCCATCGCGCCCTCGATCGCGGCGCCATCGCCGGCGATGAACACGCCAGCGACGCTGCTCGCGCCCCACACATCGACGCGAGCCGCCCAGCCGACAAGACGGTCGTCCCAACCGATCTCGCATCCGAGGCTGTCGGCAAGATAGATGTCCGGCACGACTCCCTGGTGCAGCAGCAGGGTATCGGCGATCAGCGTCACGGTGCGCCGATTAGAAGTGAAGCGGACCGACGCCAGCTTTTCGTTGCCCAGCCCGGCGAGCTCGATCACGTCGTGGTAGATGGGAATGTTGTCGTTGACTTCCTGCAGCAGCTTGGCGCCGGCGGCGTAGTACGAAGAGCGCATGAATCCGATGGCGTCGGGAAGCGCGCGCACGAAATGCATCACGTTCAAGGTGTCGAGCATGGCGACGACGTCGGCGCCGGCGCGGCGCAAAGCAACTGCCGCGGCGTAAAGCAGCGGGCCGCAGCCGGCGAGCACGACGCGTCCAGGCGGAGTCCGGCGCGACGTCTTCAGCTGGCGCAGCGCGGCGCCCGCATAGGCGACTCCGGCCAGCGCGCCGCCGGCAATGGGCAGCGGCCGCTCGAGCGCGCCCGCCGCGAGCACGACGTGGCGCGCGGCTACGACCTGGGCGGCGACCGACGTGGCCACGCACAGCTCGAACGCCCCGCTGCTTCCAGAAATTCCGCACACGCGTGCCGCGCCGGCATACCTGAGCTTGGGC
>JBDTZQ010000125.1:0-8804 GCA_040005035.1 Betaproteobacteria bacterium | reverse complement strand
CGGTCTTGCCGAAACCGACGTCGCCGCAGACGAGGCGATCCATCGGCTTGCCGGAAGTCAGATCGGCGATCACCGCCTCGATCGCCGCGGCCTGGTCGGGCGTTTCCTCGAAGCCGAAGCCCTCGGCGAAGGCCTCGTAGTCGTGCATGTTGAACTTGAATGCATGGCCCTCGCGCGCCGCGCGCTGCGCGTACAGATTGAGAAGCTCCGCGGCGGTGTCGTGCGCGCGCTTGGCGGCGCGCTTCTTGGCCTTTTCCCATTGTCCGCTGCCGAGCTCGTGCAGGGGCGCGGCTTCCGGCGAGGCGCCGCTGTAGCGGCTGATCAGGTGCAGGCTCGACACCGGAACGTAGAGCTTCGCGTCGTTGGCGTAGAGCAGGTGCAGGAACTCGTTGGCGCCGTCACCCAGGTCGAGCGTGGTGAGCCCCAGATAGCGCCCGATCCCGTGCTGCTCGTGGACCACCGGATCCCCGATGCGCATTTCCGAGAGATCGCGCAGCATGGCGTCGATGTTGCTGCGCAGGGCTTCGCGCTTGCCGACGCGGCGCGCCGCCGAGGCATACAGCTCTGCTTCGGTGATCAACGCGACGTTGGCCGCGGGCCAGACGAAGCCGCTGTGCGCCGGTCCCACCGACAGCGCGGGACTGGCGTCGCTGGCGATGAATTCTTCCCAGCCTCCCACCACGGCCGGCTTGAGGCCGTACTCGGCGAAGTACTGCAGCATGGTCTCGCGGCGGCCCAGGCTCTCGGCGACGATTAGCACGCGCTCGCGCGTCGAGGTCACGTAGCGCTTGAGCGCACGCAGCGGGTCGTCGGCGCGGCGATCGACCTGGATCGGGGGCAACGGCTCGGTGCGCGATGCCTTGCGCGGCGGATCGGCGGGCGGCTGCTCGGGCGGCAGCGGCGCGGCAGGCGCCAGCTCGATCCGCGCGTAGGGCTTGAGCGCCGCATAGAATGCGTCTTGCGGAAGGAAGATGTCGCTGGGCGGCAGCAGCGGGCGCGCCTTGTCGCCGCGCAGCAGCCGGTAGCGCGAGTCGGTGTCCTGCCAGAACCCGGCGATGGCGCCCGCGACGTCGCCATGGAGGCAGATGACGCTGCCCGCGGGAAGATAGTCGATCAGCGTCGCGGTCGACTCGAAAAACAACGGCAGGTAATACTCGATGCCGCCCGGCGCGATGCCGTTGGAAATATCCTTGTACAGCGCGGATTTCGACGGGTCGCCTTCAAAGGCTTCGCGAAAGCGGCCGCGAAAGCGCGTTCGCGCCGCGTCGTCGAGCGGGAATTCGCGTGCCGGCAGCAGGCGCACGCTGGAGACCGGGTACACGGTGCGCTGGGTGTCGACATCGAAGGTGCGTATCGACTCGATGTCGTTGTCGAACAGGTCGATGCGATACGGCAGCGTGCTGCCCATCGGGTAGAGGTCGATGAGCCCCCCGCGGATGGTGTACTCGCCGGGCGAGACGACCTGCGTCACATGCGCATAGCCGGCGAGCGTGAGCTGCTGGCGCAGCGCATCGACGTCCAGCGTCTCGCCCTGCGTCAGGAAAAACGTGTACGCCGCGAGATACGCGGGTGGCGCCAGGCGGTAGAGCGCGGTGGTGGCGGCGACCAGCAGCACGTCGCATTCGCCGCGCGAGGCGACGTAGAGCGTCGCCAGGCGCTCGGACACGAGGTCCTGGTGCGGCGAAAAATGGTCGTAGGGGAGCGTCTCCCAGTCCGGCAGCACCGCGATGCGCAGCGACGGCGCGAACCACGCCATCTCGGCGGCCACGCGCTGCACCGCCAGCGCGTCGGCGCAGACGACCGCGACGAGCTGGCGGCGCGCCGCGGCTTCCAAGGCGCACTGGGCCAGCGCCAGCGCGTCGGCTGAGCCGGCGAGCGAAGGCCCCGTGGCCTTTCGGCCCGGAGGCGGCAGCGCAGGGAGCAGACGGGGAAGCGGCGACGCTACGTCGTCGGGAACGCTGGAAAGCACGGGAGCCGCGCCGGCGGGCGCTCGCTAAAAAGGTAATTATACGTGGTGGTGCGAGGGCCGATTCGCAAGCCCGCGCGTGCGCGCTTGTTCGGATGCGTAATGCCGCGATTCGCCCGTGCACCGGCGCGGGCTCGGGGATAATGGCGCGATGGATTCGCCGACAACGCACCGCTTGCACACGGTCTCGCCGTACCTGCTGCTGACGCTCACTCCGTTGTTCTGGGCGTGCAACTGGATCATCGGCCGTGGGCTATCGACGTCGATTCCGCCGATGGCGATGACGTTCTATCGCTGGTTCTTCGCGCTGATCATGCTGGCGCCTTTCGCGTGGCCGCATCTGCGGCGCGAATGGCCCATTGTCTGGCGCAACCGAAGGGTGATGCTGCTGCTGGGTGTGGTCGGCGTCGGCTCGCACAACGCGCTGGCCTATCTCGGGCTCAACTACACCACCGCGATGAACGGCGTGATCCTCAACTCGTTCATCCCCGTGATGATCATCGCGCTGTCGTGGTTTTTCCTGCGCCAGCGGCTGGCCGGCGTGCAGCTGCTGGGCGTGGCGGTATCGCTTTCTGGCGTGCTCGCGATTCTTTCACAGGGCAGCCTCGAGACCCTGGCGAGGCTCGAGGTCAACCGCGGAGACGTGTTCGTGATCCTGTCGATGCTGCTGTGGTCGATCTACACGATCTGCCTGCGCTGGAAGCCGGCGGGCTTGAACATGCTCACGTTCCTGTTCGTGATCGCGGTCATCGGCGACAGCGCGATCCTGCCGCTGTATCTGGCCGAGACGGCGATGGGGTCACCTATGTCGTTCACACCCACGAGCATCGTCGCGTTGCTGTGCGTGGCGCTGTTCTCATCGGTGCTCGCGTACATCTTCTGGAATCGCGGCGTAGAACAGGTCGGGGCGAGCGTCGCCGGACTCTTCGTGCACCTGATGCCGGTGTTCGGAACCGTGCTGGCGTGGCTGTTCCTCGACGAGCAGCTGCACGCCTATCACCTCGCCGGGATCGCGCTCATCCTGAGCGGCATCTTCGTGGCGAGTCGCGCGGCGGCGCGCACCGCCGTCGCCGCGCCGCTGGACTAGCCTCGCCTAACGGGCATCGCCGCCGGTGAGCTTGCGCACCAGCGCGACGTAGTCGGCCTTCGCCTGCTCGGGTGCGACGCCGCGCAGCTTTTCCCACGCCTCGAACTTGGCGCGGCCCACCGGATCGGTGATGCCCGGACGCTCCGCGGCGACGTCGCCCGATCCCGCCTGCTTGAACAGGGCGTAGAGCGACAGCATGGTCGCCTGGTCGGGTCGCGTGGCGAGCGTGCGGCTCGCGTCGGCGGCGCGCGTGAAGCGGGCGTCGAGATCGCCGCTGTCGAGATCGACGCTCGTGCGCGGACTGCCGCCGTCGTCGGCGGGCGCGCTCTCGGGTAGTCGTGCCGTCGCGACGCTCGACACCTCTTCGCCGCGCCAGAAGGCATCGGCGGCCGCGTTGTCGGCAGCGAGGTGCCAGACCTCCGCCACGCGCCCGTCGACGCCGCGGATCACCATCGTCGCGGCACCCGAGAAACTGCGTCCGCCCCGTGTGGCCGAAAAGCGCATCGGCGCCGCCGCCAGCCGCTCGGTAACCGCGACCGGTCCCACTTCGTCGAACTTGAGCGTTCCTTCCGAGAGCTCCATCAACCGCGAAAAGAACTGCACCAGTTGGCTGCGGCCGGCGTGCTCGCCGGCGATCGAGCTGGTGCCCGGCTGGTGCCACAACACGTCCGACGCGAACAGTCGAATGAGCGTCTCATATTGCTGTCCCTTGAGTGCGCCGAAATACTCGTCGGCGAGACGGTAGAGATCCTCGGGAGCCATGCTGGGTCCTTCCTCGCGCGGTCGGCGCGGATTGAGCGCGGCGTCGGCATCCGCGTCGAAATGCTCGAGCACGCGGCGCGCCACCAAGTCGCGGTCGTTGTCGACGCAGATCATGTGGTAGCTGTTATCGAGGAGCTCAATCGTCGTGCGCTCCGCGCCGATCTCGCGCTGCAGGAATTGCGCCGATTTCGGGCTCGTCAGCTCGTCCTCGCGCGCGTGACAGACCAGGACCGGACATGTGATTGCGTCGAGACCGGCCATCACCCAACCGCGCAGTCGGTCGACCTGCTCGATGCAGGCGAACGGTACCCACCGGTAATGGAAAGCCTCGCCGCGCGCGAACTTCGCCTTGACGATGTTGCGGATGAGGTCATTCTTGATGCCGTAGGGATCCTCTTCCTCGATGCGCATGCTCTTGAGCTGCGGCAGCCAGTAGAGGTAGCGACGCAGGCTGGCGTACCACGGCGTCGACCAGCCATCGATGAAAATCGGTGGCGCCAGCGCCACCAGCTTTCCCTTGATGTGCTTCTCGCGCTTGACGAGCTCGATGGACAGCAGCGCGCCCATGCACATTCCGCACACGTGCAGCGTCTCGTAGCGGCCGACGAGGTCGCGATACAGCGTCTGCACGGCGTCGAGCCATTGCTCGGCCTTGACGTCGAGCAGGTCCTCCGGCGTCGTGCCGTGACCGGGCAGCGTCAGCGAGTGCGTCGCGAATCCCGCGCGCTGCAGCGTCTTGTGCATCGAGCCGAGGTCGTACTGCGTCCCGCCCAGCCCATGCACCATCAGCACAGCCGCGTTGCCCACTGCCGTGGTTGCGTTGCTCATGGTCGTGCGGGCGCAGGCGAATCCGCGAAGCCGCGTTGGCGCACTAGGCGCCTGCGATGACGCGAGCCATGCCCGCGATGCGATAGATCGTCCCGTCGAAATCGGAAATGGCGCGGGCGACGAACTCCACCTGCGTCGCGCCGCGTCCGCCGGGCCAGACGATGGTCGCCGCGTGCGCTTCCGATTCAGATGCGCGAAGCGCGTCGAACATGAGCCGCAGCCGCGCGCGCGCGGCGCCCTCGACGTGCGTGGTGACGGCATCGATCGACGACAGCTTGGCGGCGGGCTGCCCGAGCACTGCCTCGACGTTGTCGCCCCACACCACGGCGCCGGAGGCCGGATCGACGTCGAACACAACCTGCCCGGCGGCGGTGGCCGCCGCCTCGTAGCGCACGCGCCACGCGTCGGACGCGCGCAGCGCGCGCTCCTGCTCGGCGAGCATCGCGGCGATCAGCAGCGCCATCAGCGCGGTGATCGCGAGGTAGAGCTGCAGCTCGTAGATCGATTCCTCGAGGCCGGAGGCTTGCGAGATGAAATGCCCGTCACCCCGGCTCATGCTGTGCAGCGCGATCGCGGCGAGCGCGAGCAGCGACACGCTGCCGCCGCGCACGCCCCACGCCAGCGCGGTGAGGACGACGAATGGCTCGGGCAGGTAGGTGAGCGCGAGTCGGATGTACTCGGGGAAGATCTCGATGACGCGGTTGCCGAACACCGCGAACAGCGTCAGCAGCAGCAGCACGAAGAACACCAGGCCGATGCGGAAATCGCGTTTTGCGAGGCCGCCCGAGCGCTTCGGACGGAAGTCGGACCAGGCGACGATGGCGGGCGAGACCAGCAGCGTGCCGACGGCGTTGGCTATGAGCCACATCCCCCACGCCGGCGCGAACGGGGCGCCTCGCGCCAGGGTGAGCAGCGCCGCGCCGGGGATCGACGAGAGCAGCGACCCGCCGAGCACGGCGATGGCGACGAAGGTGCCGATCGCGCGCAGCGAATCCAGGCGCGGCGGGCGACCCATCGATCGCTGCAGCGCCCAGGCGACCGTGCCGGAGGATACGAGCTCGATGAGGGTGAAGCCAAGCGCGAGGTCGATCGTCTCGCCGTGGAGGAGCGACACCGCGGTCGAGGCGATGGCGATCGCGATCAGGTACGCCGCCCAGCGCGCGACGGGAACCAGCGACAACACGCCGATCGTGACGCCGGTGGCCGGCCACACGTACGCGGCGTTGGTCTGCGGGTCGACGAAATGGTTGCCGACCAGCCCACCGCCGAAAAACAGCAGTCCGGCGACGAGCGGCAGGAACCACGGCGGGCGGAGCCCACCTGTCGATTTTTCGTCCATGATGGCTCCTCTGCAGCGCCCGCACGGCGCTTCACGCATTCACACTTTCACGCGACGGCTCACTGTGCCGTCGCGTGTCAGCCCGTCTTTAGACTTTGACGCGGCCGTACTGGTCGTCGAAACGCACGATGTCGTCTTCACCCAGATAATCGCCGCACTGGACCTCGATCATCACCAGCGGCTCGTCGGTTTTATTTTCCAGGCGGTGACGCGTCTCTGGCGGGATGAACGTCGACTCGTTGATCCTCACGGTATGCACGCGATCGCCGTTGGTCACGCGCGCTTCGCCGGCGACCACCACCCAATGCTCGCTGCGGCGATGATGCATCTGCAGTGACAACATGCCGCCCGGCTTGACCTCGATGCGCTTGATCTTGAATCCGGGGCCCTCCTGCAGCACCGTGTACGCGCCCCAGGGACGAGCCACCGTGCGATGCAGCTTGTAGGCATCGTGGCCACGGGCCTTGAGCTCGTGCACCACCTCGCGCACTCGCTGCAGATGGTCGCGGTGCGCGATCAGCAGCGCATCCGGCGTGTCTACGATCACCAGGTTCTCGATCCCGACCGTGGCGACGATGCGGTCCTCGCCATGGACGAAGGTGTCGCGCGTGTCGATGGCGACGCGCTCTCCCTGTCCTCGGTTGCCGGCGGCGTCGGGTTCGCACAGCGCCGAGACCGCCTGCCACGAACCCACGTCGCTCCAGTCGAACCCGCCACGCACGACGGCGGCATTGCCGGCTTTTTCCATGACCGCGTAGTCGATCGAGATGTCCGGAACCGCGGCGAACAGCGCCGGATCGATCTCGAGCATCGTCGCCTCGAGGTCTCCGCGCAGCTCGCGCCACACGCCGCGCACCGTTTCGATGACCACCGGCGCGTGCTCGTCGAGCGCCGCGAGCATCGCCGCGGGTGTAAAGCAGAACATGCCCGAATTCCACACGTGGCGGCCGCTGCCGACGAAGTTGGTGGCATCGGCGAGCGGCGGCTTCTCGATGAAGCGGCGTACGCGGAACGCCTCATCGACATCGAGCGCCGTGCCGCACTCGATATAGCCGTAGCCCGTCTCGGGTCGCGTCGGCTCGATGCCGAAGGTGGCGAGCCATCCGCCGCGCGCCAGCGTCGCTGCGCGCTCGACCGCTGCGGCGAACGCCGCGGTATCGCGGATCAGGTGGTCCGCAGGCAGCACCAGGAGCACGGCGTCGGCGCCGTAGACCGCCTCCGCGTAGAGCGTGCCCAGCGCGATCGCCGGTGCGGTGTTGCGCCCGAAGGGCTCGAGCAGGTACGACCAGCGCTGCGCTCCGGGTTGTGGCAGTCGCGCGCCGGCGTACACGTCCTTGGTGCTGAAGTAGTAGTCGCGGTTGGTGATGGTGACCAGCCCGGCGACGCCGGGAAGCGACGCCGCCCGCACGACCGTTTTGCCCAGCAGCGTATCGCCGTCGGGCAGGGGCATGAAGGGCTTGGGCGCGGATTCCCGCGAGAGCGGCCACAAACGCGTTCCGGCGCCGCCGGAAAGAATGATCGGAACCAGTGCCATCGGCACGACGCTCCAGCGAAAAAGGTGACCTGGGAACAGCCGGCATTGTACCTGATCGTGCATCGTGTTGACGTGACGCGCGGGCGTCGCTACCGTGTTCGCCACCCCTCTTACTGTTCGCCGCTCTCTCACCCCGCACTCGATGCCTGTCGCGAATCCCGCAACGTCCGTCCGCCCCGCAGGCCTGTCCGGCGTGTGCCCGGTGCTGGCGACGCCTTTCGATGCCACAGGCGCACCCGACGTCGCATCGCTCGCGCGCGTGGTGGATTACGCACTGGATTGCGGCGTCGATGCCGTCGTGTTCCCCGGCGTCGCGAGCGAAGTCGAGCAGCTCGCCGCGGACGAGCGCGAGCAACTCGTCGCGCTGGTGGCGCGCCAGGTGGGCGGTCGCGTGCCGCTGGTCCTGGGCGCGAGCGGCGCCGACCTCGCGAGCAGCACCCGCTATATGCGACAGGCGGCCCAGCTCGGTGCGGCCGCGGTGATGGTGATGGCGCCGGCACGGTTCGCCGGCGATGCCGCAGGATTGCTGGCGCACTATCGCGCCCTTGCCGATGCGGCGCCGCTGCCGATCATGCTGCAGAATGCACCGCCGCCCGCGGGCGCGGGCTTCGAGATGGCGAGCATCGCACCGATCGTCGCCGCGGTCCCCGCGGTGCGCTACGTCAAGGAAGAGGCGGCTCCCTGCGGCCAGCGCATCTCGGCGCTTCTCGGGCGCCCGGAGCTACGCGACGCGGCGCATTTCGGTGGCGTGCTCGGAGGCGCCGGCGGCCGCTATCTGCAGGACGAGCTGGCGCGCGGTGCGATCGGCACCATGCCGGCGTGCGAGCTCGCCGACCTGCATGTCGCGCTCATGCGCGCGTGGCGCGACGGTCGCCGCCTCGAGGCGCGCACGCTCTACAATCGCTCGCTGCCGCTGCTCAACTTCCAGGCGGTGTTCCGCTGGTCGATGACCAAGGAAGTGCTGCGCCGCCGCGGCGTGATCGACAGCGCGTTCGTGCGCGCGCCCGGTCCGCGCCTGGACGCGCAGGACCAGCAGGAGCTCGGAACCATGCTCGATGAGATCGCCGATCTACTGACCGCATACCCGGTGCGTGCGCCGATCGCGACAGCCTAACGGTACGACGGCGCGCACCGCAGCGGCCACGATAACGCAGGAGGAACGATGACACGACTACTTGGCGGGCTCTTGTTGCTGGCGTCGCTTGCGTTGCCGGCACCGGCGGTGGCGCAGGGCGTGACGCTCGATTTCCCGAGCTGGCAGGCGGAGGATCCGGGATTCGCCGAGTGG
>JBDTZQ010000124.1:0-8828 GCA_040005035.1 Betaproteobacteria bacterium | reverse complement strand
TGATCTTCTGCGCTTCGTCGTCGGTCGGGTCGCGGCTGTTGTCGGCCTTGAACTTGTCGATCTGCTGGTCGATCGCGGTGTTCAGGAACATCGCGAGGATCGTCGGCGCGGGGCCATTGATGGTCATCGAGACCGAGTTGTTCGGCGCGGTCAGGTCGAAGCCGGAATAGAGCACCTTCATGTCGTCGAGCGTCGCAATCGACACGCCCGAGTTGCCAACCTTGCCGTAGATGTCGGGACGAAGGTCGGGGTCGTTGCCATAGAGCGTGACGGAATCGAACGCGGTGGAGAGGCGCTTGGCCGGCATGCCGTCGGCGAGCATGTGGAAGCGCCTGTTGGTGCGGAAGGCGTCGCCTTCGCCGGCGAACATGCGCGTCGGGTCTTCGTTCTCGCGCTTGAAGGCGAACACACCCGCGGTGAACGGAAAGCTTCCAGGGACGTTCTCGGCGAGCTGCCAGCGCAGAATTTCGCCGTCGTCTTCGTAACGCGGGAGCGCGACCTTAGGGATGTGCGTGCCCGAGAGCGAGATCGTGGTCAGCGCGCTGCGGATTTCCTTGCCGCGGATTTTGACGACGTACTCGTCGCCGGTGTAGGCGGCCTTGGTCTTCGGCCACATGTCGAGGAGCTTGCGGGCGCGCGGGTCAAGGGCGGCGTCGCGCTCGACAATCAAGCCGTCGATCGCGCCAGTGTCTGGGCCGGCGGAGGTTGAAGCTCCAAGCATCGCCTTCGTAGAAAGCAACTGCTGACGCTCGCGCGCGATCGTTGCCTGCGCTTTCGCCCATCCGTGATAACCGCGCACCGCGTCGGCGATGTCGGCGAGATAGCGCGACCGCGACGACGGGACGATCACGTGCTTCGCCGTCGACGCGCGGGTCTCGACGCGCGGCAGCTTGCCCGGAGCGAGCTTGAGTCCCGACTCCGCCAGCCGCGCGGCCAACGCCTGGTAGAGCGCGGTCACGCCGTCGTCGTTGAAGCGCGCGGCAATCGTCCCGTAGACCGGCATGGTGTCGGGCGCCTGCGTGAACAGTTCGCGATTGCGCTGGTACTGCTTGCGTACGTCGCGCAGCGCGTCGGCGGCACCCTTCCGGTCGAATTTGTTGATCGCGACGAAATCGGCGAAGTCGAGCATATCGATCTTTTCGAGCTGGCTCGCCGCGCCGAACTCGGGCGTCATCACGTAGAGCGAAACGTCGACCATCGGTACGATAGCGGCGTCGCCCTGGCCGATTCCCGACGTTTCCACCACGATCAGGTCGAAGCCGGCGACCTTGCAAGCAGCGATCGCATCCGGCAATGCTTTCGAGATCTCCATTCCCGCCTCGCGGGTCGCCATCGATCGCATGTAGACACCGGCGCCATCGCCGCCGCGATGGATAGCGTTCATGCGTATGCGATCGCCGAGCAGCGCGCCGCCGGACTTGCGTCGCGATGGATCGATGGAGATGACCGCGATCTTGAGTCGATCGTCCTGGTCGAGGCGGAAGCGCCGGATCAGCTCGTCGGTGAGCGACGACTTGCCCGCGCCTCCGGTGCCCGTGATGCCGAGGACTGGCGCCTTGCTGGCCTCGGCGGCGCGCAACAGCTCGTCGCGCAACTTGGGCGGGAAGGCTTCGGCTTCGAGCCCGGTGATGAACCTCGCCAGCACCCTGTTACGCGAGTGAGGGTCGCCGGCGCGCAAGCCATCGAGATTCTTCGGCAGATCGTGCGCAAGATCGACGTCGCAGGCGCTGACGATCTCGTTGATCATGCCCTGCAGGCCGAGCCTCGCGCCGTCCTGTGGGGAAAAGATTCGCGTCACGCCGTAGGCGTGCAACTCTTCGATTTCGGCAGGAATGATCACTCCGCCTCCACCGCCGAACACCTTGATGTTTTCGCCGCCGCGCTTGCGCAACAGATCGAGCATGTACTTGAAGAACTCGAGGTGGCCGCCCTGGTACGACGACACCGCGATGCCGTGCGCGTCTTCCTGCAATGCGCAGGTAACGATTTCCTCGACCGAGCGGTTGTGACCGAGATGGATTACCTCGCATCCGCTGGCTTGCAGGATGCGGCGCATGATGTTGATCGATGCGTCGTGGCCGTCGAACAGGCTCGCCGCGGTGACGAAGCGGACCTTGTGCTCCGGCTTGATGACCGGGGGCCTTTTCGCGATCGAGACGTCGTTCACGCGGCTCTCCTTCGACCCTGAGCGCCTCTTCTGGCGCTCGAACGCGCGGGGCGGGAGGGCTAGCTTACTCGCTCGGGCGCAGAGCCGACACACTACATGACGTTTACGTAAACGTCAACTGACCAAGGCGAGTCCACCGTCGGCCTGCCTACCTTGGATTTCGGCTTGGCTGCGTTCGAATGCGCCCGGGCAGATTCGAAAACGACAAGTGACATGTTGTGACGCGACAACGGGAACCGCGTGACGCGATCCCGGTCTGAGCTGACGCTATACTCCGCCCCTCACAAATCGCCGCCGTCGCTGCCATGATCAACGCCTCCTCGCTCGTCCACACCGGGTTTTTTCACAACTGGCGCCGCATCGCTGCGTGCGCGCTGTTCGCAGCGTGCTCGTACGTCTTCGCGGCGCTGCCCGCCGGGGTCACCGTCGGAGCCAGCGTCGACGGCATTACCGAATACACACTCGCCAACGGCCTGCGCGTGCTGCTGTTCCCCGACCCGTCGCGCCCGAAGGTCACGGTCAACGTCACGTACCTGGTCGGCTCGCGCATGGAAAACTACGGCGAGACCGGCATGGCGCACCTGCTCGAGCACATGGTGTTCAAGGGAACGCCATCGCGCGGCAATATCCAGACCGCGCTGGGGCAGCGCGGCATGAGCTACAACGGGACAACGTCGTACGACCGGACCAACTACTTCGAGACGTTCACCGCATCCGACGAGAACCTCTCCTGGGCGCTGGAAATGGAAGCCGACCGGATGGTGAACTCGTACGTCTCGCGCAAGGACCTCGACAGCGAGATGACGGTCGTGCGTAACGAAATGGAGCGCGGGGAAAACGACCCCCAAAGCGTGCTCGGGCAACGGACACTCGCGGCGAGCTTCGGGTGGCACAACTATGGAAAGTCGCCCATCGGCGCGCGCAGCGATGTCGAGGGCGTCGACATCGGCAGACTGCAGGCGTTCTATCGTCTGTACTACCAGCCCGACAATGCGGTGCTGGTCATCGCGGGTGCGTTCGATCCTGACAAGGCGCTGGCCTTGGTCGCGAAATACTTCGGGCCGATTCCGAGGCCGCCGCGCACACTGCCGCGCCTCTATACGATCGAGCCGGTGCAGGACGGGTCGCGACAGGTCGTCGTGCGCCGTGTTGCCGACGCGCAGTGGCTCGCCGCCAGCTACCACGTCCTTGCGGGAGCGCATCCGGACGCGGTCGCCCTGGAGGCGGCCACGGACATCATGACACTGACGCCGTCGGGGCGGCTCTACAAGTCGCTCGTAGAGACCAAAATGGCGGCCGACGTCGGCGGCTACGTGTTCGGAGGCTTCGACCCGGGATTCGCCATGTTCCTCGTCCAGGTCCCGGAAAAGGACCCGATCGACGCCGCGCGCGACGTGATGGTTCGAACCATTGAAGGCGCCAAGCAGCAACCCGTCAGCGTCGCCGAGCTCGACCGGGTTCGCGCACGTACGCTCAAGAACATCGACGAGACCATCAGCGATCCGCAGCGGCTCGGCATCGCTCTCTCGTCGGCGATCGCGCAGGGCGACTGGCGATTGTTCTTCCTGCGTCGCGACCGCTGGCGCACGGTGACGCCCGCCGACGTCGACCGCGTGGCGATCGCGTATTTCAAGCCCGCCAACCGGACCGTCGGCGAATATCTTCCCGACCCCGCACCCGACCGTTCACCGGCACCGCCAAGCGTCGACGTCGCCGCCATGGTCAAGGACTACAAGGGCGACGCACCCGTCGCGGCCGGCGAAGCGTTCGACGCGACCCCGGCGAACCTCGACGCGCGCGCGCAGCGCTTCACGCTCGCCAGCGGCATGAAGGTCGTGCTGCTGCCGAAAAAGACGCGCGGCGAGACCGTGAACTTCTCCTTAAGGCTGCACTACGGCGATGTCGCGTCGGTGGTGGGCAAGGCGGGTCCGGGCAGGCTCACCGGGGGAATGCTGATGCGTGGCACCACGCAGCACAGTCGCCAGGAGATCGAGGACGCGCTCGCCAAATTGAAGTCGACGCTCACGGTGCAGGGCGACCAGACCGGCACCAGCGCGGGGGGTCAGACCGTGCGTGCCAACCTCGCGCCGACGCTCGACCTGCTCGCCGAAGTAATGCGATCGCCGGCGTTCCCGCCTGCCGAGCTCGAGACTCTGCGACGCGCCGACATCACCGAGATCGAGCAGAACCGCAGCGACCCGCAGGCGCTGGCGATCCGCGCATTGCGCCGCTACGACAATCCGTATCCCAAGGGCGACGATCGCTACGTGCCCACCGTGGAAGAGGAGATCGGCGAGCTGCGATCGCCCGATGTCGACGCGCTGAAGCGTTTCTATCGCGAATTCTATGGCGCATCGACCGCGGAGTTCTCCATCGTCGGCGATTTCGATCCGGCGACGGTCAAGTTGCAGCTCGAGCGTCTTTTCGGCACGTGGGCATCGCCGTCGCCGTTCGCGCGCGTGCCTCAGCCGCTGGTCACCAAGAAGCCGACCGCCGTCCCGATCGAAACCCCGGACAAGGCCAATGCGTTCTATTACGCACTGACGTCGTTCCCGGTCAACGACTCCAATCCGGACTACCCGGCGCTGCTGGTCGCCAACCACCTGCTCGGCGGGTCTGCGAACTCGCGCCTGCACAAGCGCATCCGCCAGCAGGACGGTCTCTCGTACGGGATCGGAACGCAGATGCGGGTGAGCAGCTTCGAGCCGAATTCGGCAATGGGCATGTACGCGATCTTCGCGCCCGAGAATCTCGCCCGGCTGCGCAGCGGCGTCCAGGAGGAGCTCGACCGCCTGATACGCGACGGCTTTACCGCCGAGGAGATCGCCGACGGCAAGCGCGCCGTGATGCAGCAGCGCACGCTCGCGCGTAGCCAGGATGCGACGCTCGCCGCCACGCTCGCCGAGCAATCCTACCTCGGGCGCACCTTTGCGACCTCGGGCGAAATCGACCGGAAAATCGAGGCGCTGACCCCCGAGCAGGTCAACACGGCCGTGCGCAAATACGTCAAGCCCGATGCGTTCGCAGCGTTCTTCGCCGGGGATTTCGCGAAGAAGAAATAACGGAACCAACGATTCCGGAACAGCGGATTCCTCGTCGCTGTGCTCCTCGGAATGACAATATCAAGGTCATCCCGAACAACAACATTCCTGTCATCCGGAATGACAAATCCATGGCATCCCGAACAACAGCATTCCTGTCATCCCGAGCGCAGCGAGGGATCTGCTTTCCGGTTTACCAGGCGCCGACCAGCCGCATCAGCGCGGGCCCGATCTTCGGCGCGCAGGCAAGCACCGGCGCCGGAGTGCGAATGCCCTGCGGGCCTGGGAACGGCGCCGCAAAGCCACCCGCTTCTTCCACGAGCAGCAAACCGGCCATCGCGTCCCACGAGTTGAGCGACAGCTCGACGAAGGCATCGTAGCGTCCCGCCGACACATGCGCGAGCTGCAGCGCGCCGGCACCCATGTTGCGCATGGCCACGCCGTTGTCCATCAGCGCCTGGCGCAGCGCGATGTAGCGCGGTTCCGGATGCCGGTCGTGATGCCCGAGGCACATGAAGGCGCGCGCAAGCTCGGCGCAATCGCTGACATGGACCTGCGTCTCATCGCCGGCGCGCGCAAGCCATGCGCCATGACCGCGGCGCGCATGGAATATCTCGTCGTGCTCCGGATCGCATACGACGCCTATCTCGCGACGGCCGGACTTGACATACGCGATTGACACGCAGTAGTAGCGTGCGCCCCGCAGGAAATTGTGCGTGCCGTCGATGGGATCGACCACCCACAAATGCTGCTCGGATCCGGAGAATTGCGCCGCGGTCTCCTCGCCGAGGAACGCGTCGTCGGGAAATTCGCGCCTGAGCTCGGCGCGAATCAGCTCCTCGACCGCGCGATCGGCCATGCTCACGTAATCCTGGCTGCCCTTGGCCTCGACCGCAAGCGTGTCGCGCTCGGTGAAATAGCGATGGGCCAGGGTGGATGCGCGCTGGCCAATCTGCAGAGCGGCCACGTAGCGGGCGGTGATCGACACTGCGCTCCCCAAGGATCGTTGCATCGCCCGCGAGCGCGAACGACGTCCTTCGCGGCAGCCTATCACACCGCCGCGGGGACGCATCCTTGCTCTCCCGCCGATGAGCAACACTGGTAACGCTTGAATTGCGCACCCAACTCAACGAAAATGAGTGCCAAGCGCGACACACGGCGCTACAACAAGCCCTCACTCACCGGGGCGACGCGGCCTCCTGCCTGTGGCCGGCGGCCGCGAGGACACGACGTTGCAGAATACGACCCGATTCGCTTCCGGCAGGCCGCTCGACATCGTCTGTCTGGGCAGGTTCGCGGTCGACTTCTACGCGCAGCAGATCGGCGCGCGCCTCGAGGACGTCACCAGCTTCGCCAAGTATCTCGGCGGATCGTCGGCCAACACCGCGTTCGGCTGCGCGCGGCTCGGCTTGAAGGCGGCTTTGATCTCGCGCGTCGGCGACGACGCGAACGGCCGCTTCCTGGTCGAGACGATCGCGCGCGAAGGCTGTGACGTGAGCCACGTCGGCATCGACCCGTCGCGGTTGACCGGCGCGGTCGTGCTCGGCATCAAGGACAAGGACACCTTCCCGCTGATCTTCATGCGTGAGAACTGCGCAGACATGGCGATCGCCGAGTCCGACGTCGAGGAATCGTTCATCGCGCAGAGCCGCGCGCTGCTCATCACCGGCACTCACTTCTCGACCGCATACATCGATCGCATCAGCAACCTCGCGCTCGACCGCGCGCGGCGCAACAACGTTCGCACGATCCTCGACATCGACTATCGGCCGGTGCTGTGGGGACTTACCGTGCGCGGCGACGGTGAGACGCGCTTCATCGAGTCCGACACGGTCACGCGCCACCTGCAGCGCATCCTGCCCAAGATCGACCTCATCATCGGCACCATCGAGGAATTCAATATCGCCGGCGGCAGCACCGACATCATGACCTCGCTCGCCGCCGTGCGTGCGGTCAGCAAGGCCGTGCTGGTGGTCAAGCGCGGGCCGCTGGGCTGCGCAGTGATCGACGGCGCGATTCCGCGCTCGCTCGACGATGCGTTCAACGGCAAGGGCGTCAACGTCGCGGTGCTCAACGTGCTCGGCGCGGGCGATGCGTTCTCGGCGGGCTTTCAGTCGGGCTGGGTGCGCGGCGAGGATTACGATGCCTGCTGCCGCTACGCCAACGCCTGCGGCGCGCTGGTGGTGTCGCGCCATGGATGCGCGCCGGCGATGCCCACGCGCATCGAGCTCGACTACTATCTCGCGCACGCCGGCGAAATCCCGCGGCCCGACCAGGACGCGAAGCTGACGCGCCTGCACCGGGTGACCGCGCCGCGCCCGGCGCATCCCGAGGTCTTTGCGTTCGCCTTCGATCACCGCAACCAGTTCTTCGATCTCGCGCAGGAGGCGGGCGTCGACGAGTCGCGCATCGGCACGCTCAAGAACCTGTTTGTCGAAGCCGTCGCCGAGACGCAGTCCGCGCTCGGCCTTGGAGCCGCAACCGGGATCCTGTGCGACGATCGCTACGGCCAGGACGCGCTCAACGCGGCGACCGGCCGCGGCTGGTGGATCGGACGTCCTGTCGAGCTGCCCGGGTCGTATCCGCTGGAATTCGATCGCGGCCGCGCCATCGGGACACAGCTCATCGCGTGGCCGCACGAGCACATCGTCAAATGCCTGGTCAAATTCCATCCCGACGACGAGATCGGGCTCCGGCTCGAGCAGGAAGCGCAGATCCGCGCGCTCTACGACGCGACGCAGGCGAGCGGGCACGAGCTACTGCTCGAGGTGATACCGCCCGCCCTGCTGCCGCGCGCGCCGGACACGGTGCTGCGCGCGCTCAAGCGCCTGTACAACCTCGAGATCTATCCGGAATGGTGGAAGCTCGCTCCGATGCCCGCAGCCGATTGGGCGCCGATCGACGCGCTCATCGAGGAGCGCGACCCGTACTGCCGCGGCGTCGTTCTGCTTGGGCTCTCCGCGCCGATCGACGAGCTCCGCGCCGGATTCCGCGAGGCGCGCGCGAGCTCCACCTGCCGCGGCTTCGCGGTCGGGCGAAGCATTTTCCACGATGCGTCGAAGCGCTGGCTTTCCGGAGCGTGCGACGACGCGGAGCTCAAGCGCCTCGTGCGCGCGCGCTACGAGACGCTGATTCGGGCCTGGCGCGAAATGCGCGCGGTCCGCGAGACGGCGGCGGTCAGCGCATGAGCGCGAAGGTACTCCTATGAGCGGCACCGTTCGCCTCACCATGGCGCAGGCGCTGGTGCGATTCCTCGCGGCACAGCGCGTCGACATCGATGACGCGTCGTTACCGCTTTTCGGCGGCGTGTTCGCGATCTTCGGGCACGGCAACGTCTCCGGGGTCGGCGAGGCACTGTACGCCCACCGCGACGGGTTGCCTACCTATCGCGCCCACAACGAGCAGGCGATGGCGCACGCGGCGATCGCCTACGCCAAGGCCAACATGCGCCGGCGCATGATGGCGTGCACGACCTCGATCGGGCCGGGCGCGACCAACCTCGTCACCGCCGCCGCGCTCGCGCACGTCAACCGCCTGCCGGTGCTGCTTCTGCCTGGCGACGTATTCGTCTCGCGCGCGCCCGATCCGGTGCTGCAGCAGGTCGAGGATTTCCAGGACGG
>JBDTZQ010000219.1:0-2638 GCA_040005035.1 Betaproteobacteria bacterium | reverse complement strand
GCTTCGAGGCCAAGCTCGACAAGCACCAGGGGCACCTGCAGCGCGCCGCGGTCGAGCTCGCCAAGGACTGGCGCTCGGACCGCATCCTGCGCCGGCTCGAGGCGATGCTCGCTGTCGCCGACACCACCGCGTCGCTGATCATCTCGGGCAACGGCGATGTGCTCGAGCCCGAGTACGGCATCCTCGCCATCGGATCGGGCGGTGCGTACGCGCAGGCCGCAGCGCGCGCGCTGCTCGAGCATACCGAGCTCCCGGCTGCCGACATCGTCAAGCAGGCGCTCACCATCGCCGGCGACATCTGCATCTACACCAACCAGAACCACGTCATCGAGTCGCTGTGACGCCGGACGTGGAACGCGACGTGGTAATCATCGGAGCCGGGCTCGTCGGGCTCGCGCTTGCCGTGGCGCTTTCGCGTGCGGGGCTGTCGGTCACCATCGTCGACCGCGGCCCGGTCGCCGCCGCCGACGAGCCCCCCGACGGCGCCTGGGATGCGCGCGTCTACGCGATCAGTCCCGGCAGCGCCGAATTCCTGCACGGATGCGGGGTCTGGCAGCGCCTCGCCACCGAGCGCATGGCGCCGATCGAGGCGATGGAAGTGTTCGGCGACGACGACGGGCATGTGCGCTTCGACGCCTACGAGCTCGGCGAGCGCGCGCTCGCCTGGATCGTCGAGAATCGCGAGCTCAACGCGGCGCTGGTCGACGCGCTGCGCGCCGACGCCGGCATCGAGGTGCTCGCCCCGGCGCGCCCGACATCGATCGCGTGGCACGCCACGCATGCTGCAGTTCGCTTCGAGGGAGCGGCGAATGTCAGCGCGCGGCTGGTGGTCGGCGCCGACGGCATACGCTCGTGGGCGCGCGGCGAGGCAGGCATCGAGGTCGAGCCGCGCAGCTACGCCCAGTCGGGCATCGTCGCCAACTTCGCGACCGAGCGGCCGCATCGCGGACGCGCATTCCAGTGGTTCATCGGCGACGAAGGCGTGATCGCGTGGTTGCCGCTGCCGGGAAAGCGCATCTCGATGGTGTGGTCGGCGCCCGAAGCGCTCGCGCGCGAGCTCGTCGCGCTGTCTCCCGTCGAGCTCGCGCAGCGTGTCCTGCAGGCGGGCAAATCAACGCTGGGTTCGCTGGAGGTGATCACGCCCGCGGCGGCGTATCCGCTGGCGTTCCTCAAGCTGCCGTCGGTCGTCGCGCCCCGCTTCGCGTTGGTCGGCGACGCGGCCCACGGCGTGCATCCCCTGGCCGGGCAGGGCGTGAACCTGGGGTTCGCAGACGCATCGGCGCTCGCGAAGCTGCTCGCCGGCCGCGGCCCGGTCAGCGATGTCGGCGCGGCGCTGCTGCTGCGACAGTACGCGTTGCGCCGCGCCGCGCCGGTGCTGGCGATGCAGGCTGTGACCGACGGGCTGGTGCGCCTGTTCGATTCGCCCGCTCCTTGGATGCGCACGCTGCGCAACCGCGGCATGCGCGCGGTCGACGCCATCGGTCCACTCAAGCGCCTCCTGTCAGCTCCCGCGCTCCGCTAAGCCGCGCTTCGTCGGTTCGCGCTTGCAATTCTTGATCGCGTCCCGAACTCAGGACGTGATAGGGCGTCCAAGGTAAACTGTCCGCCCCCGGACTTCGAGCTGGAGCACCCGATGCGACCGTTTCGCCTGATCGCCGCCGCCATTGTCACTGCCGTGCTGGCCTGTGCGCTGTCGCTTCCCGCGCTCGCGCAGGACGCCGCCAAAGGCGCGCCTTCCGGCGAAGCGGCCTCGGTGCGCAAGCTCCTTGAGGCCCGCTTTCCAGGTGCGCAGGTCGGTGTCGTCGCCAAGTCCCCCTACCTCGGCCTGTACGAGGCGCAGCTCGACGACCGCCTCGTCTACACCGATGCGAAGGTCGTCTACGTTTTCGTCGGATCGATGTACGACAGCGTTGCACGCGTCAATCTTACCGACGTGCGCCTTCGCGAGCTCAACCGCATCGACGTGTCCACGCTGCCGCTGGATTTCGCGCTCAAGAAGGTCAAGGGCGACGGCTCGCGCAAGCTCTACGTCTTCGCCGACGCCGACTGTCCGTTCTGCAAGCGCCTCGAGACCGAGATGAAGGGTCTCGACAACGTCACCATCTACACCTTCCTGTTCCCCATCGATTCGCTGCACCCGGATTCGGCGCGCAAGTCGGCGCAGATCTGGTGCGCACCCGATCGCAACAAGGCTTGGGACGAGTGGTTCGACAGCGGCAAGCTGCCGTCGAACAAGGGTGACTGCGCGACGCCGATCCCGCAGACCGCGGCGCTCGGACAGAAGTACCGCGTCAACGCCACGCCGACGCTGGTGTTCGCCGACGGCTCGGTGATCCCCGGCGCGCTGCCGCTGGCGCAGCTCGAGGACGAGCTCAAGCAGGCCGAGGCGAAGAAGTCGGGCAAGAAATAGCGCTGCGGCAGGTCAGGCGAGAGCGACGGCACGGACAGGGAGACCCCATGGCAATCCTCGATTTCATCAAGAAACAGTTCATCGACATCATCGAGTGGACCGATGATTCGCGTGACACGCTGTCGTTTCGCTTCCCGGACGAGGACAAGGAGATCAAGCGCGGCGCGCAGCTCATCGTGCGCGAGTCGCAGGTCGCGCAGTTCGTCTATCTCGGCCAGTTCGGCGACA
>JBDTZQ010000026.1:0-28652 GCA_040005035.1 Betaproteobacteria bacterium | reverse complement strand
GCCGACTGGCACGCGCTGACCACGCACTACGAAACACCCGAGCGCATCGAGGACAGCGTGCAGGAGATGTTCATCGACTGGCTGGCCGTGGGCATCAACCCGTCGCGCGCGACGATTTTCATCCAGTCGCGCGTGATCGAGCACGCCGAGCTGACGCTCCTGCTCGGCATGATCGCGCCGGTGGGCTGGCTCGAGCGCGTCCCGACCTACAAGGACCAGCAGGAAAAGCTTTCCGACCGCGACCTCACGACCTACGGCTTTCTCGGCTATCCGGTGATGCAGGCCGCCGACATCCTGATCTATCGCGCCAATATGGTGCCGGTCGGCGAGGATCAGGTGTCGCATCTCGAGCTCGTGCGCGAGCTGGCGCGCCGCTTCAATCACATCTACGGACGCGAGCCCGATTTCGAGGACAAGGCCAAGGTCGCGATCAAGAAGCTGGGCAGCCGGCGCGCCAAGCGCTACGACCAGCTGCGCACCGCGTTCCAGGAGCAGGGCGACGAAGCCGCGCTGCAGGCGGCTCGTGACATGCTCGACGACGCGCAGAACCTGGCGTTGGGGGATCGCGAGCGCCTGTTCGGCTACCTCGAGGGATCGCGCCGCGTCATCCTGCCGGAGCCGCAGCCGTTATTGACCGAGACGCCGAAGGTACCCGGTCTCGACGGCCAGAAAATGTCCAAGTCCTACGGCAACGCGATCCTGCTTCGCGAGGACCCTGCGGTGGTCACCCAGAAGATCCGCACCATGCAGACCGACCCGGCGCGCGTGCGCCGCTCCGATCCCGGCAATCCGGCGAACTGCCCGGTGTGGCCGCTGCACCAGATCTATTCCGATCAGGCGACACGCGACTGGGTGCAGAAAGGCTGCACCACCGCGGGCATCGGATGCCTCGAGTGCAAGCAGCCGGTGATCGACGCCATCATCGCCGAGCAGCAGCCGATCCATGAGCGCGCGCAGAAGTATCTGGACGACCCGTCGCTGGTGCGCGCCATCGTGGCCGACGGCTGCGACAAGGCGCGCAAGCTCGCTGACGAGACGATGCGCGACGTGCGCGAGGCGATGGGCTTGTCGTACTCATGAGCGCCGCTTTGTGAATACGACCGCGTCCGTGCGCGAGCCGATCGACCTGGCGCAGATGGGGGGCGCGCCGGTGGCGAAGGTCTATGGCGAGCCGATGCTGGAGATCCCGCAGGATCTCTACATCCCACCGGAAGCCCTCGAGGTCTTTCTCGAGTCCTTCGAGGGTCCGCTCGACCTGCTGCTCTACCTCATCCGCAAGCAGAACGTGAACGTGCTCGACATTCCGATGGCCGAGCTCACGCGACAGTACCTGGGCTACGTCGAGATGATGCGCCGAACGCATCTCGAGCTCGCCGCCGAATACCTGCTGATGGCGGCGGTGCTCATCGAGATCAAGTCTCGCCTGCTCCTGCCCAAGCCGCCGTCACTGCCCGGCGCCGAAGGCGAGGACCCGCGCGCCGAGCTGGTGCGCCGGCTGCTCGAGTACGAGCGCATGAAGGCCGCGGCCCGGGCGATCGACGACCTGCCGCTGGCCGAGCGCGACTTTGCACTGGTGCGCGTCTGGTTCGAGCGGGTCGCCGAGGCCCGCCTGCCGGAGGTCCGCCCGGAGGACCTGAAGACCGCCTGGGCGGGACTGGTTGCGCGCGCGCGCGGCAACCGCCATCATCTGGTTACGCGCGAGCAATTGTCGGTGCGCAGCCAGATGAGTCGGCTGCTCAAACTGCTCGAGCCGGGACGCTTTGTCGAGTTCACCTCGCTTTTCGAAGCCGACATCGACGTGCCACGGCTGGTCGTCACGTTTCTGGCGGTCCTCGAGCTCGCGCGAGAACAATTGGTCGATGTCACGCAGGCGGCGCCTTTCGCGCCGATCTACGTGCAACGCAGGGGCGATCCGGCATTCGCGCTGCAGCCGGACGAATAGATCGATGGGCGAAGACCTGAGCAAGATCACGCATGTCCTCGAAGCCGCGCTGCTGACGGCCGGCGAGCCGGTGTCGGTCGCGCAGCTTTCGAAGCTGTTCGATCCTCCGCTAGACGCCGAGACCGTGCGCAAGCTCCTCGACGAGCTGCGCACCGCGTGGAGCGGGCGCAGTGTCGAGCTGGCGCAGGTCGCCAGCGGCTGGCGCTTCCAGGCGCGCGCCGAGATCCAGCCATTCCTGGATCGACTGTCGCCGGAAAAGCCGCCGCGCTATTCACGGGCGGTGATGGAGACCATCGCCATCGTCGCCTACCAACAACCCGTCACGCGCGGAGACATCGAAGCCATCCGCGGCGTTGCGGTTTCCACCAACATCGTCAAAACGCTGGAGGATCGGCAATGGATCGAGGTTGTCGGGCATCGCGAAACGCCCGGCCATCCCGCGCTCTATGCGACCACCCGGCAGTTTCTCGACGATCTGGGCCTGCGTTCGCTGGCCGAGCTTCCGCCTCTCGCGGACCTTGATACTTCCCACCTTCTGGAGTTACCCGATGCCCCCGCAAAGGCCGCCGAGGTCGAACTCGCGCTCGCGAGCCCACTCGTCGACACACCGGCAACCGAATCCGACAGCGATGCAACAGCCGCGTCGGACGGACGACCGGAATCAACACAAGCCTCGACGCTCCACTGAGCCGGTCTTCACGGAGCCGCAACGCCTGCACAAGGTGCTGGCGCAGTGCGGCTATGGATCGCTGCGCGGGCTCGAGGAGCTGATCATCGCCGGCCGCATCACGATCAACCGGGAGCCTGCCGAGGTCGGCCAGAAGGTCGGCCCAGAAGATCAGGTGCGCATCAACGGCGAGCTCGTGCGCCTGCGCTTCGCGCCGCCGCGCGTGCGCGTGCTGGTCTATCACAAGCCGGCGGGTGAGATCGTCAGCCGGAGCGACCCGGAAGGACGGCCCACGGTCTTCGACAAGCTCCCCAAGCTCGGCCACGCCAAGTGGATCGCGGTGGGCAGGCTCGACTTCAACACCGAGGGGCTGCTGATGTTCACGACCTCGGGCGAGCTCGCCAACCGGCTGATGCATCCGCGTTACGAAGTCGAGCGCGAATACGCGGTGCGTACCGTCGGCAAGCTCACGCCGGAACAGGAAGCAGCGCTGCTCACCGGCGTTGCGCTCGACGATGGCCCGGCGAACGTGCTGACGCTCGCCGACGGCGGCGGCGAGGGCACCAACCATTGGTACAAGGTTACGCTTCCAGAAGGCCGCAATCGCGAAGTGCGGCGGCTGTTCGAAGCGCTCGGGGTGATGGTGAGCCGACTCACGCGGACGCGTTACGGCATCATCTCGATGCCCCCGCAGCTCAAGCGCGGGCAGACCGCGGAGCTCGAGCGCGCCGATTTGAACGCGCTGCTCAAGGCGGCCGGACTGCCGTCACTCGATGGAAGCGACCCCGGCCGCGACGACGATCGCGAGTCCATGGTCGATCCCGATGCGCAGCCCAGCTTCGCCATGGAATCCGAAGCAGTGTCCGAAGTCGACGGCAACCGCGGAACCTATGGCATTCCCGCGGAGCCGCACGATGACGAGATCGACGAGGTCGACGGCAATCGCGCGCCGCCCATGCACCAGCCGGCGGCGAGGCCACCGGGAGGGCGCCCTCCGCGCAAGCCGAAACACGGCCAGCCGCAAGGGCAACCGCATGCGCCGCGCGGACGCGGCCACGCACCGAAGCAGCCGCACTCTCCGCAATCACCGCACTCTCCGCAATCACCGCACTCTCCGCAATCACCGCAGGCGCCCCGGCAGCCACACGCTGCGCACGTTCGAGGCCCTGCCGCGCCGGGTGCGCGTGGGCCGGGCAATGGATCGCCGCCGCGCGGCCCGGGCAGCGGACCCGGCCAGGGACAGGGGCGCGGGCGACGGGGCCGCCGCGGCGGTCGCGGCGGCCGCAACGGCCCGGGACCGGGAGCAGGGCAGCCGGCCTGACCATGGCGCCGTGAAGCCCCGGCATGCGCGGCGTCGCTGACCTTCGCTCTACGGCGACTCGAAGCGGGGTGGACGCTTTTCCAGAAAGGCGCGAATGCCTTCGGCGAAATCGTCGGTTGCCGCGCACGCGCCGAAGCTCGCGGCTTCGGCCGCAAGCTGTTCCGACAGCGAGCGGCCCAATGACTGGTTGATCAGACGCTTTGCGTTGGCGATGGCGAGCGGCGGTCCGCTCGCGATCGCCTCGGCCATCGCTGTCGTCGCCGCGGCGAGCTCGTCGCAACCGACGATGCTATTGACCAAGCCGATGCGTAGCGCTTCCGCCGCGTTGAAACGTGGTGCGAGCAGCACCATTTCCATCGCCTTGCGCGTTCCCACAAGCCGGGGCAACGTCCATGTCGAGCCGCCGTCGGGCGTCGATCCGATGTGACGATACGCCGACGTGAAGTACGCGTCGTCGGCGGCGATTGCGAGGTCGCACGCGCCGAGCAGCGAAAGACCGAACCCCGCCACCGCGCCATGCACGCTGGCGATCACCGGCTGCGGCATGCGGTGAATGCTCTCGATGACGGCATGTACCCGTGTGATGATCGCCGCGAAGCGCTGCTGGCGCGCTTCGGGCGACAGCGACAGCTCGGAAGCGAACCAGCGGATGTCGCCGCCGGCCATGAAATGCTTGCCCGCGCCGTTGACGATCACGCAGCGCACGCTAGGGTCGGCGGCGAGCGCCGTGGTCTGCGCGACGAGTGCCTCGATCATGTCGAGGTCGAGCGCGTTGAGCGACGCGGGACGGTTGAGCGTGAGCGTGGCGACCGCGCCGTCGCGTGAGCTCTGCAGCGTCGAATTCATGATCGTCCGGGTGGCGCGATCGAGTCTAGCATGCCGTCAGTCGGCGACGATGCAGCGGCCGGCTCGCCGTTTTCCTGTCGGAACGGACTCGCCCGCTCGAGCTCATCGACCGACTGCGCGACATCCTCGCGCTCGGCGGCAGCGAAGCGCGCGATCGCCTCCGCGAAGTCGGCATCGGCGATGAGATGCGCGGATTGCGTGGTCACCGGGAGCAGCCCGCGTGCCAGCTTGTGCGTTCCCTGCGCGCCGCCTTCGAAGCGGCCGATGCGGCGCTCGATGCAGAATTCGATCGCCTGGTAGTAGCACGCCTCGAAATGAAGGCCCGGCACGTATTCGGTGGAGCCCCAGTAGCGTCCCCACAGCGCTTCGCCGGAGTAGACGTCGAGCGCGGCGCACAGCGGCTCGCCGTCGCGCGCGCCGACCACCATGACCACGTTGTCCGGCATGTCGCGTCCGATGCGCTCGAAGAACTCGAGCGAGAGATAAGGTGTCGAGTGGTGGTCGCGGTAGGTGTTCGAGTAGCAGCGAAAGAAGAATCGCCAGTCCTCGCTCCGGATGCTCGCGCCGGTCAAGCGCGTAAAGCCGATGCCGCGCTCGCCGAGCTTGCGCCGCTCCTGGCGTATGTTGGCGCGCTTGCCATGGCTCAGCGTCGCGAGGAAATCGGCGAAATCGCGGTAGCCGGGATTGGTCCAGTGGAACTGCACGCTGTTGCGCATCATGAACCCGGCGGCGGCGCACTGGACGGCTTCCTCGTGTCGCGGGAAGAGGATGTGCAATGACGAGAGGCCCTCGTCGTCCATGAACGCGCGCGCTCCGTCGAGCAGCAGTCGACGGGTCGAGCCGTCGCCGCCGATGAGACGCGGCCCGGTGACCGGCGTGAATGGAATCGCCGCCAGCAACTTCGGATAGTAGCGGCGCCCGTGGCGTCGGTAAGCGTCGGCCCACGCCCAGTCGAACACATACTCGCCATAGGAATGCGCCTTGAGGTAGAGCGGCATCGCGCCCGCCAGCTCGCCGCCGCGACGGGCGATCAGGTAGCGCGGCGCCCATCCGCTTTTCGGCGCGGCGCAGCCGGTCTCGTGCAGCGCATGCAGGAAGGCATGCGAGAGCAGGGGCGCATCGCCGACCAGCGCGTTCCAGCTCGCCGCGGAGATGTCGCGCAGCGTGTCGGTAATCGATAGCGAGAGGGATTTCATTCGGAGAGGACGGTCCAATTGTGGCGTGCGGAGACGATCGCGGCAAGGGCCTTGGCAGCGCTTCGACACGCACGCCCCCGTGAAAGTCGTCGCGCGCGCGTGATAAAATTCAAGCATGCGCATCGCCATCGCCCAGCTCAACCAGATGGTCGGCGATTTCGACGGCAACGCCGCGCGCATTCACGAAGCGATCGCCGCCGGCCGGCGCGCTGGCGCTGATCTCGTCGTCACGCCCGAGCTTTCGCTGTGCGGATACCCTCCAGAAGATCTGCTGCTTCGGCCGGCGTTCCTCGATGCCAGCGCGCGCTCGCTGGATGCGCTCGCATCGGCCAGCGCTGGGCTGACCGTGCTCGTAGGTTTCCCGGAGGTCGGCGACGGCACGCGCTACAACGCGCTGGCGGTGCTGCGCGACGGCCGCAAGGTCGCGACGTATCGCAAACAGAGGCTGCCGAACTACACGGTGTTCGACGAGCAACGTTATTTCGCCCGCGGCGAGAGCGCCTGCGTGATCGAGGTCGCCGGCGTTCGCGTCGGTATCGTCATCTGCGAGGACCTGTGGTTTGGGGGCCCGGCGCGCATGGCCAAGGACGCGGGCGCGCAGGTGCTCGTCGTTCCCAATGGCTCGCCCTATCACACGCACCAGCAGGCGCTGCGACGCGGCATCGTCGCCGACCGCGCCCGCGAGACCGGTTTGCCGATCGTCTATGTCAATCGCGTCGGCGGCCAGGACGAGCTGGTGTTCGACGGCGCGTCGTTCGTCGCCGACGCGAGCGGAACGCCGATCCAGCAATTGCCGGCGTGGCGCGAGACCATCGCCATCGCCGAGTTCGACGGCGCGACGCCGCGGCCGGTTCGCGGCGCGCTCGACAGCCGGCTCGAGCCGCACGTGTACGAGGCGCTAACCCTCGGCGTGCGCGACTACGTCGACAAGAACCGCTTCCCGGGCGTGCTGCTTGGATTGTCAGGCGGCGTCGATTCAGCGCTGACGCTGGCGGTGGCGGTTGACGCGCTGGGACGGGATCGGGTTCGCGCGCTGATGCTGCCGTCGGTGTACAACGCCGCGATCAGCCTCGAGGATGCGCGCACCATGGCGGGCATCCTCGGCGTTCGCTACGACGAGATTCCGATCGACGGACCCTTCGAGGCGTTCAAGCGCGCGCTCGCCGAGGAATTCGCGGGACGCCCCGAGGATTCGACGGAGGAAAATATCCAGGCGCGCATACGCGGCACGCTGCTCATGGCGCTGTCGAACAAGTTCGGCTCGATCGTGCTCACCACTGGCAACAAGTCGGAGATGGCCGTCGGCTATGCCACGCTGTACGGCGACATGGCGGGAGGCTTCGCTGTGCTCAAAGACATCAGCAAGACACTGGTCTACCGCTTGTGCCGCTACCGAAACAGCCTCGGTCGCGTCATTCCGGAGCGCATCATCACGCGCGCGCCCTCCGCGGAGCTGCGGCCCGACCAGACCGACCAGGACAGCCTGCCGCCCTACGACATCCTCGACGCGATCCTCGAGGCGTACGTCGAGGAAGACCTGAGCCCCGGCCGGATCGTCGAACGTGGTTTTGCCCCTGAGCATGTCGCCAAGGTCGTGCGTCTGATCAAGATCAACGAATACAAGCGGCGGCAGGCAGCGGTGGGCATACGCATCACGCCGCGTGGCTTCGGCAAGGACTGGCGCTATCCGATCACGTCTGCGTGGAACGAGTGGAAGACGCTGGACGCCTAGTGTAATCTCGGTGCGGGAACCCTCGGAGGGAGCATGAAAAAGGTCGAAGCGATCGTTAAGCCGTTCAAGCTCGACGAAGTGCGCGAAGCGCTTTCGGAATTGGGCGTGACCGGACTGACCGTCACCGAGGTCAAGGGCTTCGGGCGGCAGAAGGGTCACACCGAGCTCTATCGCGGCGCCGAGTACGTCGTCGACTTCCTGCCCAAGGTGAAAGTCGAGGTGATCGTCGCCGATGCGCTGGTGGATCGCGCCATCGAAGCGGTGGTGAAGGCGGCACGAACCGGCAAGATCGGCGATGGCAAGATTTTCGTGACCAACGTCGAGCAGGTGGTGCGCATCCGTACGGGCGAATCGGGAGAGGCCGCGGTCTAGACCGGTCGTTCGGGGTTCAGGGGGTCGTATGTCGTTCATGAGCGAGTTTCGCGAGTTCGCGGTCAGAGGCAATGTCGTCGATCTCGCGGTCGGTGTGATCATCGGGGGCGCGTTCGGCAAGATCGTCGATTCGCTAGTCAAGGACCTCATCATGCCGGTGATCGGACGCATCTTCGGCGGCCTGGATTTCTCGAACTGGTATATCCCGCTCGGCGCGCCGCCTGCGGGATATACCGGACCGATGACCTACGAGGCGCTCACCAAGGCGGGTGTTCCGCTGCTGGCGTACGGCAACTTCATCACCGTGGCGCTCAATTTCCTGATCCTCGCCTTCATCATCTTCATCATGGTCAAGCAGATCAACCGACTGCGGGACACCGCGCCGCCGACGGCGGTGACGCCCGAGGACATCGTTCTGCTGCGCGAGATTCGCGACGCGGTCAGGCGTCCCTGATCGATGTACCGAGGCGGGCAATCGATAGCCGCACGTATCCAATCACCGTATCGGAGGCATTGCATGCATTCATCGAAAGCGCTTTTGGCCGCAGCGGCATTGCTGTGCTGCGCCTCCGCGGTTGCGGACATCAACGTCGGAGTGACGCTGTCCGCGACCGGGCCCGCGGCGTCGCTCGGCATTCCCGAGAAAAACACGATCGAGATGCTGGGCTCTCCGATCGTCGGCGGGCAGAAGGTGAACTTCATCGTCCTCGACGACAAGTCGGACACGACCGAGGCGGTGAAGAACACGCGCAAGTTGATATCCGAGGATAAGGTCGACGTCATCATCGGTTCGACGGTGACTCCTAATTCCCTCGCGATGCGCGATGTCGTGGTCGAGGCGGAGACTCCGATGATCTCGATGGCGGCGTCGGCGCTGATCATCAACCCCGTCGACCCTAAGACGCGTTGGGTGTTCAAGACGCCGCAGAACGATTCGCTGATGGCCGACGCGGTGGCGATCAGCATGAAGGCCAACGGCGTCGGCAAGCTGGCCTTCATCGGCTTCGCCGACGCCTACGGCGACAGCTGGCTGACCGAGATCAAGCGCTCGGCGCAGACCGCGGGCATCAAGGTGGTGGCGGAGGAGAAATACAACCGCAATGATCCCAGCGTGACCGGGCAGGTGCTCAAGCTGCTTGCAGCCCAGCCGGATGCGGTGCTGATCGCGGGATCGGGGACGCCCGCGGCAACACCGCACAAGGAGCTCATTTCACGCGGCTATAAGGGCAAGATCTACCAGACGCACGGCGTAGCCAACGCGGACTTCCTGCGCGTGGTCGGCGCCGACGGCAATGGCGCCATTCTTCCCGCCGGCCCGATGCTGGTCTACGAACAACTCCCAGACAGCAATCCGGTCAAGAAGTCCGCCGCCGTGTACGTCAGCAAGTACGAGGGCAAATACGGCCCCGGCTCGCGGACGACGTTCGGCGGCCACGCCTGGGACGCCTATCTGTTGCTCGAGCGCGCGATCCCCGAGGCGCTCAAGAAGGGGCAGCCCGGCACCAAGGCCTTTCGCAGCGCGCTTCGCGACGCGCTGGAAAACGTCAAGGAAGCGGCAGGCGCCAACGGCGTGTTCAACGTCAGCGCGGGCGACCACAACGGCTTCGACAACCGCGCGCGCGTGCTGGTGAAAATAGACAACGGCAAATGGGTTCTGCTGAAATGATCCGAGCGTAGCTGGAAGCCGGCTGCGAGCACGCGCTGCAGCCGGCTTTTTGTTGCGCCAGGCGAACGCCGCCCGAAGGCATCGATGGATCTCTCGATCGCGCTCCTGCTCGTCCAGGACGGCATCACCAACGGCGCGATCTACGCGTTACTGGCGCTCGCGCTGGTGCTCGTATTCACCGTCACGCGCGTCATCTTCGTGCCGGCGGGCGAATTCGTGACCTACGGCACGCTGACCCTGGCGGCGCTGCAGCTCAACAAGTCTCCCGGGACGGTGGGGCTGTTGCTCGGATTGGCCGCGGTTGCCGGAGCCATGGAGATCATTGCCGCCGCCCGCGAGCAAGCGTGGCATCGCTTGCCACGGCGGCTCGGACTCTACGTCGCGCTTCCGGCGGCGATCGCTGCGGTGGTTTGGGCGGTCGCGCCGTTAGGCATCGCGTTTCCGCTGCAAATCGTGTGCACCGTGGCGATCGTGACCGCGCTCGGGCCGCTGCTCTATCGTGTCGCGTACCAGCCGCTTGCGGAGGCGTCGGTGCTGGTGCTGCTCATCGTGTCCGTGGCGGCGCATCTCACGATGATCGGAATGGGCCTGTGGTTCTTCGGCGCCGAGGGCTCGCGTACGCCGCCGTTCACGACCGTGTCGTTTCGCGCCGGTGACGTGACCTTGAGCGGGCAGAGCCTTCTGGTCCTGCTGTTCTCGGTCATGGTGATCGGCGCGCTCTGGCTGTTTTTCGACCGCACGCTCTACGGCAAGGCGCTGCGCGCCACCGCGCTCAACCGCACCGGCGCGCGGCTCGTCGGCATCAGTCCGAACCTCGCCGGCAGCCTGACGTTCATCCTGGCCGCGATGCTCGGCGCGTTTTCCGGCGTGCTGATCGGGCCGATCACCACGATCTATTACGACTCGGGCTTTCTCATCAGCCTGAAGGGATTCGTCGGCGCCATCATCGGTGGCCTGTCGAGCTATCCGCTGGCGGCGGCGGGATCGCTGCTGGTCGGGCTGCTCGAATCGTTTTCCTCGTTCTGGGCGAGCGCGTTCAAGGAAGTGATCGTGTTCACGCTCATCATCCCCGTGCTGCTGTGGCGCTCGTTGACCACGCATCATCACGAGGAAGAGGAATGAGTGTGGGAACGGGCGCAGGAATAAAGGCGCGATGGAGCGCCGGCCGGCTCTGGCTGCTGGCCGCGCTGCTGGCGCTGCTCGCCGCACCGGCGCTCGCGCCGCCGTTCTGGATCACGCTGCTCAATTACATCGGCCTGTACAGTATCGCCGCGCTCGGGCTGGTGCTGCTCACCGGCGTGGCCGGGCAGACTTCGTTCGGACAGGCGGCGTTCGTCGGCATCGGCGCTTACGCCACCGCGTATCTCTCGATCAACTATCCTGCGATCTCGCCGTGGCTCAACCTGCTCGTTGGCGTGGCCATGACCGTGCTGATCGCGCTGTTCCTCGGCTTCATCACGCTGCGCATGCGCGGCCACTACCTGCCGCTGGCAACCATCGCGTGGGGCATCAGCCTTTTCTATGTGTTCGGCAACCTCGAGTTCCTCGGCGGCCACACGGGGCTCACCGGGATCGCGGTGCTCAATCTGTTCGGACTGCCGTTGCGCAACGAGCGCTACTTCTACTACCTGATCTGGGCCGTCGCGCTGGTCAGCCTGTGGATGACCCACAACGTGCTCGACTCGCGTCCCGGCCGCGCCGTGCGCGCGCTCAAGGGCGGCCTCGAGATGGCCGAGGCCTTCGGCGTCGACTCGGGCCGGCTCAAGATCGTCGTGTTCGTCTACGCGGCGGTGCTCGCGTGCGTGTCGGGATGGCTGTACGCGCACCTGCAGCGCTTCATCAATCCCACGCCCTTCGGCATCAACCAGGGCATCGAGTACCTGTTCATGGCGGTCGTCGGCGGCGCCGGCAGCGTGTGGGGCGCGGTCGTGGGCGCCACGCTGATCACGCTGCTCAAGCAGGTGTTGCAGGACACGCTCCCCCATCTGCTCGGGCGCGAGGGCAACTTCGAGGTCGCCGTGTTCGGCGTGCTCATGATCCTGTTGCTGCAGCGCACGCGCGACGGCGTGTGGCCGTGGCTGGCGCGGCTCCTGCCCGCGGCCACGCCCGCGCCGGTACCGCCGGCGGCGTCTCTTCCGCGCCGGCCGCGCACGCAGGGGGACGCGACGCTGCTGGTCGTCGACCGCGCGCGCAAGCAATTCGGCGGGCTGGTCGCGGTCAACGACCTGTCGTTCGAGTTGCGCGCCGGCGAAATACTCGGACTGATCGGCCCCAACGGCGCGGGCAAGAGCACGATGTTCAACCTGATCAGCGGCGCGCTGCCGCTCTCCGGTGGCGAGATTCGCTTCGCCGGGGCGCCCATCAGCAGCCTGCAGCCCTTCGATATCGCGCGCCGCGGCATCGGCCGCACCTTCCAGCACGTGCGACTGATCCCGACCATGTCGGTGCTCGACAACGTCGCGCTCGGTGCGTACCTGCGCGGACGCGCCGGCGTGCTTCGCGCCGCGTTGCGTCTCGACCGCGAGGAGGAATCGCGCGCACGTGCGGAAGCCGCGGCGCAGGTGACGAGGGTCGGGCTGTCCGAGCACCTGCACGCGCCCGCGGGCTCGCTGGCGCTCGGCAAGCAGCGCATCGTCGAGATCGCTCGCGCGCTCGCCGCCGATCCGATGCTCCTGTTGCTCGACGAGCCTGCCGCCGGATTGCGCTACCGCGAAAAGGCGGAGCTGGCGGCGCTGCTGCGCAGTCTCAAGGCGGACGGCATGACCGTGCTCCTGGTCGAGCACGACATGGACTTCGTGATGGGCCTGACCGACCGGCTGGTGGTGATGGACTTCGGCGAGAAGCTCGCCGAGGGCCTTCCCGCGGACATCCAGGCCAATCCGGTCGTTCTCGAAGCGTATCTGGGGGGCGTATGAGCGCGACGGGCCGCCCCGAGCGCGAATCGAGGAGCGCGCAGCGCGACGGTCCTCCAGAGAGCGCGACGGGCCGCCCCGAGCGCGAATCGAGGAGCGCGCAGCGCGACGGGCGTACATCGAGCGCGCTGCTTGACGTGCGTGATCTGCACGTCGCCTACGGCAAGGTCGAGGCGGTGCATGGCGTGTCGCTGACGGTCGACGAGGGTCGAATCGTCACCGTGATCGGTCCCAACGGCGCGGGCAAGACGACGCTCCTGGGCGCGATCATGGGATTGCTGCCGTCGCGCGGTTCGATCGACCTGTTCGGCGCCGCGGCGGCGCGCACGCCGGTCGAGCAGCGCGTCGAGCAGGGCCTGTGCCTCGTGCCGGAGCGACGGGAATTGTTCGGATCGATGAGCGTCGCCGACAACCTCGAGCTGGGGGCATTCGCGCGCTACCGTGCCGGTGATCGGGCCATCGCAACGACGCGCGACGAGGTATATCAGCGTTTTCCGCGGCTCGCTGAGCGCCGCGCGCAGCTCGCGGCGACGTTGTCCGGCGGCGAGCGGCAGATGCTGGCGCTGGGCCGCGCGCTGATGGCGCGTCCACGCCTGCTCATGCTCGACGAGCCGAGCCTCGGGCTCGCCCCGCTCATCGTGAAGGAGATCTTCAGCATCATCGCCGCGCTCAAGGCGAGCGGCGTGTCGATCCTATTGGTCGAGCAGAATGCGCGCGCGGCGTTGCAGGTCTCCGACCATGGCTATGTGCTGGAGACCGGCGAGATCGTGGTCGAAGGCGCGAGCGCCGGGCTTGCCGTCGATGCGCGCGTGGCGGCAACGTATCTCGGTCAAGGCAGTACTGCGGGCAGTAGGGCGGGGGCTACGCCGGGAGCTCGTGAGGAAGGCAACGCGGGCGACGCGGCCGCGCGCCCCGTCGCCTGACGGCTCGGCTTTGCGCAAGGCCCGCGCCTGGGTGAGCCCGCCACGCTTGTGCGGGACAGCCCGCGGCCCGACAATGCAGCTATCCCCTGTCCAGGCTTGCCATGACCGACCTCGCCATTCCCACCGTCAATCCGAAGCTTCTCGATCAAGCCACCGGGCTGCTGCTCGCGCCGGCGCAGCTCGAGTTCCAGCAGCTCGAGCGCGTGCTCGCCGATATCCATGTGCGCCACGTCGACTATGCCGACCTCTATTTCCAGTATTCGCGCGTGGAGAGCTGGAGCCTGGAAGAGGGCATCGTCAAGTCGGGCGCGTTTTCCATCGATCGCGGTGTCGGCGTGCGCGCGGTGTCCGGCGAGAAGACGGCGTTCGCATACTCCGACGACATCAGCATGGAGGCGCTCAGCGCGGCCGCCATGGCGACCCGAGCCATCGGGCGGCAGGGGCAGAACCACGTCGTTCCGGTGGCCAAGGTGGGGGGTGCGCGCTCGCTGTACGCGCCCGCCGATCCGGTGGCGGCCATTTCCGACGCGCAGAAAGTGAGCATGCTCGAACGCCTCGAGCGCATGGCGCGCGCACTGGACGGGCGTGTCACGCAGGTCATGGCATCGCTCGCCGGCGAGTACGAGGCGATCCTCGTGGCGCGCAGCGACGGCCTCATCGCCGCCGACGTGCGCCCGTTGGTCCGGCTCTCGATCAGCGTCATCGTCGAGCAGGACGGGCGGCGCGAGCAGGGCATGGGTGGAGGCGGAGGACGCGTCGATTACCTGTATTTCACCGATGCGATCCTCGACGAGTACGCGCGGACCGCGGTCAACCAGGCGCTGCAGAATCTCGACGCCGACGATGCCCCCGCCGGCACCATGACCGTCGTGCTGGGCCCCGGATGGCCCGGCATTCTGCTGCACGAGGCGATCGGCCATGGGCTCGAGGGCGACTTCAACCGCAAGGGCACGTCGGCGTTCTCCGGACGCATCGGCGAGCGCGTCGGCGCCAAGGGCGTGACCGTGGTCGACGACGGCACGCTGCCCGACCGGCGCGGATCGCTCAACATCGACGACGAAGGCAATCCGACGCAGCGCACCGTGCTCATCGAGGACGGCATTCTCCAGTGCTACATGCAGGACACGATGAATGCGCGCCTGATGGGTGTCACTCCCACAGGCAACGGACGCCGCGAGTCGTTTGCCCACATTCCCATGCCGCGCATGACCAACACCATCATGCTCAACGGCGACCGTGACCCCGCGGAGATCATCGCTTCGGTCAAGAACGGGCTGTACGCGGTCAACTTCGGTGGAGGGCAGGTCGACATCACCAGCGGCAAGTTCGTCTTTTCCGCAGCGGAAGCGTGGAAGATCGAGAACGGAAAGCTCGGGCGGCCGGTCAAAGGTGCGACGCTGATCGGCAACGGGCCCGATGCACTGACCCGCGTGTCGATGATCGGCAACGACATGGCGCTCGATTCGGGGGTGGGCAATTGCGGCAAGGAAGGGCAGAGCGTTCCGGTGGGGGTGGGACAGCCGACGCTGCGCATCGACGGGTTGACCGTCGGTGGAACGGCGTGACAACGAACGTTTCGACACCGTGAGGTGATGAACATCTCATGAAGAAAGTCGCGCTCTACAGCCGCTCGCCGCCGCCTCGCCGCGCTTCGCCGCCTGCGGTTCCAGCGACGCCGCGACCGTCTGCCCCTGCGACCGCGCAGCCGCAGGGCGTGGAGGCGGGGCCGGCACGCGGTGGAAGGCTGCGACGAGGCGTGGAGCGCCATGAGCGCGTCCTGTTCATGGTCGCCGGCGCGCTTTTCGCGTTCGCCATTGCCGCGGTCTACATGGGCACGCGCGCGTTGCCGCGCGAGCTCACGCAGAAGGACATCGACGCGTCGGTGCTGCACACGTTGGAAACCGCGCAGATTCCATCGGTCGCGAGCAAGGCGTTCGAGGCGGTGCGCCCATCGGTGGTGCGCGTGATTGGATTAGGCGCCGAGCCCGATCCGGGCGAGGGCAACAGTCCCGCGTCGCGCGGCGGCTTCGGCATCGGCACCGGTGTGGTCGTCGTCGACAAGGGCACGATTCTCACCAACCTCCACGTTGTCGCCGGCGCCGACAAGGTAAAAGTCGAGTTCTACGACGGGCTCATCGCCGAGGCAACGGTGATCGGTACCCGTCCCGAGCACGATCTCGCGGTGCTGCAGGCCAAGACGATCCCCGACGACCTGGTGGCGGCGACGCTGCGCTCGACGGCGGACCTGGCGGTAGGCGACGAAGTCGTCGCGGTGGGATTTCCCTTCGGCATCGGCCCGTCGGCGTCGTCGGGCATCGTCTCCGGGCTGCGCCGCGAATACCAGTCGCCCGAGGGAAAGCGGCTGCTGACCAACCTGATCCAGTTCGATGCGGCGGCCAACCCAGGAAATTCCGGCGGGCCGCTGGTTACCGCGGGAGGCGAAGTCGTCGGCATCGTCACCGCGATTCTCAATCCATCGGAGCAGCGCGTGTTCATCGGCATCGGTTTCGCGGTGCCGATCGAGAACGCCGCGGCGGCGGTGGGCATCTCGCCCTTCTAGCGCAGGACCGAATGAGGACCGAATGAACGATACCGAAGTCGATCGCGGCGACGTCGCCTCGCTGATGGAGCGCATTCTCTACGAGGTCAAGAAGGTCGTCGTCGGGCAGGACCATTTTCTCGAGCGCGTCCTCGTCGCGATGCTCGCGCAAGGCCACCTCCTGGTCGAGGGCGTTCCTGGCCTCGCCAAGACGCTCACCGTCAAGACCATCGCCAAGACGATTCGCGGCACCTTCAAGCGCATCCAGTTCACGCCCGACCTGGTTCCCGCCGATCTGGTCGGCACGCGCATCTACAACCAGCGCACCGGCGATTTCGCGACCTCGCTCGGACCCGTGTTTACGCATCTGTTGCTTGCCGATGAGATCAACCGCGCGCCGGCGAAGGTGCAGAGCGCGCTGCTCGAGGTGATGCAGGAATACCAGGTCACCATCGCCGGCAACACCCATCGCGTCCCCGAGCCGTTCCTGGTGATGGCCACGCAGAACCCGATCGAGACTGAGGGAACCTATCCGCTGCCGGAAGCGCAGGTCGACCGCTTCATGATGAAGGTGCTCGTGGGCTACCCGAGCGAAGAGGAGGAATTTGTCATCGTGCAGCGCGTCACCGGGGCGGCGCAGGAAGTCGCGGCGGTGGCGACCACCGAGCAGCTCGCTGCGCTGCAGCGCGAGTGCCGTCAGGGCTACGTCGACCCGAACCTCATACAGTACGCGGTGCGCCTGGTCTCCGCGACACGGCAGCCGGCACGCTTCGGGCTCGCCGACATGCAGAAGTACATCTCGTACGGCGCGAGCCCGCGCGCGACGATCCACCTCATCGAAGGCGCACGTGCGCTCGCCTACCTGCGCGGTCGCACGTACGTTCTGCCCGAGGATGTGCGTGACCTGGTGCCGGACGTCTTCCGCCATCGCCTGGTGCTCACCTACGAAGCGCTGGCGGAGGGATTGAGCGCCGACCAGCTCATCATGCGCATCATGCAGCGCATCCCCGCGCCCGAGAGACCGCTCGATACCCATGTCCGAGTCAGCGCCGACGCCTGAGCGCATTCTGCGGCGGCTGGAGTGGACGGTCATCCGCCGGCTCGACGGACTGCTCCACGGCGACTACCGCACGCTGTTCCGTGGCGCCGGGCTCGACCTCGCGGACCTGCGCGAATACCAGTATCACGACGACGTCCGTCACATCGACTGGAACGTCACCGCGCGGCTGCAGTCACCGTACGTGCGCGAGTTCAACGAGGAGCGCGAGGTCGCCGCGTGGTTCCTGCTCGACCTGAGCGCGTCGGTCGACTTCGGCTCCAAGGAAGTGCGCAAGAAGGCGCTCGCGGTGGAATTCGTCGCCGTGCTGTCCAGCCTGCTCACGCGCCATGGCAACCGCGTCGGCGCGATGCTCTACGGCGGCAAGGTCGACCACGTCATTCCCGTGCGCAGCGATCGCCGCCACGTCATGCACATCATGAACGCGATGATGCAGCGGCCGGCGCAGGCCCAGGCCAACACCAATGCGACCGACCTCGGTGACTTCCTGCGCACCGGCTACCAGATGCTCAAGCGCCGTTCGCTGGTGTTTCTTGTATCCGACTTCATCAGCGTGCCGGGATGGGAGCAAACCCTCGCCCACCTGGCGCAACGTCATGAGGTCGTCGCCGTTCGCCTTTTCGATCCGCTCGAGATGGAAATGCCCGACCTCGGCATGCTGGTCGTGCAGGATGCGGAAACGGGCGAGCAGCTCTTCGTCGATACGCACGACCGCGGTTTTCGCAAGCGCTTCGCGCAGGCTGCGCAGCGTCGCGAGAGCGAGCTGCGCACCGGGCTCGCCCACGCCGGCGTCGACGCGCTCGAGCTGTCGACGGGAGAGAACCTGGTCGACGCCGTCATGCGCTTCGCCGATCTGCGCAAGCGGCGCAGCCAGCTAGCGGCCGGCGGCGGCGTGCCGGCGCACTTGCTGCCGCACCCGTGAGCTTTCTCTGGGGCGAGCTGCTGTGGCTGCTGCTGGCGCTGCCGGTGCTGGTGGGCTTGTACCTGCTGCTGCTGCGCCGCAAGCAGAAGCGCGTGCTGGCGTACGCGAGCCTCGCGGGCATGCGCGAGGGAATGGGCGCGGCGCAGCGCGTGCGCCGGCACATCCCGCCGGCGCTGTTCCTGATCGCGCTGACGCTGATGGTGCTGGCCATCGCGCGCCCGGCGGCGGTGGTGATGTTGCCGTCCGCGCACCAGACGGTCATCCTGGCGATGGACGTGTCCGGCAGCATGCGCGCCACCGACGTCGAGCCCAGCCGCATCGCGGCGGCGCAAGCGGCGGCGCGCGCCTTCGTCAACGACTTGCCATCCGCGACGCGCATCGGCGTCGTGTCGTTCGCGGCGACGGCATCGGTGGTGCAGCCGCCATCGTCGAATCGAGAGGACATTCTCGCCGCGATCGACCGCTTCCAGCTGCAGCGCGGCACCGCGGTGGGCAGCGGCATCCTGGTCGCGCTGAAGACGCTGTTTCCGGACGTCGAGTTCGATCTGCGCGCCAGCAATCCGCGCGCCGAGAGCACGCGCGCGGCATCGCTGGATGCTTCCTCCAAAGACAAGTCGGACAAGGGCAAGGCGTTCAAACCGGTGCCGGCGGGCTCGTACAACGCGGCCGTCATCATCCTGCTCACCGACGGGCAGACGACCACCGGACCGGATCCCATCGAGGCGGCACGCATGGCCGCCGACCGTGGCGTGCGCGTCTACACCGTGGGCGTGGGCACGCCGAGCGGCGAGCTGATCGGCGCCGAAGGCTGGTCGATGCGCGTGCGCCTCGACGAGGCCGCGCTCAAGAACATCGCCAACATCACACAGGGGCAGTACTTCTACGCGGGCACCGCGACCGATCTCAAGAAGGTGTACGAGTCACTCAATTCCAAGCTGGTCCTGGAGAAGCAGGAGACCGAGATCACGGCGCTGTTCGCCGCCGTCGCCGCCGCGCTGGCCATCGTCGCCGCGGCGCTGTCGATGCTCTGGTTCAACCGGATTCTGTAGCGCCCGCAGGTCGCAACCGCGGCTAGTGCAGCGGCTTGCCTGGCGCGGGGGCGATGAGGGTCGGCGCCGGCGAGGCGTGGTGCACGGCAAGCCTCCACCCCGAAGGCGTGCGCAGGAATACGTTGGTGGCGAGCGCCGAGCCGCGCGGCTGCGAATCGTCGCCGACGGTTACGTGCTCGATCGCGCTCTGCAGCGCCATCCCCACGGTTTCGAGCACGACGACTTCGTCGAGACGGAACGTCAGCCGGGTGTCTCCCGAGAACAGCTGCTCCCAGCCCGCCCGCACCGCGTCGTATCCGACCAGCCGCGGGCCATCCGGGTGGATGCAGACGATGTCCTCGTCCTCGGCCCACGTCGCCATCATCGCGTCGATGTCCCTGCCTTCGAAGGCCTTGTAGAACGCGAGCGCCGCGTCCTGCGGCGAAGTGAAGATGGTCGGGGTCCGGAGCTTGGGCATGGCTTGCGAGAACCGTGCAGTCGATTCAGTCGCGCTCAGTTCGCTCGGTTCGCTCAGTTGGGTGAGCGCGCCAAATCATACACAACATTGGGCTCGAGCTCGCGCATGCACTTGAAGTGCCCCAGCGGACACACGCGCTGGAAGCAAGGGCTGCATTCGATGTCGACGCGCGCGACCCGCGCCAGCGGCGACAACGGGGGCGTGTACTCGGGGCTAGACGAGCCGAACAACGCCACAACCGGCCTCCCCACCGCGGCCGCGGCGTGCATCAATCCGGAATCGTTGCTCACGACCACGCTCGCCTGCGCGAGCAAATCGATCGCCGTCCCGAGATCGGTGCGCCCGCAGGCGTTGCGGACCTCGGGCACCGCCGCGGCGATGGGATCGCAGGCCGCGCGATCGTTGGCCGAGCCGATCAGCCACACCGCGTAGCCCGAGGCGATGAAGCGTCGCGCCAGCGTCACGAAATGTTCGCTCGGCCAGCGCTTGGCAGGTCCGAATTCCGCGCCGGGACAAAACGCCGCGACCGGTCTGCGTGTAGCGAGCCCGAGCGAGCGCACCGCCTCGTTGGCGTTGGCGGCGTTGGGCACCAGCACCGGCGAAGGTGCGCTCGGCGCCAGCTCGCCGGGCGCGGCGGCGAGGCCGACGAAGCGATCGACCAGACGCGGAAGAGCGCGCCGGTCGAGACGCCGCGCGTCGGTGAGCAGGATGCGTCGTGCCTCGCCGACGTAGCCGATGCGGCGTGGAATGCGCGCGAACCATGGGATCAGCGCGGACTTGAACGAGTTCGGCAACACGAAGGCGCGCGTGTACGCGCGCTCGCGCAGCTTCCGGCCGAGGCGGCGTCGGGCGCGCAGGTTGAGCTCGCGGTGCTCGAAGGGGCTGTCGACGACACTGCGGATACCTCGCATGCGCGCATACACGGGCGCGCACCAGGGCGGGGCCAGGACGTCGACGATGGCGGCTTCGAGCGGCTCGCGGAGCAGCGCGATCAGCGGCTCCGACAGGATCGCGTCCCCGATCCACGAGGGTGCGACGATCAGGATGCGCTCAGCCATCGTTCGCGCTGGCCCGGAGCGGCGGGGGGAGAGGCGCGTGAAAGGCGCGATGCGCTCGCGCCGTCAATGCCCGCCGCGCGGAACCTCTCCGGTCAGGCGATAGCGCGTGCCGCAATAGGGGCACATCGCTTCGCCCTGCGCCGCCACGTCGAGGAAGACGCGCGGATGGCTCGACCACAGCGGCATCGCCGGGTTAGGGCAGTGCAGCGGCAGGTCCTTGGCGCCGACATCAACGAACGGCTGCGGGCTGGCGAGGGGCTCTGGCATGGTCGGGAGCAGTATTGGGCATGACGACGGGGGTGAGCCACGACATGTGATTCGGGCTGCGGCCGTTCACCGCGTCGAAGAACATGGCCTGCAGCTTGGTAGTCATCGGCCCGCGCTCGCCGGCGCCGATGACGCGGTTGTCGAGCTCCCGGATCGGCGTCACTTCGGCAGCGGTGCCGGTGAAGAACGCCTCGTCGCAGATGTAGAACTCGTCGCGCGTGATCCTGCGCTCGATCACCGGGATGCCGAGCTCGGCTGCGAAGGTGAGTATCGTGGCGCGGGTGATGCCATTGAGCGCGCCTCCGGAAAGGTCCGGCGTGTGCAGCTTGCCATCGCGGACCAGGAACACGTTCTCGCCGGAGCCCTGGCAGACGAAGCCCTGCGGATCGAGCAGCATCGCCTCCTCGTAACCGTCGTGCGTCGCTTCCTGGTTGGCCATGATCGAGACCGCGTAGTTGCACACCGCCTTGGCGTTGCACATCGTGATGTTGGGGTGGTGATGCGTGAACGACGACGTCTTCACGCGGATACCCTTCTCGAGTCCGTCGGCGCCGAGATACGCGCCCCATGGCCACGCGGCGATCGAGACGCGAACCTTGTTCGACTTGGCGGCGACGCCCATCGCCTCGGACCCGTAGAAGGCCAGCGGCCGGATGTAGCACGAGCCCAATGCGTTCGCGCTCACGCATTCCTTCTGCGCGGACTCGAGTTCGTCACGGCTGTACGGGATCTTCATGCCGAAGATCTGCGCGGAGCGGAACAGTCGCTCGGTGTGGTCGCGCAGCCGGAAAATGGCCGGTCCCGATTCCGTTTGGTAGCAGCGCACGCCCTCGAAGACGCCGAGCCCGTAGTGCAGCGTATGGGTGAGCACGTGCGTGGTGGCGTCGCGCCACGGAACGAGCTTGCCGTCGTACCAGATGAAGCCGTCGCGGTCCGCCATCGACATCGCGTTTTCCTCGAGCACCTTGAGAACCGTCATTTTAGCTGATTTCCCCCGTGTGGCCGCGGCAGCCGGGTTGGCTCAAGGCTGCCCGATCGCGCGCGGCTGTCCGAACACCTGCTGCCAGAGCGCCGCGACGTCGGCGCGGCGCGACGACTGCGGGCCGGACTCGGTGCGTGCCACGCGGGCGCCCTGCAGGCGGATCTGGTGCTGCACGCGCCGGTATTCGCGATAGGCGTCCGCCGCCGCCTGCGCGATGACGTCACTGATTAGCCCGAGGCCGGAGGCGGTTCCCAGGAGCGCGATGTTGCCGGCGTTGCGGCACAGCGACGCGTGATCGTGCGCGTGCGCGAGCACCAGATACTGCACGCTGAACTCGACGTCGACCATGCCGCCCGGATCGTGCTTGACGTCGAACAGCCGCGTCGGATTGGGATGCGCCGCGTGCATTTTCGCGCGCATGTCGATCACATCGGCGGCGAGCGCCGCTGGGTCGCGACGCAGGCGCAGGATCAGCTCGCGCTCGCGGTCGAAGGCGGCACCGATCGCAGCGTCGCCGGCGACGAATCGTGCCCGCGTCAGCGCCTGGTGCTCCCACGGCCACGCCTGCGTGCGCTGGTACTGGCGAAACGCGTCGACGCTCGACACGAGCAGCCCGCTCACGCCGTCGGGACGAAGGCGCAGATCGGTTTCGTAGAGGCGACCCGCCGCGGTCGCGCTGGTCAGCCACGCGTTGATTCTCTGCGCCAGGCGCGCGTAGCGCTCGGCGGCGATGTCGCGTGGATCGTCGTAGAGGAACACGATGTCCAGGTCCGACGCATAGCCAAGCTCCTTGCCTCCTAGCTTGCCGTAGCCGACGATCGCGAAGCGCGGCGCTGCGTCGTCGTCGCCGCGTACGTGCTCCCAGCAGCAGGCCAGCGTCGCCTCAAGCACGACGTCGGCGAGTGCCGAGAGGTGGTCGGCGAGGCGCTCAATCGACAGCGCTCCGCTCACGTCCTGCACCAGCAGGCGAAATGTCTGCGCGTGCTGGAAATGACGCAGATCGTCGATCTGCCGCTCGGCGTCTCCGAGGTGCAGGGCGAGCATGTCGGCGAGCTCGCGTCGCCACGCGTCCCATTCAGGCTCGGCGAAAAGCGCGTCCCGGTCGAGCAGCTCGTCGAGCAGGATCGGGTGGCGCGCCAGGTAGTCGGCCGCCCACGCGCTCGCCGCGACCAGGTGCGTGATCCGCGGCAGGATCGGCGGATGCTCGACCAGGAGCGCCAGGTACGCGCTTCTGCCGCTGACCGTTTCCAGGAGCGACAGCAGCCGCAGGAACACCGCGACGGGGTCCTGGCTGGCCGCGGCGGCGCGCAACAGCTGCGGCACCAGCGCATCGAAGCGCTGTCGCGATCGCGCCGGAAGCTGCAAGTAGCGTGCGCTGCCGCGCACCCGCGCCAGAGCCTCGATCACGACTTCGGGTCGGTCGTAGCCGGCATCGGCCAGCGCCGACTCGCGTTCCTCGTCGGCAGCGGGATGCAGCCACAGTGAAACCATCGGATCGGCGGCGTCGGCGGTAGCCTCTCCGAAAAGTACGTCGAAATGTCGGGTCACGCCATTGCGATGGACATGCAGCGCCGTCTCGAAATCCGCGGCGTGTTCGAAGCCGCAGGCGCTGGCCAGCGCGCGCCGATCGCCGGAATCGGTGGGCAGGTCCTGCGTCTGCGCGTCGTCGCGGTACTGCAACCGGTGCTCGAGGTCTCGAAGGAAGACGTAGGCAACGCGAAGCTCGCTGACGGTCGCGGGCGGCAGCACCCCGCGCGCCGCCAGCCGCGCCAGTGCAGGCAACGTTCCCCGTTCGCGCAGGCCTGGATCCCGGCCGCCGCGCACGAGCTGCTGCGCCTGCACGATGAACTCGAGCTCGCGGATGCCACCGGGTCCCAGCTTGATGTTGGCGGCGTAGTCGCGGCTCTTGCCCTGCTCGCGGATCTGGCGATGCACGTCGCGCAAACCTTCGTACGCGTCGTAGTCCAGGTACTTGCGATAGACAAAGGGCGTCACCAGGCGCATCAGCTCGTCGCTACGCGACGCGGTGAGGGGACGCGCCTTCAGCCACGCGTAGCGCTCCCACGTGCGACCCTGCGCGATCAGGTATTGCTCGAGGGTCGCGTAAGAGCAGGTCAGCGCTCCCGAATCGCCGTAGGGGCGCAGCCGCATGTCGACGCGGAACACGAAGCCGTCCGCGGTGCGCTCGTCGAGCGCGGCAATGACGCGGCGGCCGAGGCGATCGAAGAATTCCTGGTTGGCGAGAGGCTTCGCACCCCGGGTGCTCCCGTCCTCGGGAAAGGCGAAGATCAGGTCGACGTCGGAGGACACGTTGAGCTCGCCGCCGCCGAGCTTGCCCATCGCGATCACCTGCAGCCCTTGCACGTCGCCGCTTTCCGCACCGATGGGCTCGCCATGCGCGGCGACGAGCCATCGTGTGTGCGCGTCGACAGCGGAGGCGATCGCGACGTCCGCCAACCGCGTCGTGGCCGCGCATACCTCGGCCAGGTCGGCGCGCCCGGTCAGATCGCGCAGCATGGTGCGCAGGAACACCTGCTCGCGCAGCTGGCGAAGCGCGTTGTCGAGGCTTGCGGCATCCGCGGTCTGGGCGAGCGCGTGCGACAGCTCGTCGTCGCAAGTCCACGGCGAATCGATCGAGGCAACGACCTCGGCGAAGCGCCGCGGATGCGCGGCGCGCATGCGCTCGGCGTGGTGGCTGTACACGATCGCCGCCGGGAGGTCCATCGGGCGGCCTGCAGCATCCACCGCGGTACGCATCCTGTTCCGGGTTAACATCGCCATTATGCCTTCCGAGGGCACCCCGACGATGCAGCGAGAGGCGAGCCCCCCATGGCGCCGGGTGCTTCGCGGCGCATGGCTGCTGCTTCGCGTATCGATCATCGTGTTCGCGCTGATGCTGCTCCTGGTGCGACTCGTCGTGTTTCCGCGTCTCGAGCAGAATCGCGACGAGCTCTCGCGCTTGCTCAGCAGCCAGATCGGCCAGCCCGTCGAGATCGGCGCGCTGGTCACCGGCTGGGATGGATGGAACCCGCGTGTCGACGTGCGCGATCTTCGCGTGCTCGATCGCGCCGGCGGCGTCGCCAGCGTGACGCTGCCCGACGTGCGCCTGGTCGTGGCGTGGACGTCGCTGCCGACGCTGAGCCTGCGATTGAAGGAGCTCACGATCAGCGGCGCGCAGTTCGCGATCCGCCGCGACAAGACGGGCATGCTGCACCTCGCGGGCATGACCATCGATCCTGCCGTCACGCAGGACGATCGCAGCCTCGCCGAATGGTTGCTTCGCCAGCCGCGCATCGTCGTGCACGGCGCGCAGCTGGTGTGGCGCGACGAGCGCGCTGGCGCGTCGGACCTGCTGCTGAGCCAGGTCGAGGTGTTGCTGCAGAATCGCCTGGGCAGGCATCGCTTCGGGCTGAAAGGCGCGCCGCCGGACGCGCTTGCCGCGCCGCTCGACCTGCGCGGTGAGCTTTCTGGCGATTCGCTCGCGGACTGGCGCACGCTAGCGGGCCGTGTGTACGCGCGGCTGGATTACGCCGACATCGCCGCCTGGCGCGAGTGGCTGCCGATGACGGTCCCCATCCGCAGCGGCAAAGGGGCGCTGCGCGTCTGGTTCGAGATCGCCAAGGGCGAGCTTCGCGACGTCACCGCCGACGTGGTGCTCACCGACGTCCAGGCGAGGCTCGCCAGCGAGCTGCCCGAGCTGCAGCTGGCGCGTCTCGAAGGGCGGCTCGGGTGGAGCGACGACGGCAAGCAAAGCCGCTTCTATACGCAGCGTCTGAGCTTCGAGGAGAAGAACGGCGTGCGCTTCGAGCCCACCGATCTCAAGGTGGCAATGCGCGCCGGCGAGCATGGCATCGAGTCGGGCCGCGTCGAGTTCGCGCGCCTCGACCTGTTGCCCCTGCGCGAGCTCGCCGTCGCGTTGCCGCTGCCGGCACCATGGCGCGATGCGCTGGCGCGCTTCTCGCCGAGCGGCGTCCTCGAAAACGGCGACCTGCAATGGCGCGGCGACCTCGACACCGTGCGCACGATCAGCGGGTCGGGGCGCTTCGTCGCGTTGAGCATCGCGGCGTACGACTCGTTCCCCGGCATCGCCGGTTTGAGCGGCAGCATCGACGCCAGCGCCGAAGGCGGCACGGTTCGCTTCGACAGCCGCGGTGTCGTGCTCGACCTGCGGCATGCGCTTGGCGAGCGCATCGGACTCGACAGCGCGCTCGGGACGGTGCGCTGGCACAACGAGAGCGACGGCGTGCGCTTCGATGTCGATCAGATCGCGTTTTCGAACCGCGACATCGCGGGGTCGGCCAAGGGCAGCTTCACGACGGTGTCGGGTCAGCGCGGGCGCGCCGACGTGAGCGCGCAGCTCACGCGCGCCGACGCTCGGCAGATCTACCGCTACGTGTCGCCGCAGATCGACGACAAGCTGCGCAAGTGGCTGCAGAAATCGGTGCAGGCGGGGACGGCCAGCGACGTTCGCGTCAAGCTGGTCGGCGCGCTCGCCGATTTTCCGTTCGCCGACCCGAAAAGCGGCCAGTTCCAGTTGTCGGGCAAGGCGCAGGGCGTGGCGCTCGACTATGCTGCCGGCTGGCCGGGCATCGACGACATGGATCTGGAGCTGCGCATCGATGGCGCGCGTCTCGCGGGGGACGTGACGAAGGGACGGATCTACACGGCGCAGTTCGCGCGCTCGAAGTTCGACGTGCCCGATCTGGGCGCGACCGTTCCGTTGCTTCGCATCGAGGGCACGGTCACGGGATCGGCGCACGACTTCATCCGCTACGCCGCCAGCAGCCCGCTCGAGGGAGGCATGCAACACGCGATGGAGGACGTCAGCGTCGAAGGCGCCGGCAAGCTCGCGCTCAAGCTCGAGCTGGCGCTGGGCCAACCCGATGCCAACCGCATCTCGGGGACGTATACCGCTTCCGACACACGCATCGCGCTGGCCGACGGCTCTCCGCCCATCGAGCACCTCAACGGACAGCTGCTGTTCACGGGTCACGACTTCAGCGCGCCGGGTCTGACCGCCGAAGTCCTCGGGCTCCCGGCGCGGCTGTCGATCGCGACCGTCGACGGCCACGCCCGCGTCGAGGGGCAGGGCAGCGTGAGCTTCGCGGCGCTGCGTGCGCACTATCCGAAGCAGGCGCTGCTGACGCGCGCTTCCGGAACGACCGACTGGAAGGCAACGGTCAATGCGCAGCCGGCCGGCCTCGCGTGGACCGTCGAGTCGACGCTCAAGGGCGCCAGCATCGACCTCCCGCCACCCGCGGGCAAGGTCGCATCCGACGCGCTCGCGCTGCGGATCGAGCGCCGCGTCGTCGATCCCGCGCACGATCTCGTTACCGCGAGCTACGGACGCGTCGCCAAGCTCGCCGTCGAGCGCAAGCTGGCGCCGGCGGGCGCAGTCATGGAGCGCGGCCTGCTCTCGCTCGGCGCGGGGACGGCGGAGCTCCAGCAACGCGGATTCTGGATGCGCGGCGAAGTCGATGCGGTCGATGCCGACGCGTGGCTGGTCGTCAAAGAGCAACTCGACGCAGGAGCGGCCGCCGATGCAGTGTCGCTGACCGGCATCGATGTCGGCGTCGGCACGCTCACCGCGATGGGCCGGCTGTTCCGTGACCTGCACATCGCCGCGACGCGCAGCGCCGGCGACTGGCAGATCGACCTTCGTGGGCGCGAGTTGTCCGGCAGCGCGCGCTGGGAAGGCGTCGCCGCCGATCGCCCCAACGGACGGCTGCTTGCGCATCTGCAACGCGCCGTCGCACCCGCGGCGGCGCCTGCGAGCGCGATTGCGGGGCCGCCGGCGCGGGTCGATGCGCCCCCGGCGGCCAATCCCTGGCCGGCCCTCGACATCAGCGCCGATTCCTTCACCGTGCGCAATCACGACGTCGGCAAGCTCGAGTTCGTCGCGCAGCCGCACGACGCCGACTGGCGCATCGAGAAGCTCACCGTCACCAACGACGACGGGACCCTGGCTGCGAACGGATGGTGGCGCAACACGCGCAGCATGCAGCAGACCGATCTTGACGTGGACCTGGACATTCGCGACGCGGGTCGCTATCTGGCGCGCTTCGGGCTTCCCGACGCCGTGCGCGGCGCACCCGGTCGCCTGCGCGGCAAGCTGACGTGGGCCGGAAGCCCGCAGGATTTCGACTATCCGACGCTCAAGGGCGAGTTCAGCGTCGACACCAGCCGCGGCCAATTCCTGAAGCTCGATCCCGGCATCGGCAAGCTGCTGGGCGTGCTATCGCTGCAGGCGTTCAAGCGGCGTCTCGACGGCGACTACCAGGACCTGTTCGGCGAAGGCTTCGCGTTCGACGAGATCACCGGCCAGGTCCGCATCAAGGACGGCGTGATGCAGACCGACGACCTCAAGATCGTCGGACCGTCGGCGCGCGTCAACATCACCGGCAGCGCCGACCTTGCGCACGAGACGCAGAACCTGAAGGTGAGGGTGCAACCCACGCTCTCGGCGAGCTTGTCGGTGGGCGCGGCCGCGCTCATGCTGGCCAATCCGATCATCGGCGCCGCGATCGGGGCTGGCTCGCTGCTCGCGCAAAAGATCATGCAGGATCCAATCGAGCAGATGTTCTCGCAACAGTATTTCGTCAGCGGCAGCTGGTCCGATCCGCAGGTGAGCAGGCGCGGCGCGGCGGCGGCGAGCGCCGGTCCGATGGATCAAGGCAAGTGAGGGTCAAATGAGCGCCGCCGGGCCGCCCCAAGGCGCTCGCCCCCCTCAGGGGGGAGGTCGCG
>JBDTZQ010000123.1:0-8892 GCA_040005035.1 Betaproteobacteria bacterium | reverse complement strand
GGCACCACGAGGTCGAGCAGCGGCGCATATTGCTGCGCGCCGAATATGTCCGGATCGCCCGGGCTGCCGCTTGGACGCAGCCGGAAGATCGTGAACTTGATCGCGTTGGCCGGATCGAACTCGACGAAATCGGCGATGCGCTCCGGTGGGATGCCGTAAAGAGCGCACACCGTTTCGCGAGTGAGCACGCGCGATGCCTTGACGTGCTCGTAATCGGTGCGTTCGCGGAAAATGATGTCGAAGGTGATGAGGTCGACCCCGGCGTTCTTGCTGCGGATGGTTTTGGCGAGATCGGAGAGCTTGCGCGCGGCCATGATGTCGGCTTCCCGTTACGCGCCGATCTGCGCTATGTGCGTCGGAAAGAGCTCGAGCGGATCGTCGCAGCGCAGCGTGTGGTTGACCGTCCAGCGGTACGCGGAGCTCGCGCGGAGCACCTCGTCGAGCGCGAACGCCACCGATCCCGCCGAGCCCTTCACGTCGGGAAGACGCGCATAGAACATTTGCCGCGTGCCGATCATGCACACTTCCTCGGCCATCGCCGCCGTCGGCGCCACACCCTGCACGAGGATGCACAGCTCGTGACCGGGTCGGTCTTTCAACGGCTCCAGCTCGCCCATCACGCCGTTGCGGCCATAGACGATATAGTGCAGGTCGTACGCGCCGTCGCTGCCGTCGCCGAAGCGCTCGCGCACCTTGGCGCGCGCCCATTCGATCACCTCGTCGACGTGCGCGATCGTGTACGGGTCGCGAATGCCGACCAGTCCGACGTAGCGCTCACCGATGCGACCGGCGCCCTCGAGCTTGACGCGGAACTCGGCGGCACGCTCGAAGCGCGCGCCGGTGATGCGCGTGGTCTTCTCGCCGATCTGCTCGTACACGCAGTGCGACATGTCGAGCGTGCCGCCGGCGACGTGCTCGAAATACGGGTTCGAGCGCTCGTACATGGCGTGGCCCGCCACCGACGCCACGGTGCAGCGCTGCTCGGGGTGCATCGCGGTCACGCGCACCTCTCCCGCGCTGACCTCGCCAAGCACGGTCTCCTTGCCGCCGTAGGGCTCGGCGCAGAACGACGCGCACTCGAGGACCTTGCCCAGGTAATACGCGTCGGCTTCGGGGAATCCGTGATGGATCGCCGGTCCGGCGAATACACAGCTGTCGCTGCTGCGTCCGCCGATGATCACGTCCGCGCCCTGGTCGAGCAGCGCGACGAACGGGTGCACGCCGGCCATCGCCACGATGCGCGCGGTGGCGTCGAGCTCGGATTCGCTGAGCGTGGCGTGTCCTTCCAGGCCGCGCACCGTCTCGCCGTTGCGCATGCGTCGCAGCAGGTCCGCCTTGTCGACTTCGGAGTAGAAGTAGCCGAGGCGAAACGGAGCGAGGCGATGCTTGGCCGCGAGCTCGCGGATGATGCCGACGTAGAGATCGACGCGGCTGTTCGATCCGGTGTCGCCGGAGGAGCCTATTACCATCGGCACGCCGAGCTCGCGCGAGGCGAGCAGCATGTGCTCGAGGTCCTCCGTCTGCCAGGCGAGAGGGCTGGTCGATGTGTCGCTGCCCAGCGGCACCGGGCCCACGTCGTCGCTGCCGGAATCGGCGGCGATATAGTCCGGACGCGCCGCGACGCCCAGTCGGAAGCTCTCTACGCGCAGCGGCGCAAATCCGAGATGCCCGTTGGGACAGATGATGCGTAGCGACTGCATGCGAACGTCTCCGCGCTGGTTAGCCGTGGCAGTTTAGCTCACGCTGGACGTGGACGACCGGCGCCGCACGCGCTAGCATTCGACGCACTCCTCGTGGAGATTGCCATGCGTGCGCTCGACTTCATTGTCGTTACTGTGCTGGGCGTGTTCGCGGTATCGGCCCCTGTTTTGCACGCGCAGGTGGCGATGCCGCGCACCATCCGCATCGTCGTGCCGTTCTCGCCGGGTGGGAGCAACGACGTCATCGCGCGCGCCATCGCCGCGCCGTTGTCGAAGCGTCTCGAGATTCCGGTGATCGTCGAGAACAAGGCGGGTGCCGCTGGCGTGATCGGCGCTGACGCGGTCGCCAAATCGCCTCGCGACGGTTCTGTGCTGCTGCTCACGTCGTCGTCCTTCCTCACCGCTGCCGCCACGCAGACACAGCTTCCCTACGATCCCATCGCAGCATTCGCGCCGGTCGGCATGGTGGGGCAGGGGCCGATGCTGCTGGCGGTCCCGGCGAGCGCACCCTACAACTCCGCGGGTGAGCTCATCGCCGCGGCGAAGGCGAAGCCCGGCGTGCTCAACTACGGCTCCGCCGGCGTCGGCTCGATCGGCCATCTCGCTACCGAGCTGCTCGACGACGCGGCGAAGGTGCAGATGACACACGTTCCCTACAAAGGCGCCGCAAACGCGGTCGTCGATCTCGCCGCGGGGCAGATCCAGGTGATGATCTCGAACTACAGCACGCTGGCGCCGCTGCTCAAGGGCGGCAAGCTGAAAGCCCTGGCGGTGACTTCGAAGCAGGCGCACCCCGCGTTTCCCGACCTTCCACCGCTCGCCGTTGCGGTGCCGGGCTACGCGATCGAGCTGTGGGTGGGCGTGTTCGCGCCGGCGGGTACGCCACCGGCGCTCATCGAGCGGCTCAACCGCGAGATCAACGACATCGCGAAGTCCAGCGAGCTCGCGGTCGTTCTCGAGCCCGACGGCACGGTGCCAAGCGCGATGAGTCCGCCTGCGTTTGCGGCGCGCGTCAAGTACGACCTGACCATCTGGAAGCAGATCGCCAGCGAGAAGAAAATCGTCGCCGAGTAGCCGTTTTCGACGGTCGCTGCCAGGCGCTGCCCCGGCGTGCATCTACGGCTTGGATGGATCGAATCCGGTTTCCCTGTAGATGTCGGCGATGAGCTGCTTGCCGACGCGGTTCTCCATCTCGACGTGCACCTTGGCGAGGGCTTTTTTCCAGGCGCGCTTTTCCTCCGGCGTGAGGTCGATCACCTGCGTGCGCCCCGACTTGCGGATCGCCGCCAGTGCCTCGTCATTATCCTTCTTCGCCATCTCGTTGCCGTACTTGGTCGCTTCCTTGATCGCGCCTTCGAGGACCGTGCGGATGTCGGGCGGCAGGCCATCCCAGAATTTCTTGTTGACGATCACCACGTAGCCGATGTAGCCGTGATCGGTGCGGGTGAGGAATTTCTGCACCTCGAAAAGCTTCTGCGTATAGAAATTCGACGCGACGTTCTCGGTACCGTCGACCACGCCCGTCTGTAGCGCCTGGTAAACCTCGGACAGCGCCATCACCTGCGGCAGCGCACCGACCGCGCGCATCTGCGCCTCCAGCACCTTCGACGACTGGATGCGCATCTTGAGCCCCTTCACATCGTCGGGCTTGCGCAGAGGCTTGTTCGCCGACATGGGCTTGAATCCGTTGTCCCAGTACGCCAGCCCGACGATTTCCTTCGATTCGAGCTTCTTGAGCAGCGTCTGGCCCACCTTGCCCTCGGTGATCTTGTGCACGTCGGCGTAGCTGTCGAACAGGTACGGGAAATCGAACACCTCGAATTCCTTGATGCCGAGCGGGCCGAACTTCGAAAGCGTAGGCGCCAGCATCTGCACCGAGCCGAGCTGCACCGCCGAGAGCTCCTCGGCGTCCTTGTAGAGCTGGCTGTTGGGGAAGATCTCGACCTTGACGCGCCCCTTGGTGCGCTCCTCGGCGAGCTTCTTGAAGTACTCGGTCGCCTGACCCTTGGGCGTGTCCGGCGCGACGACGTGGCTGAACTTGATGACGATCGGCTGTTGCGCCGCGGACGGCGCCGCGATGAAGAGGGCAAGCAGCGGGGAAAGCAGCGCGCCCGCGATCGCCAGGCAGTGTCGGTATTTCATGGAACTCCTCCTTGGATGAGCGTCGGCGCCATTGTGGCGCAGGCGAACCCGCATATCCAATGCATAATGAGGCGCGTTATTGCGCATCGCCATGATTGAGCCCGGCGTCCGGCGCGGCCGTGCCGTTTTCCGGCGCGTTGCGCCGCGCTCCGACGCGCCCGCCAACAGCGCCGCACGAACCCCGCAGGCATGCTTGCATGCCATGCCTTGAAACCGACATCGACAGGACCGCCATGGCCGCCACCATCATCGACTCCAGCATCTTCGGCAACATCTTCAGCACCGACGCCATGCGCGAGGTGTGGTCGGACAGGCAGCGCACCGCCAAGTATGTCGAGATCGAGCGCGCGCTCGCCGTCGTGCAGGGGCGCCTCGGCATCATCCCGCAGGAAGCCGCGACCGAGATCGTGCGCAACTGCGACATCTCGAACATAGACATGGACAAGCTGCGAGCGCAGACCGAGCGCATCGGCTACCCGATCCTCGGTGTGGTATCGCAGATCAACGCGTTGTGCCGAGACAAGCTCGGTGAATATTGCCACTGGGGCGCGACGACGCAGGACATCACCGATACCGCGACGGTGATGCAGATCCGCGACGGCCTGGCGCTGGTCGAGGCCGACCTGGCGGCGATGTCCAAGGCTCTGGCGACTCTGGCGTTGCGCCACCGCGACACGCCGGTGGTCGGCCGCAGCAACCTGCAGCAGGCGATCCCCGTGACCTTCGGCTACAAGGTGGCGACCATCCTCGCCGCGATCGAGCGCCATCGCGAGCGGCTGCGGCAGCTCAAGCCGCGCGTCCTCGTGGGCGAGTTCGGCGGCGCCTGCGGCACGCTGGCGTCGATCGAGAAGGGCGCGATGGAGACGCAGGCCGGGCTGATGGCGGAGCTCGGCCTCGGGCAGCCGCTCATCGCGTGGCACACGGTGCGCGACTGCATCGCCGAGGTGGGCTGCTTTCTCGGCCTGGTCGGCGGGACGCTGGGCAAGCTGTCGATGGACGTGAAGCTCATGATGCAGACCGAGGTCGCCGAGGTGTACGAGCCGTTCGCGCATGGGCGCGGCTCGAGCAGCACGATGCCGCAGAAGCGCAACCCCATCTCGTCGTGCTACATCCACGCCGCGGTGTCGGTGGTGCGCCAGCATGCCGCGGCGATGATGGACGCGATGATCGCCGATCATGAGCGCTCGACCGGGCCCTGGGAAATCGAATGGATCGTGCTGCCCGAGGCGTTTTGCCTGATCGCCGGCGCGCTCAAGCAGACGCGCTTCGTGGTCGAGGGCCTCGAGGTCGACGTCGCACGCATGCGCGCCAACATCGACCTCACGCACGGGCTGGTGATGTCCGAGGCAGTGATGATGGGACTCGGCCGTACGCTCGGGCGCGAGTACGCGCACGACCTGGTCTACGACCTGTGCCGCGAAGCCATCGCCAGGCAAAGGCCGCTCATCGACCTCCTCGCGGAGAATGAGGAGATCAGCGCGCATCTCGACCGTCGCGCGCTCGAAGCGCTTTGCGATCCGGCGCGCTACCTGGGTCAGGCCGGCGTGATGGTCGATCGCGTGTTGGCGAGCCGCGCCGCGTGAGGGTATCGACTGGGGCATTTCCGGCGCTTGAAAGGTGTCGCCCGCGCGTCGCTCCAGGCCGCTTCCCCCGAAGTGGGCGAGCGTTTTGGGGCAGCCCTGCAGCGCATTTGTCCGCGTCGGCTAAAACGTCTATCCTGCGCGCGTAGTTGCGAAAGTCCACCGATGGGCGGGTGAAGCGTCGGAGGGACCGTGCCCGAGCCCGCTTCGGCGGGCTTTTCGTTTGGAAGCGCGTCAGCGGCCGCTCGCGGAAACCACTCCGGCTTGGCTGCGCAACCGCGCGCTGAACCTCACCGTGCGTCCAGAGTCCTATTTTCATCCCGCTTCGATGTCCCGATGATGCCGAAACCGCGCGCGCCGTTGTACGCCCCGCTGCGATCCGCGCGACTGGCGCTGGGCGCGCTGGCGATGTTGGCGATGCACGCGTCGGCGCAGGTGGTCGATGCCCCTGCGCAAGCACCGGTGCCGGCTGCGGCGGTGAGCGCCTCGAGCGATGCGATCCGCTATCGCGTCGACGTCGAGGCGCCCGCGGAGATCGCGCAGGTGCTCGGCACGACGGTGGACCTGATCCGATGGCAGGGCTACACCGACATGACACCCGACCTGCTCGACGCGTTGGTGCGCGAGGCGCCGCTGCAAGCAAGGGAGGCCGCCGCGGCAGTCGGGTACTTCTCGGCGCAGGTCACGGTGACGCTCGATCGCGCGCAGTCGCCCGTGGCGGTGACGCTGCGGGTGATCGCCGGCGCGCCGACGCGGGTGGCGGGCGTTCGCATCGCGGTCACCGGCGCGGCGGTAGACGATGCAGTGCTGGGCGCTTCCGCCATCGCTGCGGTGCAAGGCGGATGGCCACTGCGCGAGGGTCAGGTGTTCACGCAGGCGGCGTGGGCCGCCGCTAAGCAGCGCGCGGTCGCGATGCTCGCGGCGAGCCCGTACGCCGCCGCGCGTCTGGCTTCGAGCGAAGCGCGCGTCGACCCCGACACGGCGCGCGCCGAGCTCCAGGTCGCGCTCGATAGCGGGCCGCCGTTTTACGTCGGCGACATCGCCATCCAGGGCCTGTCGCGCTACACGCCCGAGCTCGTGCGCAACTTCAGTACCCTTGAGCGAGGCGCGCCGTACGGCGAGAACGCCGTCGACGACTTCATCCGCCGCCTGCTTACCTCCGGCTATTTCGCCAGCGTGCAGGCGAACCTCGACACGGCGCCCGAGCACGCGGCGGACGCGAAACTCACGCTGTCGGTGATCGAGGCGCCGCCCAAGCGCCTGGAGTTCGGCGTGGGCTACTCGTCGGACACGCAGTTTCGCGCGAGCGCCAGCTACAGCGACGTCGACATCGACGGCAAGGGGCTGCAGTTCTACGCCAACGCGCGGCTGGAGACGAAGGTGCAGAGCGTCGACCTGCGGCTGCTGCGTCCGCCCGACGCCAAGGGCTGGCGTGACTCGCTTTCCGGCGCGGTCGAGCGCACCGACATCGAGGGGCTGATAACCAAGACCGCGAGCGCCATCGTGCGCCGGCAGGCCATCGACGAGCGCAACACGCCCGCGTACAGCGCCGGGTTCTATTTCGACGAGCAGCAGCCGAGCGGCGGCGAGGCGGTGAAATCGCACGCGCTGTACGTAGACGCGCAGTACACGTGGCGGCGCACCGACGAGCTTCTGTCCCCGACGCGCGGATGGATGGCCAATTTCGAAGGCGGCGCAGGCATTCCGGGTGTGTCGACCAAGGGCTTCGGCCGCACGGTGGGCAAGGCCGCGTACTGGCTGCCCTTCGGCAACGACGATCAGCTGTATCTGCGCGCCGAAGGCGGGGCGGTGCTGGCGAATTCGCGCAACGGTGTTCCTTCGGTGTTCCTGTTCCGCACCGGCGGCGACACGACGGTGCGCGGCTATGCCTTCGAAAGCCTCGGCGTGCAGCAGGACAACGCGGTGGTCGGCGGCCGCTACTACGCGGTCGGCAGCGCCGAAGTTACGCACTGGTTCGCGCCGGCGTGGGGGGTCGCTGCCTTCGTCGACGCCGGTAACGCTACCGACTCGCTCACGTCTTTTCCCTTCAAGGTGGGCTACGGCATCGGCGCGCGCCTGCGCACGCCGATCGGCCCGTTCCGCCTAGACCTCGCGTACGGCGAGGCGACGCGGCAGGTGCGCCTGCACTTTTCGGTGGGGCTGTCGTTTTGATCATGCGCCGCGCCGCGTCCGACCTGGACGGCGTCAGCGACGGCATCGCCGCGCCCGCGCCGCGAGCCCGGCGATGGTTGCGCCGCATTGCGCTGTCTCTGGTGGCATTGGCGGCGCTGGTCGCGCTCGGCGCCTACTGGTTGTCTACACAGAGCGCGCTCGATGCGCTGCTCGGGCGCGCGGTGGCGCGCAGCGAGGGGCGGCTCAGCGTCGAAGGCGCGACCGGATCGCTGCTGTCCACGGTGCACATCGACCGGCTGCGCTGGCAGGGCGACGAAGTAACGCTGGAAGCGACCGGCGTCGCGCTGACATGGAGCCCGACCGATCTGCTGTCGCGGCGCTTCAACGCCAAGGGCTTCGGCGCGCAGCGCCTGATCGTGACGCTGCCCAAGTCGCGCGGTGGCGCGACCGCGCTGCCGTCGAGTCTCGCGCTGCCGCTGGAGGTCAACATTGCGCAGGCCGGCATTGGCCGCATCGACTGGCGCGCCGGCGAGCGCAGCGGCGCGGTGACCGGCCTCAAGTTCGGCTACGCGGGTGGCGCCTCGCAGCACCAGATCAGCGGACTCGAAGTCGTCACCGACGCCGGCACGCTCAACGGCACGATCGGGGTCGGTGCCAGCACGCCGTTCGCGCTCGCCGGCAACATCGTGTTTCGTGGCGACGGCGAGCTCTCCGACACGCGCGTCGAGGGCGGCGTCGCCGGCACGCTCGAGCTTTTCAATCTCGATGCCAAGGTGGCGCTGCGTGGCGCAACGGGCACCGGCAGCGCGCGACTGGCGCCGTTCGCCGCGGTCCCCATCGTTGCGGCCAAGGTCAGCCTCGCCGACGTCGATCTGCGCCGCTTCGCCGCCGCGTTGCCCGAGACGCGTTTGGACGTGCGCGTCGACGCGATGCCCACGGCGGCAGGCTTCGCCGGCGTGATCGAGGCAACCAACGCGCAAGCCGGCCCCGTCGACGGCGGACGAATACCGGTGTCGGCGCTGCGTTCACGCTTCCAGTGGACGCCGCAGGCCGTCGACTTGAGCGAGCTCACGGCTTCGCTCGAGGCCGCGGGTAGAGGAGGCACAGTGAGCGGCAGCGCGCGCTATGACCTCGTACGCGGCGGCGCGCGCATCGATGCGCGGCTGTCGGCGGTCGACCTGCGCCGCATTCACTCCGCACTCGTCGCGACCGCGCTCGGCGGGACGCTGACCGGCGAGCTCGACGGCATCCGGCAGGCGCTGCGCGGCGAGCTCGCGCAGGGCGACCTGCGCTTCGCATTCGACGCCAGCCTGGTGCAGCGCGTCGTCGACATCCGA
>JBDTZQ010000025.1:0-28915 GCA_040005035.1 Betaproteobacteria bacterium | reverse complement strand
CGGCCACGCAGGCGAACAGCGCCGTAGCCACGACCAGCTTGCGAATTGCAGTCATTGCATTCATTGCATTCATTGCATTCATTACAATCTCCTTCCGCTATCCGCAAAGAGTAGCAGAAGTCGTGCCGGTCCTTCGGCGACCGCTGCCGGCGTCATTCGTTCCAATCGAAACGCCACACCGCCAGCGCCGCAAATAGGGCGCTGAAGCCGAGCAACACCCCGATCGGCGCGATCGCCGCGTCGGCGCCGAGCCCGCGCCAGGTCATCGCGTCGAGCCCATCGACCGCCCAGCGCGTCGGCACGAACAGCGACAGCTTTTGCAGCCACTCGGGAAACACGAAGCTCGGCACCCACGCGCCGCCGAGCATGACAAGGAGCAGCGTCGCGAAGATGGCCAGCCCCCGTGTCGCCTCCGGCGTCTTGCCCAGTGCCGCGATGAGCAGTCCGAACGTCGACGTGAGCAGCGCGAAAGCGATCGCGATGCCCACCATGCCCACGACGCTGCCATCGATCCGTACCCCGAAGAAGGCGATGGCCGCCGCGTAGATGATGGCCAGCAGGACCAGTGCGATCACGCTGCCGCTGACGATGCGGCTTGCCAGGAGCGTGGCGCGCGACAGCGGCGCCGCGCGCAGGCGCTTCCACAGTCCGAGGCGGCGTGCCAGCAGCACGCCGATCCCCAGATCGATGCCCATGAACAGGATGAACTGCACCCCCATGCCTGCGAAGGCATGCGCATAGCTGTTGTAGGGACGGTCCGCGCCGGACGTGACCTCCTGCTCGCGGGTGGTGAACGGCATGTCGAATCGCGGCGCGACCGTTGGGCTGCCGGCGCCGTTCGCAGCGCTGCCCTGCTTCTGCAGCCGGTCGACGCTGTCAAACAGCGTCAACAGCTCTCGGCGCGTGCTCTCGTTCAGGTTGGCGCTGCGCTCGATGCCGGAACGCGCGTCGCCGACGAATTTCTCGCCGAGCTTGCCGCTGATCAGCGATTCGCCGACCGCCTGCATCACGTACTGCATCGCCAGCCCGCGCACCACGGCAAGCGCCATCGCCTGCGAGGGATCGTATTCGATGGCCAGCACCGGCTTGTCCCGCGGACGAAACAACGCCAGCGCCGCCTGCTCGCCGAAGCCCGCCGGCAGGGTAAGCACCGCGCGCAATTTTCCGCCGCGCACGAGCAACGCCGCCTGCGCCGCCGGGAGCTCCTGCACTTCGAGCGCGGCGTCGGCCTTCATCCCTGTGACGATGCGCTGCGCGATGTCGCTGTGGTCCTCATCGACCACCGCAATCGGGACGCGCACCGGCTTTTTCGACGACGACGAGTCGAACAGCGCTCCGAAAAAAGCGGCGATGGCGATGGGCGCGGCGATGCTCATGATCAGCGCGCGCCGGTTGGAGAAATAAAGCACCAGGTCGTTTCGAAGCAAGGCCGTCAGCGCGCTCATGATCAATCCCGCATTTGGCGCCCGGTGAGGGCGAGAAAAACATTTTCGAGCGTGGCGCGGCCCGACGTGATGCTGCGCACGCGGTGGCCCTCGGTGGCGAGCCACGACAGCAGCGGTCCCGCGCGCGCCAGGTCGTCGACGCCAATGAACAGTTTTCCCTCGTCCTGGCGGGCACTCCCGACCCCGGGTTCGCGACCGAGACGCTGCAGGTCGACCGCGCCGTCGACATCGATCTGGAGCGCCTGCGCCGCCGGAAGCGTCGCGTAGAGCTGCTCGAGCGTGCCACCCGCGACGACCTTGCCGTGGTCGACGATCACGATGCGATCGCAAAGGCGCTCGGCTTCCTCCATGTAGTGCGTCGTGTAGACCAGCGCCTTGCCGCGGCGCTTCAGCGCCTCGAGGTTGTCGAAGATCGCATTGCGGCTCTGCGGGTCGACGCCCACGGTGGGCTCGTCGAGCAGCAGGAGGTCGGGATCGTGGATGAGCGCGCAGGCGATGTTGAGCCGGCGTTTCATTCCGCCGCTGAAACTCTGCGGCTTGTCCCTGGCGCGCTCGCTCAATCCGACCAGCGCGAGCGCGTCGCGGCAGCGCTCGTCGAGGAGCGCGCCGCCGATGCCGTAGAGCGCGCCGAAAAGCCTCAGGTTGGAAAGCGCCGGCCGGTCCTCATAAAGCGCGATGTCCTGCGGCACCAGCCCGATGCGGCACTTGACCCGGCTGTCGTCGCCTTCGATCGCATTGCCACCGATGAGCACCTCGCCACGATCGGGGGTGAGCAGGCCACACAGCATGGCCACGGTCGTGGTCTTGCCGGCGCCATTGGGGCCGAGCAGGCCGACGATCTCCCCCGGCGCGGCGGACAGCGATACGCCCGCGACCGCGGGCCGTGAGTCGTACGATTTATGCAGATCCCGGGCGTCGAGCAGCATCGAAATTCCTGCAGGTGTTTGGACGTCGCATGGTACGGGGCGTCTCGCGTCGCTTCGGGGCGCGAAGCGATGAAGCGTCTATCGGCCAGCCTGAAATGCACTGAAGCCGCGCCAGACGCAGGACTCTTAGCGGCGCTCCCGGCTTCGCAGGCTGGAAGCGGTTACAATCCCCCACGCAGCGATGGACGCGACGCACCCGATCGCAGGCGCTGCAGCGCACGCTGCAGACCACAACTTGACCGCGACTGCGCGCTGATCGGCGCGCTTCTTGGCGCCGAGGCTTCGACGGAGTAGCCTTTCGCGGGCCTCGGATGGGGGCGTGGCAGGAGGAATCGAAGGCCATGGACCAGGCGTTCTGGCTCGTAATCGTCGCCGTGCTGGCGCTCGCGCTGCTGGTCGCGCGACGCGCGGCGCGCGCGCGCCGGAAGAAGCTCGCGGACGAGCGCGAGCGGGCGCGCCGCAAGCGACCGAAGTACAAAGCACGCGCGATGTCCGATCGCGCCGAAATGCGCGCCTACGACGATCCCAGCACGCTTGCCGACATGACCACGCGCGGCAGCGTTCCCAGCACGACTCAGAATCCGCTGGCGACCACGGCGTCAGGATCCCGCCCCCGCGACGGCTCGGCGGGGCGGGACAAACGATCCTACAAGCCGGGCTCGACGCGCCCTACTGGCAAACGGTCCCGGGCGGACGGAAAATCTGGCGCGTAATCGTCTTGGTCTGCGCCTGCCCGTAGATGCTGTAGGTGAAGATCGCGCTATTGCCATCGGTGAAGCTCAGGCTGGCATAGCCGGCCAGCGTGCGCACCACGGCGTCGGAGTCGAACGGCACCGCCGAAAAAGGTGGGCCGGTCGTGCGGTAGAGCGTCCCCGCCCATATCGTGGGCCCCGAGGTCGGCTGTGCGGTCATCGAAAGCCAGAGCGGCGAGCCGTCCACGTCGTAGGTGAACCAGGTCGCGAAGATCGTGTTGCCTTCATGCGCGAAGTTGATCCCCCATCCCGACTCGCTGGGCTTCCACCACAGGTCCTGGTAGTTGGTCGCCGCCGCCAGGTTCGTCGGCGCCGGCCACGTGCACGTCGGCAGCGGACCGAACACCTGGTGCGTGATCGGCTTGGTCTGCGTCACACCGTTGAGCGTGTAGCTGAAAAATCCGTTGTTGCCGTCGGTGAAGGTGAGCGAAGCGTTGCCGACCGCCACGCGCGTCACCAGGCTGGGGTCGAACGGGTCGCTGTAGAAAGCAGGTCCGGCGCTGCGATAGAGCGTCCCGCTGTACAGACCGTCCGAAACCTTGTTCGCGGTCATCGATACCCACAGTGAGTTCCCGGCATCGTTGTACGTGAACCACGTCGCGAAGATCACATCGCCCTGGTGCGCGACATTCAGGCCCCATCCCGATTCGCTTCCCGCCGGCGACCGCCACCAAAGCCCGCTGTAGTTGATCGTCACCGGCAGCGCGACCGCGATGACGACGCGATCTTCGCCACCACCGGCTACCGAGCCCATCTGCGCGAGCCGCGACGCAGCGCTCACGTCCTGCTTCACGTGCGTGTCGAGAAAGGTCACAGACCACGTGAAAATGTCGTTGGTCGAGGGAACGTCGAACTGGTGGGTGACTCCAGTCAGCGCGACCAGCTCCCGCGGTCCCTGCAGCCTCTGCACGCCCTGGGTGGTGGATGCGATCGGCGCCGTGGTGTCGGCGGTGCCCGCGATCGCCAGATACGGCAGCGTCACATCGTCCAAGCCGCGCTGATCGCGGCCGAACGCAGGGACGAAGGGCTGGCCAAAGTACGGCACGTACCCCACCGCGGCCTTGAGTCTCGAGTCGGTCTCGACGCGCGTCCACGACAGGCCGATGGAGCTCGTCAGACCGGCACCGGCCATCAGCAGAAGCGATTCGCCTCCCAGGCTGGCGCCGAAGCCGCCGACGCGGGCGGCGTCGAGATGGTCTTTCCATTGCCCGTTGGCGAAAAGCAGATCGAGCGTCGCCGACAGCGCCAGCGGACGCAGCGCCTGCATCGCCAGAAAATCCCTCAGGTGCGAAATTGCATAGGGAAGGTCGTTCAGGCTCGACAGCTGCAACAGCGAGATGCGACCGTCGCCATGAAGCGGCGCCGCCACGACGTAGCCGTAGCTGGCGAGGATCGAGACCGCGTCGATGTAGTCGTTGGAGATCGGGCTGCCGAGGTAGCCGTGCGAGAAGAGGAGCACCGGATAGCGCGCGGCCGCATCGGCCAGGATCGGCGCCTCGTTGCCACGCTGCATGCGCGGCACGCGCTTGCCGGTCGGAAGCACGTAGTCGGCGCGCGCGTTGCCCGCCGTGGTCGGGTAGCAGACGAGCACGACGACCGGGACGCTGATGCCGGCGAAGGACCCGTAGATCGCGCCGTCGTTGGGTACCGCGACCGTCAACGACAACGTATTCGCCGCGTCCGACAAGAGCGAGGTGACGTAGCGCGGACTCCCGTCCGTGCGCGGAACGCCTTCCCAGTACGCCTGGACATCCTCGCCCTGCGCAAGCCGGCTGAAATCCTGGGTGACGTTGCTGCAGGCGACGGGATAGGGACCGGGCAGCGCCAAGGGCTGCACGACGGCGGTGGGCTGGGCGGCAGCCGGCAGCGCCGAGGCGGCGAGCACCGCGAACAGCGCCAGCGCTGCGGCCCGCCAAGGCACGCTTCGGCTGGGTCTCCGGGCTGTCCCGGCTGGCGCCTCGTGATTTCCTGCGGCCGCGACATCCGACCCATCGTGCTTGTGCATGCGATGCTCCCGGCCAGCAAAAAATGATAGGTCAGTATTAATGCCAGTGGCATTTCATCGCTATCGGAGAACGGCTGATTGACGCGTAGGACAACCAGCCGTGCGTGTGACGGAGCGGGGGCGAAATCGCTTGCCGCTATTGTCCGAAGATCACGATGGTGGTGCTGCCGCTCAACGGGATCGAGCCGCCGCTGCTCCCGGAAGCGACGGCGACGTACTGCGCGCCGTTGCGTTCGTAGGTGACGACGCCCCCGGCGATCGGTCCGCCCGTATTGAACCGGTACAGCGACTTGCCGTTGCGCGCGTCAAGCGCCAGCAGGTTGCCTTCCAGATCGCCGGTGAAGACCACGCCGCCGGCGGTGGGTGTGAGCGCCGCGTACATCGGCGCCGGCGTGTGCACGCGCCACGCCATTTTCCCGGTCCGGGGATCGACGGCGTTGATCCAGCCCGACCATTGGTCGATGGGATCGTTGGTGCCCCAGCCGTTGGTGAGCCCGGTGTAAGGAATCGTCGCGACCCATTTCGGATCGGGCCCCGACTTGAACACGGTGCACCAGTCGATCGCGTTGACGTAGAGCAGGCCGGTTTGCGGGCTGTACGCCGGACCGTTCCACTGCACGCCCGCAACGGGGCACACGCGCACGCCCTCCGGCGTGAGCGGCGCGTCGTGGTTGAGCAGGGTCGTCATCGGCAGCTTGAACACGAGCTTGCCGTCGGCGCGGTCGACGACGTGCAGGATGCCTTCCTTGCCTGCGGTCGCAACGAGCTTCCGGCCGGCGCTGTCGAATAGCGAGACCACGGTCGCATCCCAGTCGTGATCGTCGTTGGGCCGCAGCTGGTACCACCACTTGAGCTTGCCGGTCTTCGCGTCGAGCGCGACCGTCGAGATGGTGAAGAGGTTGGCCCCGGGGCGCATGCTCTTCTTGAAGTCAGGGCCGGGATTGCCGACCGGCACGAACAACGTTCCAGTGTCGCGATCCAGCGCGTAGGTGACCCACGCTGCGCCACCACCGTGCTCGGTCGAAGCGGAGTCCTTCCACGTGTCGGCGCCGATCGCGTTGCCGCCGGGGATGAGATCGAACGCCCATGCGAGCGATCCGTCGGCGACATTGAACGCCAGCATGCGCCCGCGGATGCCCCAGTCGCCGCCGGCCTTGCCGACGTAGACGACATCGTTCCACACGATCGGCGCCGCGCCGACGCCTTCGCCGATGCTCCAGTCGGCCACCTGGCGAAGCCACAGCCGCTCGCCGGTCTTGGCGTCGAGCGCGTAAAGGAACCCGTCCTGCGTGCCGCGGATCACGCGGCCGCCGGCGATGGCGACGCCCTTGTTGGTGGCGTTCATCTCCGGGCCCTGCGCGACGTGCTGGTGCGTCCAGATCTTGCGGCACGTGGTCGCGTCGATCGCGTAGGTGCCCAGATGCGTGGTCGCATACAGGATGCCGTCGTAGACGACCGGACCTGTCGAAAACGTTCCGAGCTCGCCGAGCTGAAAAATGCACACAGGACGCAGCCGGCCCGCGTTGCGAGTGTTGATCCGCGACAGCGTCGAGTAGCGCGCGCCGCGATAGCCCTTGTTGTACATCAGCCAATCGGTCGTCGAAGCGTCGGCGGCGTCGAGCTCGGACTGCGTGGGACGCGACGTGCTCGGCTGGGCAAGCTTGCCGTAGAGCTCGCCGATCCTGATCTCGCCCGGCGCCGGCGCAACCCCTCCAACCGCCCGGCTGGTGTCGGGCGACAGGTCGAGCGCGCGATCCATCGACGATTTCGGAGTGAGCATCTCGTTGCCCGCCGGCAGGCCGTTCTGCGCGAGCACGTAGGCGACGATGTCGGCATATTCCTGGTTGGGCAGCGTACCGGCGCGTCCCAGCGGCATGTTGGAATGGATGTAGCCGTAGAGCTCGGAGAGCTTCTTGCTTCCCCATTGCTCGACGAACGGCTTGCCCTTCAACGCCGGCGCGCCGGTCCCCTGCAGCTGCGCACCGTGGCACACCGCGCATTTCTGCGAGTACTGCCAGCGGCCCTGCGCGACCTGCGACGCGCTGAAGAACGGGCTGCCATCGGCGAATGCCGCGCCCGCGTGCGGCAGGATGCACGACAAGAGCGCCATCGCCGCGTAGCACCGCGGATGACGGGACAGCGGTGGATGGCGCATCGATTCTCTCCCTGGATTTGACGTGCGATCGGGCGATTATAGGGTCCACGGCTTGCGGGTGGAGAAATCGGCGCGCGCGGGATTGTTGTGGTGAAATAGGCGCGCTGCGTCGTGCATCAGGCATGGCGCGCGATGCGGGTTGCCAATCGCGCCAATGGATCGTTCCGAAGCGCCGCCGACCACCGACCACGGGCCGTGGAGTCCCGGCATCCGCTCGCAGGTTCCGCGCGATCTCCTGCATCTCTCGACGATATTTCGCGAGGAAAATGTCTTCACCCGCGTCTCGGACGCCGAGGAATGGCGCGACCTGACGGGGTTCGAGCTCGCCGACCTCGTAGCTTTTCGCCCGCAGCGGCTCGCGCTTCACGAGCTGCTGATACGCGTCACGGCGAATTTCTCGGTGCCCGACGGCGCCCGTATCGAGGACCTCGGGATCAATTTCCGCCACATCATCGCGACGCTTCTCGAGCGCTGCGTCGCACCCCACGTCGAAGCCATCGAAGGTGCGTACAGCGCGGCGCGCGCGCGCATCACCACAACCGTCGACCTCGAGCTGACGCGGTTGCTGCATCCCCCGCCGCCCTCGCCACCCCCGCGAGGAGGCCTGCTGCGCCTTCTGCTCGGTGGACCCGCGCCGGACGAAGAGGTTGAAACCGACGCCGCCCGCGAGCAGCGCGTCCTAGCGGAATGGGAACGCAAGGCCGGCGCCGGCGAAGACCGCTTCGAAAAGGCTGTTCATCACGCGCTGTTGCACGTCGTGTCAGCGTTGCGGGTTCGGCATGGGCACGCGTGGGGCGGCCACGAGCTCATCGGTAGACTGGTGACGGCGCAGGCGTGCAATGACTTCGCCGGCGAGGAGATCGGCCGGATGCTCGATCCGTGGCTGGCGAGCGCGGCGCGCGCGGAGGGCTACACGATGCTGCCGCGGCAGCCCGAGCCGGTGGTGATGAATACCAAGGGCGCCTCCGCATCCGGAAAAAGCACGCTTCGTCCGATGCAGAAGGCACTTGCCGGCCAGATCGGCGTGCGCTGGAGCGAGTTCGCGCTCATTAGTCCGGACATCTGGCGCAAGCAGCTGCTCGACTGCGGCTCGCTGGCCACCGCCTACAAATACGGCGGGGCCTTTACCGGCGACGAGGTGCGCATCATCGACCAGAAGCTCGACCGCTACATGGCCGCGAAGGCGGCGTGCGGCGAGATGTCGCACCTGCTCATCGACCGCTTCCGCTTCGACAGCTTCGCCCCCGATTCAAGCGAGGCCGGCAGCAACCTGCTGACCCGCTTCGGACACGTGGTCTATCTCTTCTTCATGATCACGCCACCCGAGTCGCTGGTCGAGCGCGCGTGGCGGCGTGGACTGGAGGTCGGGCGCTACAAGGCCGTCGACGACACGCTGGCGCATTGCATCGACGCGTACTCGGGCATTCCGGAGCTTTTTTTCACCTGGATACGGCGCGGCGACAAGCGTCTGCGCTTCGAATTCCTCGACAACAGCGTCGCTCTGGGCGAGCGGCCGCGCACCGTCGCGTTCGGAAGCAACGAGGTGCTCAACATCCTCGACGTGGGACGCATGCTCGACATCGAGCGCTTTCGCCGGGTGGACGTCGACGCCACCTCGCCGTCGTCGTTATTCGCCGATCGCAGAGCGCAGGAGGCCGCGCGGAACACCGGATTTCTGGTGCGTTGCGCCGCGCTTTTCGACGAGGTCGTGTTCGCCGACCAGCAATCCGGTCGTGTCTACCTTCGGCTGCGCAGGCATGCGCCCGCGTGGATCGACGAAACGGCGCTGGCGCACGCGCTGACCGACGCCGACACGCGCGCGGGGATTGCGGCGCTGGGCATCGACCCGCAGCGTCCTCCCCCTGGAACGTTGCTCGCCGCCGCGCCGGTCCGCCTCGCCGAGGCGATGGGCGACGTTCCCGGCGACACGCTGGGCGCGTGGGCGGGAAACCGGCAGGCCGACCCGGGTAGCTGACTTCGACCGTCGCGCGCGCTAGCGCGCCGTGGCTCGCACGCGATGCGTGCGCGGCGCTCCGGTGCGGTTCAGCCGCCAGATGGCGGTGGTGAGCGCCGTCGCGAACGCCACCCATAACGCGTACGGCGCGAATAACTCCGCGGCGACAATGCTCCCGGGCTGCACCAGCGCCATAAACGCGACGATCGACACCAGCATCAACGCGCTGACGGCGACGGCGAGGCCGATGCGATGCAACCTAGCGCGCCTTGCGTGCTGCCGCAATCGGCGGATCAGCTGCCACCGACACTTGTTTTGCGCAATTGTTGTAGGCGCTGCGCCTACGAACGGTGCTCGAGGTTCAATGTCGGTCTCCGCCCGAATGAACGCCCTACTGCCTATGTCGCGAATTACCGGAAAGATTTGCACCTTGGCAGGTGCGCATCCTTCTCCTCACGCACTCGCCTCCGCAGAGTGCCCTCTCGGCACGATCTTTGCGGACGATGGGCATTGGTGCGTGTCGAAACGCGCACGGGGCAAGGCAGGTGCCGCGGATTTCCGCGGCCTTGAAGAGTCGGCAGCGTGGAATCGAAACCTCGCCACCGGACTGGGTGTAACAGACGCGCAATTCAGCGCACAGAGGAGATCGAAATCGTGAAGAAGCACAATATGCGTTCCCCCGCCGCGCTGCTCGTCGCGCTCGGCATGAGCATTGCAGTGGCGGCGTCGGCGCAGACAGGCACCCCGCCGGTCGGCCAGAACAATCCCAAGGCACCCGATAACAACATGAAGGCGACGGCACCGAATTCGTTTTCGGGCTGGATGACCGACTATTCGAGCAAGAACAACGGGCGCATCTCGCGCAAGGCCTACATGGACGAGCAGGGCCGGCGCTGGGACTCGATGGACAAGTCGAACAAGGGCCTTAGCTCCGACGAAATCAACCAGATGTACGGCTACGGCGGCAGCTCGATGGGCAGCAACAACATGGCGGGCTCCTCCACGACCAGCGGCGGCGCCACCGGCTCGAGCACCGGCCCGGGCGGCGGGATGAACAAGGGCAAGTAAGCAGACAGCGTTTCTCCGTTCCGGGCGGCCATGGTTTCATGCGCCGCCCGGTTTTTTGGCGCGTTGTAGGCGCCCGCCTACATCAACTCGAGCGCGAGTCCTCTGGCGCGGCCGGGCGGATTGGGGACAATCCACGTGTCTTCAAACTCAGAGAGCGCAATGCCGCCAGCACCGATTACCGACGCACCCGTAGCGCCCCCGCTCGTTGGGGAATCCCCGGAGATGAAGCGCCTGGCGTCGACTATCGGGCGCATCGGCCGCAGCGACGTGACGGTGCTCATCGTCGGAGAGAGCGGCACGGGCAAGGAGCTCGTGGCGAGCCGTCTTCACGCCGCCAGCGCGCGCGCGGAAGGGCCATACCTGGCACTCAATTGCGGCGCGGTGACGGAGACGCTGATCGAGAGCGAGCTTTTCGGCCACGAGCGAGGAAGCTTCACCGGCGCGTTGCGCCAGCATGCGGGCTACTTCGAGCGCGCCCACGGGGGCACGCTGTTCCTCGACGAGGTGACCGAGATGCCCCTCGAGCTGCAGGTCCGCCTGCTGCGTGTTCTGGAAAGCCGCAGGGTGTCGCGCGTCGGCTCTTCCGAGCTCATCACGGTGGACGTGCGCGTCATCGCCGCCACCAATCGCGACCCACGCGAGGCCGTTCGGAAAGGGAAGCTGCGCGAGGATCTTCTCTACAGGCTGCAAGTCGTGCCGCTGCACGTGCCTCCGCTGCGCGAGCGCGCCGGCGACGTCCGGCTGCTTGCCGAATTCTTCCTTGCGCAGCTCAATGCGGCGGGCGGCACCTCCAAGGCATTCAGCGAATCGGCGCTGGCGCGGCTGGAGCGCTACGCCTGGCCGGGCAACGTGCGCGAGCTCTGCAACGTTGTCCAACGCGCCTACATACTCGCCGAGTCGCGCATCATCACCCACCCCGGCGTGGACCGCGATGCGCTGCCACCCCCCGCCCCGGTTGCAACGGGTGAACACGGGTCGATCCAAATCCGCGTGGGCGAATCGCTCGCCGACGTCGAGCAGCGGCTGATCCTGCAGACGCTGTCGCGTTGCCGCACCAAGGACGAGGCAGCGCGAATCCTCGGCGTCAGCACGAAGACGCTGTACAACAAGCTGCGCCGATACCAAACGGAAATTCGCGCCGCGAATGGCGCCAAGCAATCCCCTGCACAGGGCGCCGACGCGCGCATCAACTGATGAGTGCGTGGCAGGTGAACGCGGTGGGCTGGTGCAGCGTGCTGCTGCTGTTCACGACGATGGCCGGCCAGGCCTGGAAACAATGGAGCGAGCACACGACCAAGGGCATCGGCCGCTGGTTCTTCGTCGGTCAGATCGCTGCGTCGATCGGGTTCATCTGCTACAGCGCGCTGCAAGGCGATGCGGTGTTCGTGGCCGGCAATTCGCTGGTGCTGCTGGCCGCGGTCTCGGGCGGCGGAATCCTGTGGTGGAACCGCACGCATCGCGCCGCGCCTGGCGCGGGCAATCCGGCGCAATGACGCTCGATGGACGCGTACGCTCTCCTGCCGTGGATGCTGGTCGCGCAAGGCGCCGTCGGGGGATGGGACACCCTATTCAATCACGAGTTGGTCGAGCGGCTCCCGCAGCGCCCTTCGGCGCGCGCAGAAATCGGCGTGCATTCGCTGCGCGAGCTCAACTACGCCTTGCTTTTCGCGGGCCTCGCCTGGTTCGAGTGGCATGGCGGCACGGCGTGGATCGTGCTCGCGTTGCTCGTCGTCGAGATCGTCGTAACGTGCTGGGACGAGTTCATCGAGAATGCAACGCGCATCCTCCCGCCGAACGAGCGCATCCTGCATGTGCTGCTGACGATCAACCTCGGAGTCATCGCTACCCTGGTGGTCTTCCTGGCTGCCGACTGGATGGCGCAGCCGGCAGCGCTCGCGGCGTCCGCGCAGGCGCCCGCCTGGCGCTGGCTGATCAGCGCGCTCGCCATCGGATCGCTGGCGTGGGCGGTGCGCGATGCCTTCGCCTGGTGGTGGCTCCGCCCGCTGGTGCGGCCCGGCGCCGTGCTGCGCGTCGTGCCGCGTGCGGTGCCGGGAACCATGGCGCGGCGCTGACCTCGGAAGGCGAACGCGGCTCTCGGCGAAGCGTGGTTTGCCGGGACGGAGGTGTTGGTGTAGGTTAGCGGTCGGGGGCACGCAGGACCCCCGGAGCGCATGTTGCAGCGAGCGCTCTCTCCAAGACGGTGCCCCGTCCACGTCCTGTCGCACGTCTTTGAGGGGACGCGGGCACTCGTGTCGTCGTCACGCCCATGATGTCGCCGGACATTCGACGCCTGTTCGCGGTGCGCGGGGTGCGCGCGTTCGCCGACGGCTACGTGAGCCTTCTGCTTCCGGTGTACCTGATCTCGCTGGGACTCACGCCATTCGAGGTCGGCGTGATCGCAACCGCCACGCTGCTCGGTTCGGGGTTGCTCACGCTTCTGGTCGGGCATCACGCATTCCGCTTCAGCTATCGCAGCCTGTTGCTCGCGGCGACCGCGCTGATGGCGGCGACAGGATTCGCGTTCGCGCTGGCAAGCGATTTCTGGCCGCTGCTGCTCATCGCAACCGTCGGCACGCTCAACCCGTCGAGCGGCGACGTCAGCGTGTTCCTTCCGCTCGAGCAGGCGGTGCTGGCGCGCCTCGCCGATGCGAAGCGGCGCACGTCGGTGTTCGCGCGATACAGCCTGGTGGGCGCGCTGTCCGGCGCATGCGGAGCGCTTTTCGCGGGACTTCCCGAACTGGCTCAGGCGGCGTTGCAGCTCGACGCGAGGACGGCGCTGCAGTGCATGTTCGTTCTGTATGGGATGCTTGGAATCGCCGCCGCGACGATCTACCGGAAGCTTCCGGTCACGCTCGCTGTCGAGCCGGAAGCGCCCGCCGCGCCGCTGCGACACTCCAGGCGGACGGTGTATCTGCTGGCGGCGCTGTTCAGCCTCGATTCGTTCGGCAGTGGGTTCATCGTGCAGTCGTTGCTCGCGCTGTGGCTGTTTCAGAAATTCCAGCTCTCCGTCGCGGTGGCGGGCAGCATCTTTTTCTGGACGGGAACGGTCTCGGCGTTCTCGTATCTCGTCGCGGTGCGCATCGCCGATCGCTTCGGCCTGGTCAACACCATGGTGTTTACGCACCTGCCCTCGAGCGTACTGCTGCTGCTCGTGCCGCTGGCGCCGTCGCTGGGATGGGCCATCGCGCTCCTGGTGGCGCGAAGCGCGCTCTCGCAGATGGATGTACCGACGCGCAACTCGTACGTCATGGCAATCGTTCCCCCGGCGGAGCGTGCCGCCGCGGCAAGCCTGACCGCGGTCGCGAAAAGTCTCGCCTCGTCGATCGGGCCGCTGTTCGCGGGCTATCTGCTCGGCGTATCGGGATTCGGCTGGCCTCTGGTGATCGGCGGCTCGGTCAAGATCGTCTACGACCTGCTGTTGCTGGCGACGTTTCGTAATGTCCGTCCGCCGGAGGAATCCACGGCGCGCCGTTCGTAGCGCAGGATCACTTTCTCGATTTGCCGATCAGCAAGCGCACAACCGCGTTGGCGTGCCGGTTGACCAATTCGTCGCAGACTCTCGCGAATGTCGCCGGCCCGGACGCAATGGTCCTTGGATTCCCTGCTGAAAATCCATCGCGCTACCGGCCCGGCTCAGGCGCGGGGCGATCGGATCACGATTCGAAGACCCAGGGGTTCAGCTGCTTTCCACGACTCTCGATCATCGAGCGCGTGTCGAGGATGAGTTGCTTCAAGTTCGCGGGATTGCGCAGATCCTCCATCAGGCTCCCCTCGAAAGTGCCGATGATCTCGTCGTTGTCGGCGTAGACCCGGAAGCCGAGCTGGCGATGGTAGTCCTGCAGTTCCGCAACCACATGGAACGGCGCGAACGCCTTGCGTACCTTGTCGAGAATGTCTTCGCTCGTCAGCCTGAGCATGGGATCTCCGCAGCCGATGCCAAGCGGCGCGCCACCGGCGCGCCTAAACGGGCAATCGGAATTGCACGGCGATTGTAGCGGATCGCCGTGCGCTACGAGACGCGCCTAGCGGGCCCAGTGGCCCGGATGATAGACCCAGCGTCCGTTGACCTCGGCCCACTGATCCGGCACGTAGCGATAGCCATGCCGGGCCGCGACATGATGCCCCTTGACCCAGACGTGCTTGTTCCCGTTCCATCGCCAATAGCCGGGCACCCAGACATGGCCGTGCCGTACCGCGGGCACCGGCTCGACCAGAACCGCCGGGGGCGGCGTGCCGACGGTGACCGTGACTGCGGCAAGCGCGGGGGCGGCGAGCCCGGCCCCCAATGCCGCAGCTACCAGTGTGACCGCGCAAACGTTCTTGATTTTCATCGTTTTCTCTCCTTGGGTCGGGACGCGGGTAGGTCCGCGCCACCACGACGGTGACTCCTCGAACCAGATAACGCGGCAATGCAGGCGGCGGCTGACACGCTGCGCGAGTCGCCCTGTGTGTCAGCAGTCCGAACACGGTGCGCCGTAGGTATTTCCCTACACCGTTTTCAGCGGCAGTCCTAGGGACGCGGGCGGCGCCATCCGACCATCATGCGTCCGGAAGAACAAAAGCGCATCCAAAGACGCGCCGCGTTCGTATTGGCAGGGGTGAGACCGGATGGGCGGGCGCCGCGCGCGCATGGGGGTGCTCGGCGGGCGATCGCAAAGGGCAGGTCCAGCATTGGCGTCGTTCGTACCGGTGCCAAGGACGTCGTTTATTCATAAGAGGAGTCACGAAGATGAAAGCAGTTACCAAGTCAGTCGCCGCGGGGCTAGGACTCGCAGCGTTGGTTTGCGGATTCGGAGCACAAGCATCGAGCCACCGCGAAGCGCCCATGATCACGCAGTATCCGAAGGTCGACAACACCGATACCTACGTTTTCCGCAGTTACGAAACCGGGCGCGACGGTTACGTCGTCTTCATCGCTAATTACATTCCGCTGCAGGATGCGTACGCAGGCCCCAACTTCTTCCAGATGGACCCGGACGCGGTGTACGAAGTGCACGTCGACAACAACGGCGACGCGCGTGAGGACCTGACCTTCTCGTTCCGCTTCACCAATTCTCTGCGCAGCACCACGCTCAACATCGGCGGCAAGGACATCCCTATTCCGCTGGTCAACTCGGGACAGATCACCACCGGCGGCGTAGCCGCCCTGAACGTCGTGCAGTCGTTCACGGTCGACCTGTTGCGTGGCGCGAGCCGCACTGCGACGCGCGAGCCGGTTCTGCCTCTGGTAGGAGGAACGTCGTACGAGAAACCGATGGACAACATCGGCAACAAGTCGATCCCCGACTACCCCGGCTACTCGGCGATGCACATCCGCGGCATGAACATCCCCGGCTGCACTCCGCCGGCGGGAACGTTCCCGCGCGTGTTCGTCGGCCAGCGCAAGGAAGGCTTCGGCGTCAATCTCGGCGAGATCTTCGACCTGTTCAACATTCCCGCGGCGCGGATTATCGGCTCGCGCAGCGGATCGGGTAACGCCACCGGGGTCAAGAACATCACCAGCATCGCCTTCGAGGTCCCCATCTCGTGCCTGACCACGGCGGCCGATCCGGTCATCGGTGTATGGGCGACGGCGAGCCTGCCGGCGCGCAAGCTCAATCTGCCCGACACATCCAACACGGGTGGCTTCGTGCAGGTGTCGCGCCTGGGCATGCCGCTGGTGAACGAAGTGGTGATCGGCCTGCCGGACAAGGACAAGTTCAACATGAGCGAGCCCAAGGACGACGGCCAATTCGCAAACTACGTCACCAACCCGACGCTTCCCGCGCTGATCGCTTCGCTTTATGCGTCGGCTGGCGTGCAGGCGCCGAGCGTGTTTCCGCGTAGCGATCTCGTCTCGGTATTCCTCACCGGCGTAGCGAACGTGAACCAAGCGAAGACAGTCACTCCCTCGGAGATGATCCGTCTCAACACCGCTCTCCCCGTCACCGCCAAGGCCGCGCAGAACAGCCTCGGCGCGGCGGCATGCTTCGTCGACGGCGCGTTGGTGCTGAGCAACCCCGGCTGCGATCCGGCCGGCTTTCCGAATGGGCGCCGGCCCGGTGACGACGTCGTCGACATCGCGGTGCGCGTGGTGATGGGCTACCTGCTGCCGCCCGGCCCGGGCAAGCCGGCGAGCGCGACGTTGCCGTACACCGACGGTGTGCTGGTGGAGGCTAGCCAGTTCGACGACTTCTTCCCGTTCCTGCGTCCGCCACTGCCAGGCTCGCCGAACGGCGCGAACGGCATTCCCGCCAACCAGTAGGCGGGTCTGATCGCAACACCGTGAAACCGTTGCCGCGCACGACCGCCTCCCGCGGCGTGCGCGGCAGCGCCTCCCAACGCTCTCCTTGACGCTGCCGGGCCGAAGCATGGTCCGGCGCTTGCTTTGCACCGCCCACACACCGCCAACCCAATGCAAGGGCACCGCACACCGCTGAAGCTCCGCCTTGCCAGCGCTACCGCACTGGCGTGCGCGCACCTTGCGTGGTGTGTCAACGCCGCGCCTTTCATCCCGTCTGACGACGCTCAGGTACTCGAGCGCCTGCCGAGCCGTAGTGTCGCGGAGTTTCGCGACCTCAAGGCGCTGCAGGCAGCCGCCGCCAAGGCGCCCGCCGAGCTCGCGCCGGCGCTCGCGCTCGCCAGCGCGTACGTTCGCGCCTCGCGGGTCGAAGGCGATCCGCGCTTCCTCGGCTACGCGCAGGCTGCTCTCGCCCGATGGTGGAAGGATCCTCAGGCGCCGACGCCGGTGCTGGTGCTGCGCGCGACCATCCTGCAAAGCAGTCACGAGTTCGACCCCGCCGTTGTCGATCTGGACACGGTGCTGCAGCGCGAGCCCGGCAACGCGCAGGCGTTGCTGACCCGCGCCACGGTGCTGACCGTGCAGGGCAAATTTGCCCCGGCACGCGCCGATTGCACGCGCCTCGCCAACGTCGCGCCGTCGATCTACGCCGTGATCTGCACCGCAGCAATCGACGCCATGACCGGCAATGCCTCGGCGGCGCAGGCGTCGGTGCAAACGGCACTGCAATCGATGTCGCGCGTCGACGCCGCTGCGCGCAACTGGGGAGAGACGCTTCTCGGCGAAATCGCACATCGCGGCGGCGACGCTGCGGCGGAAGCGCACTTCACGGCGGCGCTGGCCGCCGACGACACCGACCTGTACGCCATGGCCGCGTACGCCGACTGGCTGCTGGACCAGGGACGCCCTGCCGAAGTGGCGGCGCTGCTCAAGGACCGCGCGCGAGTCGACATCCTGCTGCTGCGCCTTGCGCTGGCGCAACAGGCGCTCAAGGTCCCCGAGGCCACGAATTCAATCCAGACGCTGCGCGCGCGCTTCGACGCGAGCCACGCGCGCGGCGACACGGTCCACCTGCGCGAGAACGCGCGCTTCGAGCTTTCACTCAACGGCGACGCCAGGAGTGCGCTTCGCTACGCCGTCGACAATCAGAAAGTGCAGCGCGAGGCGGCGGACCTGCGCGTCCTCGCCGAGTCCGCGGCGGCGACCAACGATGCAGCCGCTCTCGACATGGTGCGGCGCTGGCTCGACGACACGCGCATCGAATACCCGGCCGTCGCCGCGATCGCCCGCAGCGCAAGGCTGCCCACCGAAGGTGCAGCGCTGCCGGCGCCACCCGCACCCGGGGCAACGCCAACCAAGCCCGCCACGCCCGGGGTCAAACCCGGGGTCAAACCCGCGGTCAAACCATGAGACGCTGGCTGATCGCGTCGACGCTGATGCTCCTAGCCTGGGCATTGCCGGCGATCGCGCACAAGCCCTCCGACAGCTACATCACACTAAACGTCGACGGCGACACCGTCGCCGGCCAGTGGGACATTGCGCTGCGCGACCTCGACTTCGCCCTCGGCCTGGACGCGAACCAGGATGGCGACATCACATGGGGCGAGGTGAAGGCGAAGCAGGCGGACATCGACGCCTACGCGCTGTCGCGACTGCGTCTGGGGCCCGCGGGCGCGCCCTGCCCCGCCAGCGCGACCGGGCATCTCATCGACAACCACAGCGACGGCGCGTACGCGGTGATCCGCTTCAGCGCGACCTGCGCCGCAGCGCCCAAATCGCTTGCGGTCGGCTACCGGTTGTTCTTCGACATCGACCCGCAGCATCGCGGGCTGCTGCGGCTCGAATACCAGGGTGACACGCGCGCCGGCATCTTCTCGGCAGACACGCCCGACCAGAGCTTCACGCTGGGTGCGCTGTCGAAGTGGCAGCAATTCCTCGATTACGGGAACGAGGGTATATGGCACATCTGGACCGGCTTCGATCACATCCTGTTCCTGTTGTCGCTGTTGCTGCCGGCGGTGCTGGTCAGGTCGACGATTCCCGGACAACGCTGGGAGCCGGCGGCCAGCTTCGCGGACACCTTCTGGGACGTGGTGAAGGTCGTCACCGCGTTCACGCTGGCGCATTCGATCACGCTGTCGCTCGCCGCGCTCGGCGTGGTCACGCTGCCGTCGCGCCTGGTCGAGTCGGCCATCGCGCTGTCGGTGGTGCTCGCCGCGCTCAACAACCTCTGGCCCGTCGTCTACCGCAAGCGCTGGCTCATCGCGTTCTGCTTCGGCCTGATCCACGGCTTCGGATTCGCCTCGGTGCTCGCCGATCTAGGTCTGCCGCAGGAATCGCTGCTCATCGCACTCGTCGCGTTCAATCTTGGGGTGGAGGTGGGACAGCTCGCCATCGTCGGCGTGTTCCTGCCCGTGGCGTATGCGTTGCGCGGGAGCGCGTTCTATCAGCGCGGCGTTTTCCTGCTCGGCTCGGCGGCGATCGCGCTGGTCGCCGTGGTCTGGCTGGTGCAGCGCGCATTCAACCTGAAGATCATCGGCGGCTAAGGCTGCCGGCATGCCGGTGCGCCGCTCGCTAGACGGGCGACACCAGCGGCTCGCCCGCGAAGAACGCGGCGAGGTTGTCGACGACGAACTGCCCAAGCGCGTTGCGCGTCGCGGTCGTGCCGCTGCCGGCGTGCGGCTGCAGGACGACGTGATCGAGCGCGAACAGCGCCGTGGGCACGCGCGGCTCGTCGGCGAACACGTCGAGCCCGGCGCCGGCGAGGCGGCGGTTCACCAGCGCGTCGACGAGGTACGGCTCGTCGACGGTCGAGCCGCGCGAGACGTTGAAAAAATATCCATCAGGCCCCAGCGCATCGATGACCTCACGCGAAACGAGCCCTCGCGTCTCGGCGCCGCCCGGCACCGCGACCAGCAGCATCTTCACGTCGCGCGCCATCGCGACCAGGTCGGCGTAGTAGCGGTAGGCGACGTCGCCCTGCCGATGGCGGCCGTAGTACGCGACCTCCATGCGGAATGCCTCGGCGCGACGCGCCACTGCGCGTCCGATGCGACCCAATCCGACGATGCCGAGCCGCCCGCCCCACACCTTTTCGGTGAGCGGCGCGCTGCCCCGCAGCCACTCGCCTGAACGCACGAACCGGTCCTGCGACACGGTGCGCCGGACGGTTGCCAGGATCAGCGCCCACGCCGCGTCGGCGACGCATTCGGCCGCCGCGCCCGGCGAATGCGTCACCGCGATGCCGAGCTCGCGGGCAGCCGCGACGTCGATGCCGTCGTAGCCCGTCCCCGACGACGCGATGATCTTGACATTGGGCAACCGCCGCATGAGCTCGCGCGGCAGCGCATAGTCGCCGCGCGTGGCGATGGCGCTCACATGCGACAGGCGCGAGACGAGCGCGCCCTTGTCCGACGCGAGGTCGTAGCGATGCACGATGTACGCAGCGTCGAGCTGCGCCATCGTGTCCGGGATCAACGGCCCGATGAGGAGGACGTCAGGCTTCAGGGTGAATTCGCGGCGGGTGCGTCAGCACCGCTTCGTCGCAAATGCATGATCGCAATGCGTTATCGCTCGGCTACTGCGGCATCGCGGCGACGCGATGACCCGCGGATCGTAGCATTGCGTTGATATTCGATCAAAGATTGCTTAGAGTCTGCCCTCGGTTGGGCGAGCCTGCCGCGACTCGGCTATCGATGTGACGCGGTCGTTGGCGATAACGGAGGAGATTCGATGAAATACTCACGCGCGATCGTTTTCGCGGTGTGCGGCGTGCTCATGCTAATGGCAATGGCGATGGCGCCCGGGAGCGCCCTCGCGCAGCCGTATCCGAATCGGCCGGTCAAGATGATCATCGCCTTTCCGCCGGGCGGCACGTCCGACTTCGTGGGGCGCATCGTCGCCGCGAAGCTCGGCGAATTCCTAAGTCAGCAGGTGGTGGTCGACAACCGCGGCGGCGCTACGGGGCTCATCGGCACCCAGGCCGCGGCGAAGTCGGCGGCCGACGGCTACACCATCCTGCTCGCGCCGTCGGACTTCACGCTCGTGCCCAGCCTGCAGGAGTCGCCACCCTACGACCCGTTGAAGGATTTCGCGCCGGTGGGCATGGTGCTCGACTATCCGCACGTGCTCGTCGCCACAGCGAGCCTTCCCGCCAGCAACGCGAAGGAGCTGATCGCGCTGGCCAAGGCCAAGCCGGGCCAAATCAACTACGCGTCGGGGGGCAACGGCGGCACCAACCACATTTCGGGCGAGTGGTTCAAGAGTCAGGCCGGCATCGACCTCACGCACGTCCCCTACAAGGGTAATGGTCCCGCGATCACCGATCTGCTCGCCGATCGGGTGCAACTGCTTTTCACGTCGACGGGCCCGGTCGAGGGACACCTCAAGACCGGCAAGCTGAAGGCGATCGCGGTCACCGGCAAGACGCGGCTGCCATCGCTGCCCGACACCCCCACCATCGCCGAGAGCGCGATCCCGGGCTACGAGTTCACGCTGTGGTACGGAATCGTCGTGCCCGCGGGAACGCCGCGCCCGATCATCGAGCGGCTCAACGCCGACTTGCGCAAGACGATGGAGTCTGCCGAGGTGAAGGAACGGCTCGCCAGCCTCGGCGGCAATCTGCGCGTCGGCTCGCCCGAGGAATTCGACGCACTGATGAAAAGCGAAGTCGTGCGCTGGCGAAAGCTCGCCAAGGACACCGGCATCAAGGTCGAGTAGTCTCGCGCTCCCAAGAACCAGGCAAGCCATGCGCCCCAATCTCACCAAGCAGCAAGCACGCGCGGGCAAGCCGGCATTCGGAACGATGTGCAGCTCGGCGTCGCCGCTGATCGCCGAGTGGCTCGGTCATTCCGGCTACGACTTCGTCGTGGTCGATCTTCAGCACGGCGAGAATAACCTCGACAACGTCTCGATGAGCCTGCAGGCGTTGAGCTCGACGCCGGCCACGCCGATCGTGCGCGTACCGGCGAACGTGCCGATGTACATCCAGCGCGTTCTCGACCTGGGCGCGTACGGCGTGATCGTTCCCCTGGTGAACGATCGCGCGCAGGCCGAAGCGGTGGTGCAAAGCGTGCGCTACGCGCCAAAGGGCGCGCGCAGCTGGGGCCCCGTTCGCGGCGCGATCTACGGCGGTGCCGACTATTACGCGCAGTCGGCCGACACGCTGCTGACGCTGGTGATGATCGAGTCGGCGGAGGGACTGGCCAACGCGCGCGACATCCTCGCGGTCGACGGTGTCGACGGCTGTTTCATCGGGCCGGCCGACCTCAACATCTCACTCGGCCATTCGCCCGACCTGCCGCAGCTTCCGGAGCAGACCGAGGACGGCATCGCCGCGATATGCGCGGCGGCGAGGGCGGCGGGCAAGATCGCCGGCATCCACGCCTTTTCGGTCGACGATGCAAAGCAACGTGTCGCCCAGGGCTTTCGCTTCGTGACGGTGATGGCGGAAACGCGGATGATCCGCGCCGCCGCCACGCAGGCGCTGTCGGCGCTGCGCGCGCAGGGATAGCCCGTCAGCTTCGGCGCATGCGCCCGCCGTCCGGATCGTGCAGCGGCTGCGCACACAGCACCGCGCGGCGGCGCTCGCCGAGGATCTCGACTTCGAACAGCGCATCCGGCAGCGCCAGCGCGGTGGACACGTATCCCATCGCGATCGACTTTCCCACGCAGTGGCCGTAGCCGCCCGAAGTGATCCAGCCGACCACCTTGCCATCGTGCCACACCGGCTCGTCGCCGATCGCGTCGGCGTCGGTCGCGTCGAGGCGCAGCGTCACAAGCCGGCGCGCTGGTGGCTGCTTCCGATGGCGCAGCACCGCAGCGCGTCCGATAAAGTCACCCTTGTCGACGTCGACGAAGCGGTCGAGTCCCGCTTCCGCCGGCGTGTAGACCGGACGATACTCGCGCGCCCACGTGCCGAAGCTTTTCTCCAGGCGCAGCGATTGCAGCGCACGCGCGCCGAAATGCACGAGGCCCAGGTCCGCGCCGGCATTGACCAGCGCGTCATAGAGCGTGAGCGCTCCGTCGCAACGCACCCAGATTTCATAGCCTAGCTCACCGGTGAAGGAGATGCGGCCGACGTGCGCCGGCAGCATCGCGACCTCGGTGGCGCGAAAGGCGAGGAACGGCCACGCCGCGTGGCACACGTCGTCGCGGCAGACGCGCGCGAGCAGCTCGCGCGAGCGCGGCCCGGCAATGGCGAATCCCAGCCATTCGTTGCGCAATGAGCGCAGCGTCACGCCTGTCGGAGGCAGGTGCGACTCGAACCAGCGCAAGTGATGCTGCTCGGCGACCCCCGAGCCGAACACGATGAAGCGACTCGTCCCCGCATTTGCCACCGTGAAATCGCCGATGAGCTTCCCGTTGTCGTCGAGCATCGGCGAGAGCGTCATCCGACCGGGGCGCGGCAGGCGGTTGGCGAGCATGCGGTCGAGCCATGCACCCGCGCCTTCGCCGCGCACTTCGTAGCGCGCGAAAGTGGCGATCTCCAGCAGGCCGACATGCTCGCGCACCGCGCGACATTCGTGTCCGACCGGCCCGTGCGCGTTCGAGCGCCGGTAGGTCACGTCCTCGCGCGCCTCGGTCCCTTGCGGCGCGAACCACAGCGCGTGCTCGAGGCCGTAGCTCGCACCGAACACGGCTCCGCGCGCCTCGAGCCGATCGTACGCGGGCGTGGTTCGCAGCGGCCGCGCCGCGGGCAACTCCTCGTTGGGAAAGCGTATGCGAAAGCGACGCGAGTAGTTCTCGCGCACTTTGGCGTGCGTGTAGGCCGGCGTCGCCCAGTCGCCGAAGCGCGCGACGTCCATCGCCCAGACGTCGAAACCCGGGTCACCGTTCACCATCCAGTTGGACAGCGCGAGACCCACGCCGCCGCCCTGGCTGAATCCCGCCATCACGCCGCACGCTACCCAGAAATTGCGCAGGCCCCGGATCGGTCCGATCAGCGGATTGCCGTCCGGTGCGAATGTGAACGGCCCGTTGATGATTTTCCGGATGCCGGCGCGCTCCAGCGCGGGAAAATGCCGGAAGCCCACTTCCAGGCTCGGCGCGATGCGCTCCAGATCGTTGGGCAGCAGCGCGTGGGTGAAATCCCACGGCGTTTCGCGCTCGGACCACGGCACGCCCGCCTTCTCGTAGGTGCCGATGAGCATGCCGCGGCCTTCCTGGCGCATGTAGATCTCGCCTTCGAAGTCGATGACGTGGAGCATCTCCTTGGGCGATTCGATCACCTCCGGGATGTCGCCGGTGATCACGTACTGGTGCTCCATCGCCAGGATCGGCAGCTCGAGTCCCACGAAACGCCCGACTTCGCGCGCCCATAAGCCGCCCGCGTTGACGACGTGCTCGGCGATAAGCGAGCCTTTGTCGGTGACGACGTTCCACGATCCGTCGGCGCACGGTTCGAGCGCAGTGACGCGCGTGAAGCGGTGGACTTCCGCGCCGCCGTCGCGCGCCGCCTTGGCGTAGGCCTGCGTGACCCCCGCGGGATCGACGTGGCCCTCGAGCGGGTTGTACAGTGCGCCGATGAAATGCCGCTTATCGAGCAGCGGAAAACGCTGCGCGGCCTCGTCGATGCTAAGCATCTCCATGTCCAGCCCGAGGTAGCGCGCGCGCGCACATGCGACCTTCAGGAAGTCCATGCGCTCCGGCGTGCCCGCGAGGTTGACGCCGCCGGTTATATGAATGCCGCACGACTGCCCCGACGTGCGTTCGAGCTCCTCGTAGAGCCTGATCGTGTATTCCTGCAGCTTGGCGACGTTGGGATCGCCATTGAGCGTATGCATGCCGCCGGCAGCGTGCCACGTCGAGCCCGACGTGAGCTCGTCGCGCTCGATCAACACCACGTCGGACCAGCCGGCGCGCACCAGGTGATACAGCACGCTGGCGCCGACGACGCCACCGCCGATTACCGCGACGCGAACGTGCGACTTCAGAGGATCTGCTCCAGGAAGGCGCGCGTGCGCTCCTTCTGCGGATCGCCAAACAGCTGCGCCGGCGGGCCGTCCTCGACGATGAGGCCTTGGTCGGTGAAGTAGACGTGATCGGCGATCTCGCGCGCGAACGCCATCTCGTGGGTGACCAGGATCGAGGTCATGCCCTCCTCCACCAGCTGGCGGATGGTGAGCAGCACTTCCTTCACCGTTTCCGGATCGAGCGCCGCCGTCACCTCGTCGAAGAGCATCACCGACGGGCGCATCGCCAGCGCGCGCGCGATCGCGACTCGCTGCTGCTGCCCACCGGACAGCTCTCCCGGATAGCTGTGCTCCTTGCCGGCGAGGCGCACCTTCAGCATCAGCGCGCGCGCCCGCGCCTCGACTTCGTCCTTCGGCTGGCCGAGCACCTCGACCGGCGCCATCATCACGTTCTGCAGCGCGGTCTTGTGCGGGAACAGGTTGTACTGCTGGAACACCATCGACACGTCCTTGCGCAGCGCGACCATCTGCTGATCGGTGGTCAGGGTGTGCACCGCGTGCGGCCCGACGAAGATTTCGCCACGGTTCACCGCCACCAAGCCGTTGATGCAGCGAAGCAGCGTCGACTTTCCGGAGCCCGACGGACCGATCACGCAAACTGCCTTGTTCGCCTTGACCGAGAACGACACGCCGCGCAGCACCTCGACTGCGCCGAAGGACTTGTGCACGTCGACGACGCGCACGATCGCAACGTCGGGCGTGATAGCTGTCATGACGAGGCCCCCTGCTTTTGCGTCGCGCTCAGATCGATCACCCGTGGCTTGTGCCCGGTGGCGGCGACGAAGCGTTCGAGGTCGGCGTGCGGCAGCACCATCGTCGCGGTGTTGACCAGCGGGTGCGCCTGCACCGCGTCGGCGTCCCACAGCGCGCGGTCGATGACGAACTCGACCGCTCCGGCGCGGTCGTTGACCAGGGCCAGCAGGCTGACCGATCCAGGCGTAACGCCGAGATGGCGCTGCAGCCGCTCCGGCGACGCGAAGCCCAGCCGGACGGCGCCGAGCGCCGTGCCGAGCGCGTCGAGATCCACGGCACGGTCGTGCGGCACCGTCACCAGGAAGTGCCGCACCCCTTTCTTGTCGCGCAGGAACAGGTTCTTGGTCTTCGCTCCCGGCAGCTTCGGCACTAGCCGCAGCGATTCCTCGACGGTCATCACCGCCGCATGTGCGTGACGCGGCGCCGCGATGCCGTGGTCGCGCAGGAACGCGTCGAGATCCGGTCGGTCCATGCTCATCACGCTCTCGCGTAGCGCGCCTCGAGCCGCCGCGTCCAGCGCGCGATTGGATAGCAGTAGCCGAAGAACCACAGCAGGACGTAGAGGTAGATCGGAATAAGCAGGTCGGTGCGCCCTTCGGCGTTGGTGATGCGCCCGGTCAGCGTCATGATCTCGGTGACGCCGACGATCGACGCCAGCGTCGTCGCCATGGTGAGAATCGCGTACCAGTTCATCCACGGCGGAATCATGCGCTTGATGCACTGGGGAAGGATGATTTTCCACAGCGTCTGGCGGCGCGTGAAGGCGAGCGACCGCGCCGCCTCCCACTGCCCCGTCGAAATCGACTGCACCGCCCCGCGCACGATCTCCGCCATGTTGGCCATGATCGGCAACGCCAGTCCGAGCGACGCCTTGATCCAGTCCGGGAACGGCAGCGTCCTGCCCCCGATGTGAAACTCGAAGGGCACGAGATACATCACGAAGAACAGGAGCACCAGCCAAGGCGCGTTGCGGAAGAACTGCACGACGATCCACGAGGCGCCGCGCGTCGGCGCGTGCGGCGAGATGCGCGCCAGACCGAGCAGCACGCCGGCCGCGGTGCCCAGCGTCATCGCGCAAAAGCTGATGAGCAGGTTGAAGACGAAGCCCTGCGCCAGCAGCGGCGTCCACTTCACCAGGAGCTCGAGCACGCCGGGACGCCCCGGCGGTGACTGCAACTGCGCCATTGCGGCCGAGCAGACAAAAGCGAAGGCCAGCACCGCCATAGTCCGCACCGAGAGAAATGCCGCGCCGGTCGCGCGAGGTTGACGCATGGTCGAAAGCGGATTCCTCGTCGCTGGCTCCTCGGAATGACAACACTTTCCTGTCATTCCGAGCGCAGCGAGGAATCTGCTTTTACGCCATCGCCGCGCCGGCATTCGTCGGGTTGCGTTCATTGTCCGAACCCCGGCACGCGCAGGCGATGCTCCAGCCACTGCATCACCTGGTTGATGACACCGACGATCGCCACATAGGTGACCAGCAGGAGCACCATCATCTCCGGAACGTTGACCTGCTCCGACCAGATCTGCGCCGACATGTACACCAGCTCGGGCACTGCAATCGCATAGGCGAGCGTCGTCGTCTTCACCAGGTTGACCATGTTGTTGGTCATCACCGGCATGGTCACGCGCAGCGCCAGTGGAAGGACCACGCGGCGGTACGCCTGCCAGCGCGAGTAGCCCAGCGATTGCGCCGCCTCGACCATCGCCGTGGGGACCGCCTCGATCCCGGCTCGAAAGATCTCCGCGGCGAACGCGGTCTCGAGCAGCGTGAGCGACACGACCGCCCAGCCGAAGGATCCCAGCAGTGGCGTGCCACCGACTCGAGGCAACAGCGGTCCGAGCGCGAAATAGAAGAAATACAGTTGCACCAGCGGCGGCGTGTTGCGGAAAAGCTGCACGAAGCCAGAGACCGCGCCGCGCACCGCCGCGACGCGCGAGCCCTGCAGCCACGCCGCGATCGCGCCCAGTCCCAGGCTCAGGACCAGGCAGTACGCCGACAGCTTGACGGTGGTGAAAAAACCTTCGAGAAAACGCGTGCGGTCGTACGCGTCGTAGAACACCGTCAGCCGGATGCCGGCGGTCTTGTGCAGCCACTGGAACCAGGCCGCGAGGTCATCCATGCCGCGATCCGCGCGTCCGGCCTCCGAGTCCTCGCCGTGAGATTTTCAATCGAGTGGTCGGCCGAAGCGGCGACTCGCAATTCCCCGTCGATCGAGTGGCTCGCGCCGCTATTTGAACTTGGCCTGCTGCTCGACCAGATACGGCGATTGCGGAATCCCCCACTTCTTCTCGAGCTCGAGCAGGTAGCCCGTCTTGTGCCAATCCTTGGTGACGTCGCTGACATACGCGGCGAACTTCGGATCGTCCTTGCGCACGCCGATGCCCCACGGCTCGGGATCGATCGCCGGCAGCACCATCGCGTAGTCGGCCCACTTGGCGTCGCCCATGATGCCGGCAAAGAACGTGGTGTCGAACACGACGCCGACGCAGTTGCCACCCTCGAGCGCCGCCATCGCTTCGGTGACGCCCTTGAACACGACGAGCTGCGCGCCGAATTCCTCGCCGGTGCGCCGGTTGTAGTACGCGCCCTGGATGCCGCAGATCGGCTTGCCCTTGATGTCGGCCCAGGTCTTGAGTCCCGAATTCTTTTTCGCGAACACGCTCGCGGCGCCGGCGTAGTAGAACGGCTCCGGGATGCCGATGACTTCGGCGCGATCAGGCTTGTAGGCCATGGTCGCGATCATCAGGTCGATGCGTCCCTGCTTGAGGAACTCCATGCGATTGGCCGCGATCACCGGCACGCGCTCGATGCCGACGCCGAGGCGCCGGGCGATGTCGCTGGCGAGATCGACCTCCAGCCCCACGATCTTGCCCGAGGGATCGGTGTACCCGAACGGCTTGTAGTCGGCCTTGACGCCGACCACGAGCTTGCCCTTCTGCTTGACGCTGGCCAGCGTGTCGCTCTGCGCAATCGCCGCGCCCGCCACCATCAGCGCCACCAGCGCCATCATCACCCGTTGCAACCCCTTCATGATTCGCATGACCTGCCTCCTTTGGACGCGGACTTCGCGGATTGTGGCACAGGATGCGGGTGCGTGTCGGCGCCGCGTGCGACGGTCGATTCGCCCCGAGACGCGTCCGGGTTCGAACGTGCCACCTGCCAAATCCCGGCGCTTTTGCCGTGGAAATTCTTCCGGAAGCGAAGCGCAGGATAAGCCATTGTGCACGGATCCAGCAGCGCCGCTTATGGCGGCGTACGCGGCGCGTGACATGCGACGCGCGCTCCACAACAATGCGCCTTCCCATCCCGTGCGCCCAGCCTCTTGAAGTACTCGATTTTTTCCCTCGCCCGCAACGCACTGTCCAACCACCAGCGCTGGCCGCTGGCGTGGCGCAGCCCGGAACCGAAGCCGGGATACGACGCCGTCATCATCGGCGGCGGCGGCCATGGGCTGGCGACGGCGTACTACCTCGCCAAGGAGCACGGGATGAATCGCATCGCCGTGCTCGAAAAAGGCTGGCTGGGCGGCGGCAACACGGGGCGCAACACCACCATCGTGCGCTCCAACTACCACCTCGATCCCAATGCGCACTTCTACGA
>JBDTZQ010000024.1:0-29038 GCA_040005035.1 Betaproteobacteria bacterium | reverse complement strand
CCATGATGCTGGAGGTCCTGCGCCCCTACTACGGGCTGTTGATGCTGGCAACACTCGTCATGCTGATCGCGACGGGCTTTCCGGTTGCCTTTACGCTCATGGGCACGGCCGTCGGTTTCGCGCTCCTCGGAAACGCGCTCGGTTTATTCGATGCGCACTGGCTCACTGCGCTCGCCTCCCGCGTGCTCGGCCTCATGAACGACGACTTGCTGCAGGCGGTGCCGGTCTTCATCTACCTCGGCGTAATCCTGCAGCGCACCACGCTCTCGATCGACCTGCTGGAGACGATGGCGGGGCTCTTCGGGGGACGCGCGGGGGGCCTGGGGATCTCGAGCATCGTGCTCGGCGTTCTGCTCGCGCCAACAACCGGCGTCGTCGGCGCCACGGTGCTCACGATCGGGCTGCTAACGCTCCCCACCATGCTCGCCGCCGGCTACGACCGGCGTTTCGCGAGCGGCATCGTGTGCTGTGCCGGCACGCTCGGCACCATCATCCCGCCGTCGATCATCCTCATCATGCTTTCGGGCCAGATGCGGCTCGCCGCGCGCGATACTGTGGTGCCGGGCGGCGGCTCGGTGAGCGTGAACTTCCTGCAGATTTTCCTCGGTGCCATGATGCCCGTGGCCCTCCTGCTCTGCGCGTACCTCGCGTACGCGGCGGGGGTTGCATGGCTAGCACCGCAAGCCGCGCCACCGGTCCGCCCCCAACAGCGGCCGAAGATCACGTTGCGGCGCGTGGTCGTGAGTCTCGTCCTCCCGCTCGGCTTGATCGGGCTCATGCTCATCTCCATCCTCACCGGCAAGCTTTACACGGTCGAAGCCGCCGCCATCGGGGCCATCGCGATCACGATCTACACGATGTGCCGCCGCGAGCTCAGCTGGCAACGACTCGGAGAGACCGTGCGCGAGGTGATGCGCCTGTGCGCGGTGGTCTTCACCCTGATGATGGGCGCCATGACTTTCACGCTGGTCTTCCGCATCATGGGTGGCGACGTCACGATCACGAAGCTTCTAGCGGAAGTCCCGGGCGGGCTCCATGGAGCGACACTGCTGGTTCTCGCGCTGAGCCTCGGCCTCTGCCTCGTGCTCGACGCGCTCGAGATCCTGTTCGTCGTGGTTCCGCTGACCATGCCGACCCTACTCGGCCTTGGCGGGGACCCGGTCTGGCTCGCGGTGATGTTCGCCATCACGATCCAGAGCGGCTTCATGATGCCGCCTTCGGGTTTCGCGATCTGCTTCCTGAGGAGCGTCGCGTCCGCCGAAGTGAAGACCCAGGAAATCTACCTCGGAGTTGCGCCCCTCCTCGCCATCCAGGTCGTGGTTCTTGGGGTGCTTTGGACCTTTCCGTCCCTCGCGACGTGGCTCCCCAAGGCGACGTACGGACCTTGAAGGCAGTAACGATTCGCGGCCCAGGGCTCCCGTGCAGCCTGGCCGCGAACTATTTGGATGGCGAAAGCATACTGCTCGCGATCATGTGACACTCGAGCTCGATCAACTCCGGGAAATGATTGGGGTTACATCGGGGTTACTTCTGAACATTGCACTGACTCGGCGTTGCTGCGCAGATCCGGTTTGCCTGTCGCGGAGTTCGCCCCATCCGCCTCGGCTAGCGCCCTCGGGCCGCCCAAGTCGCTGCCAACAGCAACACGAAGCCCGCGACCGCCGCGATAGCGTGGACGACGACGAGCCATTTGGGCAATGGCAGCTGCCTCCAGTGATAGTTCAGGTTCAGGATAGCGCCGCCTGCGGCAGCGGCGAGAAAGAGCGCGAGCGCAACGAGCGCCATGACTGGCAGCCCGACCGTCGCCGCAGCGTAAAGCAGCAAGGTGACCGCCGCGGCAGCCAGGAATCCGTGCAGCATGGCAAGCGGTGCGGGCGGCGGTCGGTCGCCGACGAACCTTATCCCCGCCATGACCAGTCCTCCCGCTGCTGCGAGGGCCAGCAAGACTGTCGAAGTGAGAAGAATTGTCGCAGGTTCCATAGAGTCCTCCTGTTGTCAAAGCCTCTGGCCGGTATTAGAGCGCATTTCGGTACTGAGCCGAGCGTGGCCGATCGACGTGAAAATTCGCCCCTCGCATCGGCTTGGCACCTACGGCCATCACTCATTGGATGAGACAGTGGAGGGCCGCGTTCCCTGCTTCTGGCCTTTGATCGAGTCGTATGCGTTTCGGCCGCGGAGGTCACTGCCTTTCAGGACGGGCATCGGTCACGGACTGTACCGCCCGACGAAACTCGAGCGGCCGCTGGATGTTCGAGAACCGCTCCACGGTGCCGCCACTTCCTGTGACGGCCAGGTCTCCATACCCGAATATGCGCCCGGCGACACTTTGATCCACCGCGATCGCCTCGATCTTGTTGAGCAGAATCTCGACCGAGCGCGCGCTGAAGACACCTACTTTCATCATGACGCGCTTGTTGGTGACGGCGAAGTCGGAGCTCTGGCGCTTGATTACCGTCGCGGCCAATACAAGCAGCCAGATCCCTATGGGAACCCAGGTGTAATTGCTCCAGGCACTCATCGAAAGAAACCAGGCGATGGGCGCCGTCACGATCGTAGTGAAGAAGACAGGAGCGACGACCATCAACCAATGCAGTCGCGTGCGATAAACAACCCGCTCGCCTTCGAGAAGGCTTCCGTCGATGTAGCTCATGGCGACTGTCCTTGTCGATCAACCCGCCCGCCCAGAGCGTCGCGAGCGGCAGTGCCTGCGATTCAATGTGCCGCTATTTCGAAGCCACCACTCCCGGCGGCTTTCACGTCCCGTCACCCGCCGGAAGGATCGAAGGCTGCGCGTCCTTGGGCCAGTACAGCCGCTCGGGCCAATGTTCGCGCCGCAAATTATACTTGGTGTTGCCGTGTGCAGCCGTGGCTCCGGGGATGCACTGAGTTGGACGACGACAAGGAAATGACGAAGGGTTACAAAATGGCGGCTCCTGCGAGCCGCATTCTTCGGACCCCGCGATTACCGGACGCTAAGGGTTGCAACAGCATCGCCGCATTTACCGTGCGCGCGGCGCGCCACGGAATCTTGCCAGGAGAAAAGTCATGAACAAGCACCTTGCTCGCCGAAAGCAGCCATCGATTTGCGCCATCGTGTCAACGCTACTGCTCGCATCATGCGTATCGCTCGCAGCCGCAGTCGAGCCCGAGAAGCAGCCGATCTACAGCAACACGCCCACCGGCCTGTTGTGCGGCACCAACAGCACCAATGCGTGCAAGGTGCCCGCGGGCAAGCGATTGATCATCGAATACGTGTCTGGATTCGCATTTCAGCCGCTTTCATCGAACCAGATGACTTCGGTAACCATGGTGGTCACGGATACCCAGCTTGGCCTCAATGGCAACAGTTTCCATACGTTTCCGGCGACGAAGGTCAACACGACTTCGATTCGCGACGTATTCGCTTTTTCAGCGCCGCTGAAGATGATGCTCTCCCCCAACGCGAGCTTCTATTTCGCGCCTGCCGATGGCATCGCGGTGTCGGGCTACCTGGTGACAAGCAATTAGAATCGGGCGTGCGGTTCGGCGTCATCGATCGTGAAGCCTTGCACATCCTGCGTGGCCTGGGCGGGGTAGCCTACTGAATCAACCCGTCCGCGCGGGCTATCATCGATGCTGGACTCGCCAGCCCAAGGTCTTTGGCGGGTTTCAGGTTGAATACCTGCTCGAAATTGGTGGGCTGCGCGAGTATTCCATCGGTTGTCTATACATTCGGCCGGTCGGTCAGGTACTCTTGGCCGCGCGCAAGGCGCGGCACTTGCGAAGACCCCAAGGACGGATGGCGGCCGAGGCATTTTCGTGGACGAACTCCTTGCATGCATCGGCTGACGCTGAACGAACCCCATGGCACTCAAGCAACTGAGCGCGGAACAGGTCCGCACGTGGACACGGGCTCAGAAAGACGAGTGGTGGCTCAAGAACGTCTTTCGCGGCGACATGCCGCAGTTGACCGTTCGCTCGGGAATCACGGGATTTCTTCTCGGCGGCGTGCTGGCGGCGACCGCGCTCTACATCGCCGCCAAGACCGGGATCACCATCGGTGTCGGTCTCACCTCGGTAATCCTCGCGTTCGCGCTCTACCGGATCATGCACGGCGCCGGGATCGCCACCGATTTCACCATCCTCGAGAACAACTGCACGCAGTCGATCGCCACCGCTGCCGGCTACATGGTCTCGCCGATGATCGCGAGCCTCGCCGCCTACATGCTGGTCACCGGCAAGATCATCCCGTGGTGGCACATGATCGTGTGGATGTGCGTGGTGTCGATCATCGGGGTGCTCCTCGCCTTTCCCATGAAGCGACGGTTCATCAACGACGAGCAGTTGCCGTTCCCGGAAGGACGCGCCAGCGGCGTGGTGCTGGACGCGCTGTATACGGGCGCGGCGGGCGAAGGAATGTTCAAGGCGCGCGTGCTCGGCTACACCGCGCTGTGCACCGCGATCTACCAGGCCCTCGTCAGCGACGGCTGGATGAACCTGCTGCAGTTCAAGATCTTGCGCATGGACAAGTGGGCGGGCATGAAGGAGCCGTGGACATTTCACGAGCGGCTGGACTCGTACTACTACGCGGCAGTGGGCAAGGCGACCGAATACATTCCGACGATCCTCGGCACCGACATCCGTCAGCTCGGGCTGCGTCTTACGCTGGATGCGGCGATGCTCGGTGTCGGCGGGCTCATGGGCCTTGTGGTCGCGACCAGCTGCCTGCTGGGAGCGTTCATCAATTTCGTGATCCTCGCGCCGATCATGATCCAGGCAGGCGACATCGTTGCCCGTGTCGGCGTGAATGGCGTCGTCGTGCCGATTTCGCGCACCGAGATCGTGAATCAGTGGTCGCTCTGGTGGGGCGTGACGATGATGGTCGTGGGCTCGCTGGTGAGCCTGTTCGGCCGCCCCGAGATCTTCAAGGGGCTGCTGAAGCGCAGCGCGAAAGCCGATGGCCCCGACGTTCTCAGGCACATCGAATTCCCAGGGTGGATTTCCGCCGTGGGCATTCCGATCTTCAGCATTCTCGGCGCGGCAGTCACGCACGAGTTCTTCGGCGTGCCGTGGCTGCTGGCATTCATTTCGCTGCCGCTCATTTTTGTGCTTGCCGTGATCTGCACCAACTCGATGGCACTTACGTCGTGGACGCCGACCGGAGCGCTGTCCAAGATCACGCAGTTCTCCATGGGCGCGATCGACCGGACCAACCCGGCAAGCAACCTGATTCCGGCGGGCATGACCGGAGAGATTTCGAGCAACGCCGCCAATCTTCTCTCCGACATCAAGCCTGGCTACATGCTGGGCGGCAAGCCCCGCCAGCAGGCCGTCGGCCATGTGATCGGCATCGTCGCCGGGGCGATCTCCTGCGTACCGCTGTTCTTCCTGCTGTTCCTGCCACCCGATGCGAACGGCGTCCGCTCGGTGTCGACTATCGTCTCCGACAATTTCGCCTTCCCAGCGGCGCTGCAATGGAAAGGTGTGGCCGAGCTGATCGTCAAGGGTTTCAGCGCGCTGCCGTATTCCGCCGTCGTGTCGATGATCGTGGCTGCGGCCGCCGCGGCCGCCATCGAGATCGTGCGCATCCTGACCAAAGGCAGGTTCCCGCTTTCTGCCGTATCGATAGGACTCGGCGTCGTGTTGCCGCCCGAGTCCACCTTCGCGATGTGGGTGGGTGCGATGATCTTCTGGGCGATGCGCGTGCGCTATTCGACCCCCGGCACCCAAGGCAACCGGTTCTGGGTCGAGGGCATGGAATCCATTTGCGCGGGCTTGATATCGGGGTCGGCGCTGATGGGGATAGGGAATGCCATCGTTAACGTGCTGATGAGCTAGATCGTGGGGAATCCATGCTGAAGCTATTCGGAATATTCGCAGTGTGCATGATCGTGGCGGGTGGTGACGCCGGTGCGGCGCCGCCGCAGGTCGACGGCAACGAGCTGCTGACGCTTGGCTTCAAGGTGCTGGTCGCGAAAACGCCGGCGCAGGAGGATTGGGTGAAGCGCATGTCTCCGGGGAAGATCCGGGCGATGCAGCGCACCGGCAAGAAGTACTTCATCTACCCCGATGCAACCAGGAAGCAGATCTACGTCGGCGGCCCGAAGGAATACGAGGCGTATCGAGAGCTCCATCCGGATACCAGACTGGCCGGGGAAGGCGCCGCCGACGCTGCAAAAGCGTATCGCCTGAAGCAGGATGAAGCGATGAAGAAGGCGACCGCGCGCGACGTGTCGGACCCATTCTACGGAGTCGATTGGGTCGATCTCGGCTGGTAACTCCGCACCGCAACAGGCCGTAGTGAGACGGGGGGGAGGGGATGAAAACGATCGCGCTATCCGATCTCGAGACGCTGGCGCTGGGACTGTTCGCGCTGCTGATTGTGGGACCGGCTGAGGCCTAGCAGCTCAACGATGTTATTGCTCATCACGCTCGTTCTTGCCGCGGTATTCAGCGGCGCGGCGCTGCTGGTCACCGTCGCCGAACAGCCGGCGCGGCTGGCGCTGGAGGACGCGTCAATGCTGACCGAGTGGCGGCGCAGCTACGACCGCGCTGCGCCGATGCAGGGCGGCCTGGCGCTCGTCACCGGCGCTGCCGGCCTTGGCGTCTGGTGGACAGCGGGATCATCGTGGGCGCTTGCTGGCGCGGTGTCGATCCTCGCGTGCTGGCCCTTTGTCCTGCTCGTGGTTATGCCAGTTAACCGGCGACTGAAGGCGCTGACGCCGGCAGAGTTGGGTGAGGCCCGTCCGCTGATCGTCCGGTGGGGAAAGCTGCACGCTGTTCGCACCGCGCTCGGCATCGCGGCGACGGTGGCATTCGCGTGCGCGAGCTACTTTTCGTACTGAAGACTTCCAGTCCTCCTACATGCGCTTCAGCATCGCTCCGATTGCGACGCGTTGGGATTCGCGTAATTTGCGAGGCTGGATGACCGGTGCGAAGTGGATTCAAAAACCTGCGCCCGGGTCCTGTCAATAACCTAGAAACAGGAGACTGAGAATGGGCAACAACAACTTGGATCAGGACCGCAATGCTTCGGCTAACCGCGACCCCATTTCGGGCGCACCCGGAGCGCACCCGGTAGGTACCGGTCTCGGTGCGGCGGCGGGCGGTATTGCCGCGGGCGCAATTGCCGGCTCGATGGCGGCTGGACCGGTAGGCACCGTGGTTGGAGCGGCCGTAGGTGCGATCGCCGGCGGTCTGGCCGGCAAGGGCATCGCCGAGGCGATCGACCCGACGGCCGAAGAAGCCTATTGGCGCGAGAATTACACCAGCCGTCCCTATGTGGGCAGCGGCGCCACATTCGACGACTATGGTCCGGCGTACCGTTATGGCGTCGACAGCTACGGACGTTACGAAGGCAGCACGTTCGACCAGGCCGAGCCCCAGCTCAAGCGTGAATGGGACCGTGCCAAGGGAGCGTCGAGCCTGACCTGGGACCGCGCCAAGGACGCGACGCGCGACTCGTGGAATCGCGTGAGCGATACGGTCGAGCGCGCCATCCCGGGCGATTCCGACCATGACGGCAAGTAACACCTTCGAATTCGAGGGTGTCATCTCGGTGAATGAACTCGGCACTTAACGTACGGAGGCAACCATGAATCTGATCATTTGGCTCGTAGTAGGTGGGGTGCTGGGTTGGCTTGCCAGCCTGGTCATGAAGACGGATGGACAGCAAGGCATCTTTCTCAACATCGTCGTCGGTGCGGTCGGCGCGCTCCTCGCCGGATATCTTATCGCGCCCATGTTCGGGACAGGCACGATAAACACCAATGACTTCAGCATTGCTGGCTTGTTCGTTTCCTTCGTGGGCGCGGTTATTCTGCTGGCGATCGTGAACCTGTTCCGCCGCGGCGCCGTGCGATAGCACGTTGGACCATTCGACAAAAATCCCGGCCGAGTGCCGGGATTTTTTTGGCAGGTTGCTTCACCCGCCGAGCGGGCTTCCCGACAGCCAGGCCTTGCCTTGCGCGTACAGCGCGTCCACGGCGGCACCTTTCAGGCCCGGCATGTCCGGCTTCACCTTGTAGCCGATCCGGGTCTGGATATAGGCGAGGTGCCGGTAGCCTTCGGGAAAGCTGTCGAGCAACGTCGCATCGAGCTTGAGCGTAGACGAGGGATCGATGGGGTCGATGCGATCCTTTTCATAGATCGGCTGGCGAAGCACGACGCCCCACCTGCCCGCGCGCTTCTCAAGGAAATCGTAGAAGCGCCCCGTGCAGACCACATCGCAGCGCACGCCGTCGACGTCACCGCGCTGCGAGATGGTCATCTTGGTCTGCGCGATGGCGCGATTCCCCGCGAGATCGATCGAAGAGCCTCCAAGAAAATGCAGGATGCTCACGCCTTTATCCCAGCCTTCCTTGGAGACGCGGATGAACTCGTCCGCGCTTCCCTGGAACCACGTCGCCATCATGCGACCGTCGTCGTGCCATACCGTGCGAAACCGTTCCCAGTCGCCGGCGTCACGCCAGACCGCCCAATTCTCGAGCACGTCGCGGATTGCGCGCCGCTCGTTCACCTCGTTGTCCATGTCACGGTCTCCGTGATTTCAATGCTGCGTGGCGTCGGGCGGCTCGTCAGGCTCACCAACAGCGACGGCTTGGTCTACGACGTGACCGGCGGATTCTGGTAGCTTACGACAGTACTACCTGTCCGGCTCGAATCCATGCTCAACCGCGCCTTTCCACGCCCCCACCCCACCCCATGCATCTGTTAGAGCAGGCTGCGGTCTTCCTGCTCACGGCGGTGATCGTCGTACCGCTGTTTCGTCGCATGCGGCTCGGTGGCGTGCTCGGTTACCTTGCGGCCGGCGCGATCATCGGTCCGTGGGGCTTGGGCCTGATCGCCGACGCCGACGCCACGCTGAGCTTCGCCGAGATGGGCGTGGTGCTGTTGCTGTTTCTCATCGGTCTCGAGCTGGAGCCGTCGCGTCTGTGGGCGCTGCGCAAGCCGGTGTTCGGATTGGGTGGCGCGCAGGTGCTCCTCACCGGCATCGTTCTTACTGCGATCGCGCTGTTGATGAACCTGTCGTGGCAGGCAGCGGTCGTCGTCGGATTGGGATTGGCGATGTCGTCGACTGCGATCGTGCTCGCGTGGCTGGGGGAGCGCGGGCAGTTGAGCGCGCCGAGCGGCCGACTCGCCTTCGCGATCCTGCTCTTCCAGGATCTCGCGGTGATTCCGTTCATCGCGCTGCTTCCATTGCTCAGTCCCGACAGAACCGGGCATGCCAGCGGATGGATGCTGGCGGCGCGAGGCGTCGCCGCGATCGCGCTCGTCATCGTCATCAGCCGTCTGCTGGTTCGGCCCGCGCTGAAGATCGTCGCCCGCTTCGGCGGGCGCGAAGTGTTCACCGCGGCGGCGTTGCTGGTGGTGATCGGGGCGGCGCTGACCATGGAGTTCATGGGCTTGTCGATGTCGCTCGGCGCGTTCCTGGCCGGCGTTCTGCTTGCCGATTCCGAATTCCGCCACGAACTCGAGGCCGACGTCGAGCCGTTCAAGGGCCTGCTGCTCGGCCTATTCTTCATGGCGGTGGGAATGAGCGCCAACCTCACGCTGTTCCTGTCGCATCCGTTCGCGGTGCTCGGCGTGGCGCTCGGCCTGATGACGATAAAGACACTCGTCATGTACGCGATAGCGCGTGTTTCGGGTGCCGGAAGCGAGTCATCGCAGCGCATCGCGGTGCTGATCGCGCAAGGCGGCGAGTTTGCCTTCGTGCTTTTCGTCGCCGCGCAGAGCGCGGGCATTCTCTCGGAGCAGACGTCGCAGTTCCTGGTGCTGGCGGTGACCATCTCGATGCTGCTGGCGCCGCTCTCGTTCATCGCGCACGAGCGGTTTCTGCAGCGCTGGCTCGAGCGCACGCAACCACCCGAGTTCGACCTGATCGACGGGCCCGGCAATCCGGTGATCATCGCCGGCTATGGCCGCTATGGGCAGATCGTGTCGCGCGTGCTGCGCATGGCGGGCATTCCATTCACCGCGATCGAAGCGAGCTTCCAGCAGGTCGATTTCGTGCGACGCTTCGGCAACAAGGTGTACTACGGCGATGCGTCGCGCCTCGAGCTGCTCGAGTCGGCGCGCGCCCGCGACGCCAAGCTGTTCGTGCTGGCGATCGATGACGTCGAGGCGTCGGTGAAGACCGCGGCGGTCGTGCGCCAGCACTTCCCCAATCTGCCCATCCTGGCGCGGGCGCGCAATCGCGTGCACTACTACCGGCTGCGCGACCTCGACATCGACCGACGCGAAATCGAGCGCGAGGTCTTTCTGGCGAGTCTCGACACGGCGCGTCAGGCGCTCGAGCTCACCGGCATGGATACGGCGCAGGCGGCGCGCGCGGTGGCGCTTTTCAAAGACCACGACGAGAAGCTGATGGACGAGCAGTACGCGGTGCGGCAGGACGAGTCGCAGCTCATCCAGACAGCGGCGCAGGCGGCGGCGCAGTTGCAGGAAGTGTTCGAGGCGGACGTCGAGGAGAGCAAGGGCTCGATGCAAGGCGGCTCGATGGCGAAGTCGCCGACGCGCTAACCTTCAACGGCAGGATGCCGCCCACGCGCAGGCTGCATGCCGTCACATCGTCCACGTCAGCCCGGCGGACAGGGCGCTCCCGCCTTCACCCAGGTCTTGAACGCTGCCGAGAGCTTCTCGCGCGTGATCGGCGGCACGGTGCGCTCGCCCCCGGGCTTCCAGCCCCAGCCGACGAGTTTGTCCTCGCTCATGTGCGTGTCGAGTTGGGCCAGCGACTTGCCCCCGTTCGTGCTGCCGTCCTTGAGCACCATGCACAGCTCGCGCGACGAGAGCCCTATGAACACCATCTTGGTGGCGCGCGGCGGCAAATGCCAGTTCGGCGCGCCGGGCGGCGCATGCGCGCCGTAGCTCGCGGGCGAGTTGGCGCTGGTGTGGCAGCTCGCGCATTCCATCGCGGGCATGCCGCGCCCGTCGACGTTGCGCTGCACGTTTTGCGCGTGCGGCGTGCCGCTGTCGTACTGGAGCGGCGCCTCTCCCGGAATATGGCAATTCTGGCAGCGTGGATGCTGCAGAACCGATCGAATGGGCTCGAACAGGGCGGTCGCCTCCTGGGCGAGCGCAGGGCCCGATGCCGCGACGATGAGCGTGGCGGAGATTGCGATGAGCCGGTGGGAAGCGTGGAGGAGCATGTTCGAGCGCGCCTTGAGGGGTGGTGTCCGAGAAGGTTAACGTGATTCCGGTGCGGTTGTCGATTGCGATTCCACGCCGCCAAGGGCGTGGCGCTCATACGACTACCTTCGCGCTGCGCGCTCCGGTGTTCGTGCTCGGGGCGGCCCTTCGCACTCGTAGGACACCTTCGCGCTGCGCGCTGCGGTGTTCGTGCTCGGGGCGGCCCTTCGCACTCACGACGCGCCGATTGGCGGTAGGATTGCGGATGGGCCCGGCAAAAAGGGCCGTCGAGGAGTTGATGGTGCGCGTCAACGAGATTCGCGGGGCCTTGAGCGGTGGCTGAGCCATCGACGGCGCACCGCAAGAAAAAGCGACGCCGCGGCACGGGTACCCATACGACCTCGATCGTGCGCGCGCAGCCAGCGATCGAGCGCCCGGTCGTCGGGGCCTCGCCGACGATGCGCTTCGGCAGCGACGCGGTCGCCGAGGCGCTCCGGTCGCTCGACATTCCCTACATCGCGATCAACCCGGGCGCGAGCTTTCGCGGGCTGCACGATAGCCTGGTCAACTACCTCGGCAACGCGCGCCCGCAGATTCTGCTTTGCCTGCACGAGGAGCACGCCGTCGCCATCGCCCACGGCTACGCCAAGGTCACCGGACGTGCCATGGCGGCGGCGGCGCATTCCAACGTGGGACTTTTCCACGCGACCATGGCGGTGTTCAACGCGTGGTGCGACCGCATGCCGCTCCTGCTGATCGGCGCCACGGGACCCGTCGATGCGTCGCATCGCCGGCCGTGGATCGAATGGATCCACACCGCACGCGACCAGGGCGCGATCGTTCGCGACTACGTCAAATGGGACGACCAGCCGGCTTCACCGGCGGCCGCCCGCGAATCGATCCTGCGCGCGGCGTGGCTCGCCGAGACCGCGCCGCAGGCACCGGTGTATATCAACCTCGACGTCGGACTGCAGGAATCGCCGCTCGCCGAGCCGCTGCCGCCGTGCGACGCGAGCCGCTATCGACCGCGCGTCGCGGTCGGCGCATCGGCGCAACAGATCGACGAGCTCGCCAAGTTGCTGCGCAAGGCCAAACGACCGGTCTTCCTGGTCGGCCGCGTGTCGCGCCGCGAGGACGCGTGGGATGCGCGCGTGCGACTCGCCGAAGCGTGCGGCGCGCGCGTGGTAACCGACCTCAAGGTGGGCGCTGCGTTTCCCACGCTGCATCCGCTGCACGTCGCGGAACCGGGCATCTACGTTGTGCCGAAGGCGCGCGAAGTGATCGCCGGGGCCGACCTGGTGGTGAGCTTCGACTGGGTCGATCTGGCGGGCACGCTGGGCGCCGCGTTCGGCGCGGGCGACCCGCGCGCGACCATCGTCCAGATCTCGCAGGACCACGTGCTGCACAACGGATGGAGCATGGATCACCAGGGACTGCCCGCGGTCGATCACATGCTCGCCGCCGACCCCGACGAAGTCGCGCTGGCGCTGGCTGCGGCGCTCGATGCGTCGAAGAAGCGCGGCGCGATTGCGAAGCGCTCCTCGCACGCCGCGCCGCAAGGTCCGACGCTCAAGTCGGGCGCGATCACGATGGCGCATCTCGCAGCGGGACTGCGTGAAGCGGTCGGCGCGCGCGACACGTCGCTCGTTCACCTGCCGCTCGGCTGGAACGGCGCGTTCTGGCCGTTTCGCCACCCCCTCGATTTCCTGGGCTCGGACGGCGGTGGCGGCGTCGGCGGCGGTCCCGGCATCTCGGTCGGCGCCGCGCTGGCGCTCAGGGGCAGCGGACGCTTGGCCGTCTGCATCGGCGGCGACGGCGACTTTCTCATGGGCGCGACCGCTATGTGGACCGCTGCGCACTATCGCATTCCACTGCTCGTCGTCGTCGCCAACAACCGCTCGTTCTTCAACGACGAGGTTCATCAGGAGCGCGTCGCGCGTATGCGCGGCCGGCCCGTCGAGAACAAGTGGATCGGGCAGCGCATCGACGATCCGCCGGTCGACATCGCCGGCCTGGCGCGTGCGCAGGGCGCGCTGGGCATTGGCGCGATCGAAAGCGCCGATGCGCTGGTCGCGGCTTTTCGCGAGGCGATCGCGCACGTCGACGCAGGCGGCGTCGCGGTGGTCGACGTCATCACCGAGCCCGGCTACACGCCGGCGATGGTCGCGGCGCTTAACCACGCGAAGGAGTCCGGAAAGTGAACGACCGATCGGGCAGTGGCGGGGTCGATACGTCGTTGCTCCCCACGCACCGCGACCACTTCTACGGTGGTGCGTGGCACGCGCCGAAGTCAGGCGAGTATTTCGATCTCAGCAGTCCCGGCACGGGGGAGTCGATCGGCCGCGCCGCCGACGGTGCGGTCGAGGATGTCGATGCCGCGGTAAGGAGCGCGCGCGCGGCATTCCCCGCGTGGCGCGACACGCCGCCGCTGGAGCGCGCCAAGTCGCTGCGGCGCATCGCGGTGATAGTGCGCGAGCACGCTCGCGAGCTGGCGATGCTCGACGCCATCGACTGCGGCAACCCCGTGCGCGCGATGGTGGGCGACGCCGAGATCGCCGCCTCGCAAATCGACTTCTTCGCCGGGTTGGTCACCGAGATGAAGGGCACGTCGATTCCGATGGGCCCGGATCGTATGAACGTGACGGTGCGCGAGCCGATGGGCGTGGTGGCGCGGATCATCCCATTCAATCATCCCTTCATGTTCGCCGCGGGCAAGTCGGCGGCGCCGCTGGCTGCGGGCAACACGGTCGTCGTCAAGCCGCCCGAGCAGGCGCCTCTATCCGCGCTGCGGCTGGCGGAGTTGCTCGGAGACATGTTTCCGCCCGGCGTGTTCAATGTCGTTACCGGCCGCGGCCGCGATACCGGGGCGGCGCTGGTGGCGCATCCTGGGGTGGCCAAGGTCGCGCTTATCGGCAGCGTCGCAGCGGGTCGCGCCGTGATGAAGAGCGCCGCGGACAGCATCAAGCCGGTGCTTCTCGAGCTCGGCGGCAAGAATGCGCTGATCGCGTTCGCCGACGCCGATCCGGCAGCGGTCGCCGACGCGATGATCGCCGGGATGAATTTCGCCTGGTGCGGGCAGTCGTGCGGATCGACGAGCCGCGCATTTCTGCATGCCGCGATTCACGATAACGCTCTGCGCGAGCTGAAGACGAGGATCGGCGCGTTCAAGCCCGGCCGGCCCGACGATTGGGACACCACCATGGGCGCCATCGCCAGTCGCGCCCAATACGATCGCGTGCTGTCGTACATTGCGAAGGCAAGCGAGGAGGGCGCCACGCTGGTGTGCGGCGGCGGCTCGCCGCCTGCCTCCGCGGCGTTGTCGAAGGGCCTCTACATCGATCCGACCGTCTTCGCCGGCGTCACCCCTTCGATGACCATCGCCCGCGAGGAGATCTTCGGGCCGGTTCTTTCAGTGCTGAAATGGGACGACGAAGCCGCGATGATCCGCGACGTCAATGTCGTCGAGATGGGACTGACCTGCTCGATCTGGACCAACGATTTCAACGCGGCGCTACGCACCGCGAGCGCGGCGCAGGCTGGCTACGTGTGGGTCAACGAGGTCAGCAGGCATTTCCTCGGCGCGCCGTTCGGCGGGGTTAAGCAGTCGGGCATCGGGCGCGAGGAGTGCCTCGAGGAGCTGCTGTCGTTCACCCAGGAAAAGAACATCCACATGCGCTTTGCGCATCGCCCGCCAGGGTAGGCCCTACTCGCCTCGATCTCGTTTGCGCTGTGTGCGGGCCTCAAAGCCACAGCGCGCGGGCGCGCGCCGCGACGTCGATCGTCGCGGCCGCGCCTTTTTCTTGGCTGGAAAGCGGCGCGGAGATCGCGCTGGCCGCGTCATCGGCCAACGGCCACACGCAGCGCTCGAAGTGGCAGCGCAGCGCTTCCGGGATGAAACGGCTCAATTGCGCGTAGACGTGGCGATCGCCCGACCTCGGCTGCTGCTGCGTGTAGAAGCGCTGCGGCACGACCAGGTGCAAATGGTCGCGGGCGCGGGTCATCGCGACGTAGAGCAGCCGGCGCTCCTCCTCGATCTCCTGCGTCGTGCCGGTGCTCATGTCGGACGGAATGCAGCCGTCGACCACGTTGAGGATCTGCACGCTCTTCCACTCCTGACCCTTGGCGGAATGGATCGTCGACAGGATCAGGTAGTCGTCGTCGAGCCCGGGCGCATCGGACTCGTCGCTGGTGGCTGCGGGCGGGTCGAGCGTGATCTCGGTGAGAAAGCGTTCGCGGGAGGGAAACGTCGCGGCGATCTGCTGCAGCTGCGCCAGGTCGCCCTGCCGGACGTAGGCGTCCTCGTAGATGCGCTGGAAATGCGGCTCGTACCAGCGCATCACCACGTCCATGTCGGCGGGCCAGTGCGACGCATCGTGGTCGAGCACGCGCAGGACGCCGAGGAACGCGGCCCAGTCGGTGGCGGCCGCCGGAGGCATCGCGAACGCCCGCATCGCCTCCATCGGTCGCGGCGCGACGGCGACGGCGTCGAGCAATCTCGACGCCGTGGTCGGGCCGACGCCGCCGAGCAGCTTGAGGCAGCGAAATCCCGACATGCGGCTGCGCGGGTTCACCGCCCAGCGCAGCACGCTCAGCACGTCCTTGATGTGCGCCGCTTCGAGGAACTTGAGGCCGCCGTATTTCACGAAGGGAATTCCGCGCCGCGTCAGCTCGAGCTCGAGCTGCGCGCTGTGGCTCGAGCTGCGAAACAGCACCGCCTGCGACTTGAGCGCGATGCCGCTTTCGCGATACTCGAGCACGCGCTCGCAAACGTAGCGCGCCTGATCGACATCGTCGCGCACCGTGACCAGCCGAGGTCGGTCCGACGATTGCCGATCGGTCCACAGGTTCTTGGTGTGACGCTCCGCGGCGAGCCCGATGACCGCGTTCGACGCGTCGAGGATCGGCTGCGTCGAGCGGTAGTTGCGCTCGAGCGTGACGATGCGCGCCGGCGGCTCGAATTGCCCCGGAAAATCGAGAATGTTGCGCACCGTCGCCGCCCGGAACGCGTAGATCGATTGCGCGTCGTCGCCGACCACGGTGACGCCGGCGCCATCGGGCTTCATCGCCAGCAGGATCGACGCCTGCAACCGGTTGGTGTCCTGGTATTCGTCGACCAGCACATGATCGAAGCGCGCGCCGATCTCGTGCGCGAGCGCGGACTCGGCGAGCAAGTAGGACCAGTACAGCAGCAGGTCGTCGTAGTCGAGCACGTTCTGCGCCTGCTTCTCGCCGACGTACGCGGCGAAGAGCTTCCTCAGCTCCGGCTCCCAGTGCGCGAATTTCGGAAACGCATCCCCCAGCACCTCGGAGAGCGGCGCGCCACTGTTTACCGCGCGCGAGTAGATCGCGAGGCATGTCGACTTGGTGGGGAAACGCTGCTCGGTTCCCGACAATCCCTGTGCATGCCTCACCAGTGCCAGCAGATCCTCGGCATCGCCGCGGTCGTGCACGGTGAACGAATCGTGCAGGCCGACGCGATCGGCATATTCGCGCAAGAGGCGCGCGCCCACTGCGTGGAAAGTACCCGACCACGCCAGCGTGGCGGCAGGGCGCCGCGCGCTCGATGCCAGCACGCGATCGAGAATGTGGCGCGCGCGGCGCTCCATCTCGGCGGCAGCGCGCCGTGAAAAGGTGAGCAGCAGCATGCGCTGTGGATCGGCGCCGGTCTGCACGAGGTGCGCGACACGATGCGCCAGCGTGTTGGTCTTGCCGGACCCCGCGCCGGCGATGATGAGCAGCGGCCCCGCGACGTGTCTCGGCTGTCGGGGATGTTCAACCGCATTGCCATGGGTGCCGTGCTCGACCGCGAGGCGCTGCTCGTGGTTCAGCGAGGAGAAGATGGACGACACTGCCGTCCCGGTTTCGGGTTGGATCGCAGCACCGCAGTCTCGGACCTCCATCACAGCATTATCGAACGAACGTTCGACGCTGTCCAGACGGCTTGGTATGCTCGCGGCCATGCGGGTCCTCACCTTGGCGGCAGCGGCAGCCGCGTCGCTGGCCTTCGCTACCGCTTCGGCAGCAGACATGCCCGACGCGCAGCAGCTTCCGCCAGTTGAAGTGATTGGAACGACGCCGCTGCCCGGCGTCTCGCTCGACCGCGACCAGATCGCGGCGCCGATCCAGACCGGAACGTCGCGAGAGATCGATCGCAGCAACGCCATCGACCTGTCCGGATACCTGCTGCGCTTCCTGGGCAGCGTGTACATCAACGACGTCCAGAACAATCCTTTCCAGCCCGACCTCAACTACCGCGGATACACCGCATCGCCCTTGCTCGGCACGCCGCAGGGGCTGTCGGTGTACATGGACGGCGTGCGCCTGAACCAGCCGTTCGGCGACGTGGTGAGCTGGGACCTGATCCCACGCGCGGCGATCGCGACGTTTCAGCTCATGCCGGGCTCCAATCCGCTGTTCGGCCTCAACACGCTCGGCGGCGCGCTGTCGATTCAGACCAAGGACGGGGTGACGAATCCCGGGACCTCGGTACAGGCGTACTACGGCTTGAACGCGCGCTGGTCGGCGGAGTTCGAGCAGGGCGGGAGCAGGGACACCGGCCTCAACTGGTACTTCACCGGCAACGTATTTCACGAGGAGGGTTGGCGCGACGATTCGCCCTCGCGGGTCGGGCAGCTGTTCGGCAAGGTGGGCTGGCAGGACACGAAAAGCAGCGCGTCGCTGACGCTGAGCTACGCCGATACGAGTCTGAACGGCAACGGACTGCAGGAGCAGCGCTTCCTGGCGCGCGACTATGCCAGCGTCTACACCAGGCCGGACACCACGAGGAACCAGGCGATGTTCCTGAACCTGCTCGGACAGCACAGCGTGAGCGAGGGCGTCACGCTCTCGGGCAACGCGTACTACCGCAACATCCGCACGTCCACGCTCAACGGAGACATCAACGACGATTCCCTCGTCGCGAGCGTCTATCAGCCCAATGCTGCCGAGCGTGCCGCGCTGGCAGCGGCAGGCTACGGCGGATTCCCGGCGAGCGGCGAGAACGCGGCCAACGCGCCGTTTCCATCCTGGCGCTGCATCGCCAACGCGCTGCTCAACGCCGAACCAAGCGCAACGTGCAGCGGCTTGCTCAACCGCAGCAATACGCGCCAGCAGAACTACGGGGCGTCGGCGCAGGCGACTTCGACCACCGATCTGGCGGGCCATCGCAACCAGCTCACGGTCGGCGCCGCGTACGACGCGAGCGACGTACGCTTCACCCAGTCGACGCAGTACGGTTACCTCGATCCGGATCGAAGCGTCATACCCGTCGGCGCCTTCGCCGACGGCACGCAGAATTCGGAAAACGCGCACGACACCCGCGTCGACCTCGACGGCCACACGACGACCTGGAGCCTCTACGCGACCGATACGCTGACGCTCGCCAACGCCTGGAACCTGACGCTGTCCGGACGCTACAACCGAACGACGGTGCGCAATCGCGACAACCTGGTGCCCGGGGGAGGGCCTGGTTCGCTCGACGGCGACGACGTCTACGCGCGCTTCAATCCCGCGGTCGGCATCACGTACGCGCCAGCGCGCAGATTTTCCGCGTACTTCGGCTACAACGAAGGCAGCCGCGCGCCGTCGTCGATTGAGCTTGGCTGCGCCGACCCGGCGAATCCGTGCAAGCTGCCCAACGCGATGGCGGGGGATCCGCCGCTCAAGCAGGTCGTCGCCAAGACGATCGAAATCGGCATCCGCGGCACGGCGCTCTCCGACCTGCAGTGGAACTTCGGCGTGTTCCGCGCCCGCAACTACGACGACATCCTGTTCGTCGCCGACAACCCTTCCGGGTTCGGCTACTTCAGGAACTTCGGCCAGACGCGGCGACAGGGCGTCGAGGCGGGTCTCAACGGACAGGCGGGCATCCTGGCATTCGGCGTGAACTACACGCACCTGAACGCCACGTACCAGAGCAACGAAACGCTCAACGCCGCCGGCAACAGCAGTAACGACGGGCCGGCGGCGGGCTTCGACGGCAACATCGCGATCCGGCCGGGAGATCGCATTCCGCTCATTCCCCGCAACATGGCCAAGGTCTACGCCGACATCGCGATCACGGCGCAATTCGCCGTCAACGCCGACATGCAGGCGTTTTCCGGATCGATCGCCCGCGGCAACGACAATGCGCAGCACCAACCCGACGGCGTGTACTATCTCGGCGCGGGAAAAACCGCCGGCTATGCCGTCTTCAACCTCGGCGCCGACTACCGTCCCGCGCCCGGGCTCAAGTTCTTCGCGCAGATCAACAATCTCTTCGACACCAGGTACAGCACAGCCGCGCAGCTCGGCGTCACCGCCTTCAACGACGCGGGCCATTTCGTGGCGCGACCTTTCCCCGCGTCGGTAATCGGCGGCGAGCGGCCGCTGGTACATGCGACCTTCTACGCGCCGGGGGCGCCGCGGATGATCTGGGCGGGCATCCGCTACACGTTCGACGCTAGGGGACTGTAGGACGTGCCAAGGCGGCGCGAACCCCTTGCACTTTTCCGATCTTCCCCGATCTAATACGCTCGAAATCGAGCTTTCACGAATGAACGACTCCATTCCGTTCCATCGCGCCGTCGACCGCTGGTTCCGCAGGACGTTTCCGGCCCCGACCGAGCCGCAAACGCAAGCGTGGCGCGAGATCAAGGCGGGCCGCAACGTTCTGGTCGCCGCGCCCACCGGATCGGGGAAGACGCTGGCCGCCTTTATGGCCGCCATCGACGATCTGATTCGCGACGGCGTCGAAGCACCGTTGCCTGACGAGACGCGCGTGGTCTACGTGTCGCCGCTCAAGGCGCTGTCCAACGACATCCAGAAGAACCTCGCGCTGCCGATCGCTGGCATTCGCGACGAGCTTCAGGCGATGGGCTTGCCCGACGTCGAGATCCGTACGCTGGTGCGAACCGGCGACACGCCGCAGGCCGAGCGCGCCGGCATGCGTAGGCGGCCGCCACACATCGTCGTCACTACGCCGGAATCGCTTTACGTGCTGCTCGGTTCCGAGTCCGGTCGAAAAATGCTCTCGACCACGCGCAGCGTCATCGTCGACGAGATCCATGCGCTGGCTGGCAACAAGCGCGGCAGCCACCTGGCGCTTTCGCTCGAGCGCCTGAGCGCGCTGGCGCCGCGTGCGCCCGTGCGCATCGGCCTTTCTGCAACGCAAAAACCCATCGAGGAGATCGCGCGCTTCCTGGTGGGCGAGCGCACGCCTGGCGTCGCGGGAAACGGCGCTGGCGACGATTGCGCGATCGTCGACGCCGGCCATGTCCGCACACGCGACCTCGCCATCGAGGTACCGCCGTCGCCGCTGCAGGCGGTGATGTCGCACGAGGTATGGGACCAGGTCTACGGACGGCTGGCCGAGCTCGCGCTCACGCATCGCACCACGCTCGTCTTCGTGAACACACGACGCATGGCCGAGCGCGCGGCGCGCCACCTTTCGGAGCGACTCGGCGCCGAGCATGTCACCGCGCATCACGGCAGCATGGCCAAGGAGCTTCGGCTCAAGGCCGAGCAGCGCCTCAAGTCGGGCGAGCTCAAGGTGCTGGTCGCCACCGCGTCGCTGGAGCTGGGCATCGACATCGGTGATGTCGAGCTCGTCTGCCAGCTCGGATCGCCGCGTTCGATCGCGACCTTCCTGCAGCGCGCGGGGCGGGCGAGCCACCAGGTTGGCGGCGTGCCCAAGGCGCGAATCTTTCCGCTCTCGCGCGACGAGCTGGTCGAGTGCACGGCGCTGCTCGACGCGGTGCGGCGCGGCGAGCTCGATCGCCTGATCATTCCGCCCAAGCCGCTCGACGTCCTGTCGCAGCAGATCGTCGCCGAAGTCGCCGCGCAGGACTGGGACGAGGGCGCGCTGTTCGATCTCGTTCGCGGGGCGTATCCGTATCGCGGACTCACGCGCGACGAATACCTTGACGTGGTGCGTTCGCTCGCGGAAGGCTTCAGCACGCGGCGCGGGCATCGCGCCGCCTACGTGCATCGTGACGCGGTCAACGGCGTGCTGCGCGGCCGGCGTGGCGCGCGGCTGGTCGCGCTCACCTCCGGCGGCGCGATCCCCGACAACGCCGACTACGAAGTCGTGATGGAACCCGCGGGCCAGCTGGTCGGTACCGTCAACGAGGACTTCGCGGTGGAGAGCCTCGCCGGCGACATCTTCCAGCTCGGCAACGCGTCGTATCGCATCCTCCGCGTCGAGGCGGGCAAGGTGCGCGTCGACGACGCGCACGGCCAGGCGCCGACGATCCCGTTCTGGCTGGGCGAGGCGCCGGCGCGAACGGCCGAGCTCTCGCACGCCGTGTCGCGCCTGCGCGACCAGGTGTCGGATGCGCTGGAGCGCGACGGCGGCAGGCAGGCGGCGTTCGACGAGATCACGCGCGACATCGGCATCGCGGCGCCGGCGGCCGAGCAGCTGGTCGACTATCTGGCCGCCGCGCACGCCGCGCTCGGCGTGCTGCCCACGCAGCATGCGATCGTCTTCGAGCGCTTTTTCGACGAGTCGGGCGGCATGCAGCTCGTCATCCACTCGCCGTTCGGCAGCCGCATCAATCGCGCGTGGGGCCTCGCGCTGCGCAAGCGCTTCTGCGTCAAATTCAATTTCGAATTGCAGGCGGCGGCGACCGAGGATGCGATCGTGTTGTCGCTGTCGACCAGCCACAGCTTCGCGCTGGAGAGCGTCGCGCGCTACCTGAATTCGAAGACGGTCCGTCCGATCCTGATCCAGGCGATGCTCGACGCGCCGATGTTCGGCGCGCGCTGGCGCTGGATCGCGGGCACGTCGCTGGCGCTGCCGCGCTTTCGCGGCGGCAAGAAAGTGCCGGCGCCGCTGCAGCGCATGCGCGCCGAGGACCTGATGGCGACGGTGTTTCCCGACCAGATCGCGTGCGCCGAGAACATCGCCGGCGATCGGGAGATTCCCGATCATCCGCTGGTCAAGCAGGTGGTCCACGATTGCCTGTACGAAGCGATGGACGTCGAAGGCCTGGAGCGGCTGCTCGCGGACATCGAGTCGGGCGCGATCCAGGTGGTGGCGCGCGACCTGACCCAGCCTTCTCCGCTGGCGCTGGAAATCCTTACCGCGCGCCCCTACGCGTACCTGGACGACGCCCCGCTGGAGGAGCGCCGGGCGCAGGCGGTGATGAGCCGGCGCTGGCTCGACGACGCCAGCGCGGCGGACATCGGCCGTCTCGACGTCGCGGCAATCGAGCGCGTGCGCGCCGAAGCGTGGCCGGAAGCGGCCAGTGCCGACGAGATCCACGACGCGCTGCTCGGGGTCGGCTTCCTCACCAACGATGAAGTCGCGCGGCAGCCGCACTGGCGCGAGTGGCTCGACACGCTCGCCGGCCAGTGCCGCGCGACGCAGCTTCTTCCGCCCAGCGCCACGGACGCCGTGACAGCGCAAAGTTCGCAGCCTGCGCTATGGGTCGCCGCGGAGCGCCTGCCGCAGTTCGAATCCGTGTACCCCCGCGCTCGCCTCGTGCCAGCCATCACGGCACCGGCCGAATTCGCGCGCAGGATATGGCCGCGTGACGAGGCGGTGCTCGAAATCGTTCGCGGTCGCCTGGAAGCGCTCGGACCGACGACGAGCGCTGCGATCGCGGCATCGATGCAGCTGCCGATCGGCGACCTTGAGACCGCGCTGGCGCGCCTGGTGAGCGAGGGCGTGGTTCTGGGCGGGCGATTCACCGAGGACGCTGACGCCAACCAATGGTGCGACCGCGCGCTGCTCGCGCGCATCCATCGCTACACGGTGAGCCGGCTTCGCCAGGAAATCGAGCCGGTGGCGGGCAGGGATTTCATGCGCTTCCTGTTTCGCTGGCAACACCTGTCGCCGGGCGAGCAGCGTCAGGGTCCCGACGCGCTGGACGCGATCATCGCGCAGCTGCAGGGATTCGAGGCGCCGGCCGCTGCGTGGGAATCGGAAATCCTCCCGGCCCGGCTGGAGGACTACGAGTTCACCTGGCTCGACGACCTGTGCCTGTCCGGTCGAACCGTGTGGGCGCGACTGAGCCCGGGATCCGGTACGGGCAGCAGCGGGCGCGGTCCCATCCGCACCACGGCGGTGACGCTGCTGCCGCGAAAGACCGCCGCATTGTGGACGCGCGTCGCGCCGCCGCTTCCGGTCGAGGGCGTGGCGCTGTCGTCGCAGGCGACGGCGGTCAGCGACATGCTGCGCGCGCACGGCGCGTCTTTTTACGACGAGATCGTGGTGTCGACGGGACTGCTGCGCACGCAGGTCGAGAACGCGCTTGCCGAGCTCGTCGTCGCCGGGCGCGTGTCGTCGGATAGCTTCGGCGGGTTGCGTGCTCTGCTGACGCCGTCGGAAAAACGCAAGCCTCTCGGCGGCACGCGCCGGCATCGGCGCGCGCCGCTGCTGGGCATCGAGGAAGCCGGCCGCTGGTCGCTGGTCAAGCGCGCACCCGCGGACGCGTCGCCGAAGCGCGCTTACTACGAGCCTGACCAGGACATGGTCGAGCACGTGGTGCGCGCGCTGCTCAGGCGCTACGGCGTCGTGTTCTGGAGACTGTTGCAGCGCGAAGCCGCATGGCTGCCGGCGTGGCGCGACCTGCTGCGCGTGCTTAGGAGGCTCGAAGAACGCGGCGATGTGCGCGGCGGACGCTTCGTCGCGGGAGTGACCGGAGAGCAGTTCGCGCTGCCCGAAGCGGTGAGTGCGTTGCGCGAGACACGCCGCACTGCATTGTCCGGAGCGATGCTCTCGGTGAGCGGCGCCGATCCGCTGAACCTGGTCGGGGTCGTCGCGGCCGGGACGCGCGTGCCGGCGGTGCTGAGCAATCGCGTGCTCTATCGCGACGGCATCGCCATCGCGACGCTGGTCGCCGGCGAGATCGCATGGCTAGAGAAGCTCGCGCCCGCCGACGCACGCGCCGCCGAGGACGCGCTGGTCAAGCGGCAGACCGGCGCGCCGCGGCTGGCTTATCTGAGATAGCGCAGGCGCGGAGAACACGGGCATGGCCGCATCAGCGAACCCAACGACCGCAATCAGCGGCACCGGCGGCTGCCTGTGCGGCGCGGTGCGCTTCGAGCTCACCGGCCCACTTCGCGACGTCGTGCTCTGTCATTGCGCGATGTGCCGCAAGACGCACGGTCACGTCGCCGCGTACACCGCGGTCGCGCGCGCCGGTCTGGTGCTCGTCGAGCAGCGTGGCCTGCGCTGGTTTCGCTCGTCGCCGATCGCGCAGCGCGGCTTCTGCGCGGACTGCGGCGCGAGCCTCTTCTGGGACGGGGCAGGACGCGACACGATCTCGATCGCGGCGGGAACCCTGGATCCGCCGACCGGGCTCAAGACGATTATCCAGCTGCACGCCGGCAGCGCCAGCGACTACTATCCGATCGAGCTCGACATTCCGCGACGAGTGGATTGATCTCGAGACGGCGCCTCGCGGATCTTCGCTGATCGTCGCATCGGGTAACATCGCCGCATGCCGCCGACCGCCAAGCCGAAACGCGCGCGCGATGCAACGTCACCCGCGGTCGCGAGGGCACGCGCCGACAAGGCCGTGTGCAAGGTCGGTTTCCACCTGCTGCCGGCGTTTCCGCTTATGGCGTTCGCCTCCGCGATCGAGCCGCTTCGCGCCGCGAACCGGCTTACCGGCGAGTCGCGCTACGAGTGGCGTCTCTATTCGCGCGATGGGAAGCCGGTTCGGGCGAGCAACGGCATCGACATCGCGGTGCACTCGGCGGCCGGAGACGATGCACCGCTCGATCTGCTGCTGGTCTGCGCCGGCGTGCACGACGCCGCGCTCGACGATCGCGCCGCGCACCGGTGGCTGCGCGCGCTGGCGCGCCGTGGCTGCGCCGTCGGCGGCATCAGCCTCGGCGCCTATATGCTCGCCTACGCCGGGCTGCTCGACGGAAGGCGCTGCGCGCTGCACTGGGAGAGCCTCGCCGCCTTTGCCGAGCAGTTCCCGCGCATCCGCACCACGCGCGAGATCTTCGTCGTCGATGACGATCGCTACACGTGCTCGGGAGGCACCGCCGCGCTGGACATGATGCTGCAGGTCGTCACCGATCGCGACGGCCGGGCGCTCGCCAACGACGTGTCCGAGCAGTTCATTCACCCGCGCATCCGTGGCACGCAGGATGCGCAGCGCATGCCCGTGCAGGGGCGGCTGGGCGCGGCCAACCGGAAACTGATCGCGGCGATCGCGATGATGGAGGATGCACAGGACGATGCGCGATCCGTGCAACAGATCGCCGACGACGTCGAGCTCTCGCCGCGCCAGCTCGAGCGGCTGTTCGTGAGATATCTGGGATCGAGCCCGAGCCGCTACTACCTGAAGGTGCGGCTCGACCGGGCGCGGGCGATGCTGCTGCAGACGACCAAGCCGATACTCGATGTGGCGGTGGCGTGCGGCTTCGCGTCGGCGTCGCACTTCAGCCGCTGTTACCGCGCGGCGTACGGGCACAAGCCCAGCGCCGAGCGCGCACCTGTGTTACGGGCGCGCCACGCCAGAGCTTCTCCGCGGAGTCCTTCGGCACGTTCCTGATCTGACCGCTCATGCGGCAACGGCCGAGCGCCGCCGCTGGGCATCGAGATGCGTGCCGAGCGTGGAGCAGTACCATTCGACGAAGCGGATTACGCCTTGCTCCGCGAGCTGCGAATAGGGCCCCGGCGCGAAGCCTACCGAGTTCACGCCCTCCTGGTTGCGTTCTACCAGCACCTTGTCCTGGTCGTTGGTCGAAGACCAGACTCGCGTCAGGTTTTCAAGCTCGTAGTCTCGCCCCGCTTCGGCATCCCGATGCACCAGCCATTTCATCGTGAACAAGGTCTCCTTGGGCCCGAGCGGCAGCATCCGGACCAGCACGGCGTAGTCGGCAAAGGCATGGTTGAAGGTGCTGGGAAAGTGCACCCAGCGCACCGAGCCGGCGTCATGGGTCGGCATCGTCCCGAGCAGCTTCGACACTGCGGACTTGCCATCCATCGTCGTCGAAAGCGCGCCCCTCCTGAGCGGGAGCCTGACGATCCGAAAATCGTCACCTTCCTTGTTCTCGCAGTGGAGCCCGAGGGTCGAGCACTGCGCCCAGAACGCATGCACCTGTTGATCCTCGCCCGGCTCCTCGAAGTTGTAGTCGTGGAGGAAGGTCTGCATGAGCTCGCGATGGCGGGCCGGGCAATGAAAGCATTCCCGGGAATTCTCCATGACCAGCTTCCAGTTCCCCTTCACGACGGCGTGCGTCTCGTGGACGAGCCTGGCGTTCGTCAGGTCGTGAGGCGCGAGGTAGGGCTCGATCAAAGGCCCGTACAAGTCGAAGTCGGGCGCACTGGTCGCCAGACAAATGTAGACCGTGCCAGCCGAGGTGCGGACGTTGACGGGCCGCAGACTGTATTCTTCCCGCTCGAATCCTTCGTGCATGCGACCGGCGGCGACGAGCCGGCCCGTCAAGTCGTACGTCCACTGATGGTAAGGGCAGGTGAGTCGCTTGACCGCGCCCTTCTCGGCTAGGCAGATTTTCGATCCGCGATGCCGGCAGGTATTGAAAAAAGCCCTGACTGCGCCTTCGTGATCGCGCAGGACCACGATCGGAGTCGGGCCGATCGACAGCGTGAAATAGTCGCCGGGACGCGGGATTTCGCACTCGACGCCCGCGAATATCCAGCGCTTGTAGAAGATCGCCTCGAGATCCAGCTTGAAGATTGCCGGATCGGTGTAGAACGCTTGAGGCAGGGAGAAGAATTTTCGACGCGTGGCAAGCAGGTCCAGCACATGAGAGCGTGCTGAGGAGCGCGGCGGCACGGAAGCGATGAGGGATTGCTCGTTCATGAAGTCTCCCAGCTGTCCAATCGTCGGACCAGGCTTTGCGTCGCGCTAGTCGTTCTACAGCTTTTCCGCGTAGTCCTTCTGCACTTTCTTGATTCGCTCGTGCGATCCAAGGAAGGCGTGCTTCGACATGTCGGGCGAATACTTGCTCGCCGGCGGATGTTTGCCCACGGCCTCGGCCAGGGCGCGGATGTGGTGGGGACCGGCGCCGCAGCACACGCCCAGATAGCGAATATCCATCGCCAACGCCTCACGGCCGAACTCTGCGATCTCGAATCGGTTGCAGGTGAACGGGTCGAGCGCGACGGGAAACGGCCGGTCGCCCCAGTCGCCGTGCCAATGCGTGTCGCGCAGCGACTGGAACGACGGCTGGCTCTCGGAGGTGCGATACGGGACCGGGAGTGCGGCCATGGGCGTGGTGATCGTCGCGCGAACCTCCTTCAGCAGCGGCATCATGGTGGCCGGCCCACGGATGCAGTTGAGGCCGACGACGTCGGCGCCGGCGTCGGCGAGGCGCTTGCACGCGTCGGTGACCGTCCAATCTTCGCGGGTGAGGGTGGCCTGATGCATGGCGAGCGTCATCACCGCCACCTGCCTGGCCTGCTTGATCACGTCGAGCGCGATCAATGCTTCCTGTGCCCACGAGAACGTCTCGCCGATGATGAAATCGGTACCCGCGTCCACCGCCCAGGCGACTTGCTCCTCGAACATCGCGCGCACGGCCCGGTGCGACGCGGGATCCGCCGGGTCGTAGATATTGGTGTTGCAGACGCCGCCGGCGAAGAGCGCGCCGCTTTCAACCGCGACCGCTTTCGCCAATTCGAGCGCGCGGCGGTTGATCGGTTCCAGATCCTGTTCGCGCCCGATGACGCGCAGTTTCTCGCGGTGTGCGTAGTAGGTGAGCGCTTCAACCACGTCGGACCCTGCATGGACGAAGTCTCGATGCAGCTGTGTGACCGCTTCCGGATGCTCGATGACCACTTCGGGCACGAAGGCGCCGGCCTGCAGATAGCCGCGCCGCTCCAGCTCGAACAGGTAGCCTTCGGCGCAGATGACCGGGCCGGCGTCGAGACGCTGCAGCAGCGTCGGGCGTTGCTTAGTTACCGGGGTCATGGGGCGTCTGCCTTTGGTGTTCGCATGGAGTCATGCAATATCTCACCCAGTCCCGTTGGCGGTGAGTCGCGATGCGACGTCATTTGTCGCGGGCGCGACGCTTGCCCGGCAGCCGGTGCGCCGCAGCATCGCCGACGGGTCATCGTCGGAACGATGTCCGCGCGGGACCAGCAAATGTCGCATTTGGAACACTTGTTCCGGCGGCAGCCGACTATGCTTCAAGACGACGTCACAGCACGCAAGTTGGGACGCCAATTCGGCCGCGCATTCGGTGAAAGGCGAAACAGGGCGATGGAAACGCTGTCGTTCATTCTCAACAACCTGCCAGCCATCGGTCAGCGCACGGTTCAGCACGTTTCGATCGTCGGCGTCGCCGTGGGCCTGGCCATTCTCACCGGTGTCCCGATCGGGATCGCGATCACGCAGAACAAGCGCGCCGCGGACATCGTGTTGTACGTCGCCGCGATGATCATGACGATCCCTTCGATCGCGCTTTTCGGGTTGATGATTCCCATCCTCGCGCAGATCGGACAGGGCATCGGCTACGTTCCGGCGGTGATCGCCGTGCTGCTCTACTCGCAGCTGCCGATCATCCGCAACACCTACACCGCGATCACCAACGTCGACCCGGCATTGCGTGAAGCGGCGCGGGGCATGGGCATGGCACCGATGCAACGGCTGACCCAGGTTGAGCTGCCCATCGCCGTGCCGGTGATCATGGCCGGGGTTCGCATCGCCGTCGTGATCAACATTGGCATCACCGCGATTGCCACCTATATCGGGGCGGGCGGCTTGGGCGCGTTCATCAGCCGGGGCATCTCGCAGACCGATCCGCGGCAATTGATCACCGGCGCGCTCGCCGTCAGCCTGCTGGCGATCTTCGCCGACTATTTCCTGCTCTGGGTGCAATACCGGCTGACGCCGAAGGGCTTGCGCCTTGCCCCGGCGCAAATCCCGCGAGCCACTTGAGTCGAATGAACTGATAGAGAGCGATGACATGATCAAGCTCGACAATTTGACCAAGGCCTTCGAGACCGCGGCGGGCACCACGC
>JBDTZQ010000023.1:0-29079 GCA_040005035.1 Betaproteobacteria bacterium | reverse complement strand
CCCGCCGATGAGCGCGCGCGCCATGTTGCCGCCGCCGATGAAAGTGATGTTCATGCGCTCGCTGTCAGTCGTTGCCGGAGTCGCCAGTATCGCTCATCCCGGCGCCCACCTTGCCGATGCGCCGCGGAAGCCGGGGACCGAACAGCGCGCTGCCGATGCGCACCATCGTCGCGCCTTCGGCGATCGCGGATTCCAGGTCCGCGGTCATCCCCATCGACAACGTGTCGGCGACCAGCCCGGCCTCTCGCGCCCGATCCTGCAGAAGACGCAGGCCGCGGAACTGCGCGCGCTGCAGCGCCGCGTCGGCGGTTTCCGCAGCGATGCCCATGAATCCGCGAAAAGCCAGCCGAGGCAGCTGCGCCACGGCGTGCGCCAGATCCAGCGCTTCCCCTGGAACGCAGCCGCTCTTGCTCGGCTCGCCGGAAATGTTCACCTGCACGCAGACGTTCAGTGCGCCGCGCCCTTCGGCGCGCGCCGCGGACAGGCGATGGGCGATGGCCAGGCGGTCGACGCTTTGCACCCACGCGAAGTGCGCCGCCGCGGCTCGCGCCTTGTTGCCCTGCAGCGGCCCGATCAGGTGCCATTCGAGGTCGGGCAGGGCGTCGAGCGCTCGCATTTTGTCGAGCGCCTCCTGCACGTAGTTCTCCCCGAAGGCGCGCTGCCCCAGGCCATGCGCGGCGCGAATCGCCTCTGGCGGCTGCGTCTTGCTCACCGCCAGGATCGACACGCTTGCCGGATCGCGACCCGCGGCGACGGCCGCCGAGGCGATGCGCTCGCGCACGGCTTGCCACGTCTTCTCGTATAGGGTCATAATCAGATGACGTCGGCATGGCAGCCGGGACATGTAATCAACAGCTTGTCGCGGTTTCTGCGCATTTGCGCGGGGCGGCTGACGCAGGGATTATAAATGGACATTGCAGAGCTGCTCGCGTTCGCGGTCAAGAACAAGGCGTCCGACCTGCATTTGTCGGCGGGCCTGCCGCCCATGATCCGAGTCCACGGCGACATCCGGCGCATCAACCTGCCGCCGATGGAGCACGAGGATGTGCACGCCATGGTGTACGACATCATGAGCGACGCGCAGCGCAAGATCTACGAGGAGATGCTCGAGTGCGACTTCTCCTTCGGCATCCCCAATCTGGCTCGATTTCGCGTCAATGCGTTCAACCAGGAGCGCGGCGCGGCGGTCGCGTTCAGGACCATTCCGTCGAAGGTGCTCTCGCTCGAGGAACTCAACGCGCCGCGAATCTTCGGCGACCTCACCAACCGCCCGCGCGGACTGATCCTGGTGACCGGTCCGACCGGGTCGGGCAAGTCGACCACGCTGGCCGCGATGGTCAACCACGTCAACGAGGGCGAATACGGTCATATCCTCACCATCGAGGACCCGATCGAGTTCCTCCACGAATCGAAAAAGTGCCTGATCAACCAGCGCGAGGTCGGTCCGCACACGCTGTCGTTCGCCAATGCACTGCGCGCCGCCCTGCGCGAGGACCCCGATTACATCCTGGTCGGCGAGATGCGCGACCTGGAGACGATCCGCCTCGCGCTGACTGCCGCCGAAACCGGCCACCTGGTGTTCGGTACGCTACATACGAGCTCGGCGGCCAAGACCATCGACCGCGTGATCGACGTCTTCCCCGCGGCCGAGAAGGACATGGTGCGGGCGATGCTCTCGGAATCGCTGGTCGCGGCGATTTCGCAGACGCTGCTCAAGACCAAGGACCAGCAGGGACGCATCGCCGCCCACGAGATCATGATCGGTACGCCGGCGATCCGCAACCTGATCCGTGAGAACAAGGTCGCCCAGATGTACTCGTCGATCCAGACTAGCCAGGCCGCCGGCATGCAGACCCTCGACCAGTGCCTGGTTGAAATGGTCCGCCGCAACCAGGTGTCGATGGCTGAAGCACGCCAGCGCGCCGTCAACAAGGACCTGTTCGGCGGCTGATCGCCTGCACCGGAGATCCATCGATGGAACGCGAAACCGCTACAAAATTCATCCACGAGCTGCTCGACCTTCTGGTCAAGCAGGGCGGATCCGACCTGTTCATCACCGCCGGCTTCCCCCCCGCGCTCAAGATCGACGGCAAGATCACGCCGGTGTCGAAGACGCCGCTCACGCCGCAGCACACCATCGAGATCGTGCGCAGCGTGATGAACGACAAGCAGGCTGCGGAGTTCGAATCGAGCAAGGAGTGCAATTTCGCGATCAGCCCGCCCGGCATCGGCCGCTTCCGCTGCAACGCTTTCGTGCAGATGGGCCGCGTCGGCATGGCGATGCGAACGATCAACACCACCATTCCGACTTTCGACGAGCTGTCGCTGCCGCCGGTGCTCAAGGATGTGACGATGAGCAAGCGCGGCATCATGCTTTTCATCGGAGCGACCGGCGCCGGCAAGTCGACGTCGATGGCCGCGCTGCTCGGCTATCGCAACGAGAACAGCTACGGCCACATCATCACGGTCGAGGACCCGATCGAGTTCGTGCACGAGCACCGCAACTGCATCATCACCCAGCGCGAGGTCGGGGTGGACACCGACAACTGGGGCATCGCGCTCAAGAACTCGCTGCGCCAGGCTCCGGACGTGATCCTGATCGGCGAGGTGCGCGACCGCGACACCATGGACTACGCCATTGCCTTTGCCGAGACCGGCCACCTCTGCCTCGCGACGTTGCACGCCAACAGCACCAACCAGGCGCTCGACCGGATCATCAACTTCTTTCCCGAGGAGCGCCGCCAGCAGCTGCTGATGGACCTTTCGCTGAACATCCGCGCCTTCGTCGCGCAGCGCCTGATCGCGCGCCGCGACGGACGCGGCCGCGTCCCGGCGGTCGAAGTGATGCTCAATTCACCGTTGATCTCCGACCTGATCTTCAAGGGCGACGTTTCCGGCATCAAGGAGATCATGAAAAAGTCGCGCGAGCTCGGCATGCAGACCTTCGACCAGGCGCTGTTCGACCTGTACGAGGCGGGCATGATCAGCTACGAGGACGCGCTGCGCAACGCCGATTCGCTCAACGACCTGCGCCTCGAGATCAAGCTTCACGGCAAGGACGCGAAGAACCGCAACGTCATGGCGGGCATCGGCAACATGGACCTGGTCCCTGACCAGACCAACCCGATGGCGGCCAACCGGTTTTAAGAGCGCCGCCCGGGCAGTGGAGCCGGGCCCGCCCCGGCGCCGGCTGACCAAAATCGGGGCAGCCGATGTCGTGGCCCGCGGCGCAGGCTGCGCTCTAGCGTATGCTAGTCTGTCGCTCACCCGCGACGGATTCTACGATGGCTGGCGTCGATTCAAGTACTCCCGTCCCCACCGAGATCAAGCTGCACCAGGCCTCGCGCGTGATGGAGCTGTCGTTCGCCGATGGGACCGCATTCCGGCTTCCTTACGAGTACTTGCGTGTGTATTCGCCATCGGCGGAAGTACGTGGTCACGGTCCGGGACAGGAGACACTGCAGGTCGGCAAGCGCGAGGTGACCATCGCTGAGCTCGAGGCGGTCGGCCACTACGCGGTGCGTCCGAAGTTCTCTGACGGGCACGATACAGGCATTTATTCGTGGGATTACCTCTACGACCTCGGCGTGCGGCACGTCGAGCTTTGGGCGAAATACATCGCGCGTCTGGAGCAAGCCGGCGCAAGCCGCGAACTTGGCCCAGAGCCTCCGGCGGCGGCTGCGGGGCATTCCTGCGGCCACCACTGAACGCGCCGGACCAGGCCGAGCGCGGACGAGCCCGTCAGCTGTCTCAATGGTGAGTCATCGACCCCGCTGTGCGAACCTGATCCGATGACCGACAAGACCGACTTCGGTTTCGAGCAGGTCGAGCCCGACGAGAAGACGCGGCGCGTGCGCGGCGTGTTCGAATCGGTGGCCGGCAACTACGACCTCATGAACGACCTGATGTCGGCCGGCATGCATCGCGCATGGAAGCGATTCACCGTCGAGAGCAGCGGCGTGCGTCCGGGAGCCCACGTGCTTGACATCGCCGGCGGCACCGCCGACCTGTCGAGTCTGTTCGCGGACCGCGTTGGCGAGCGCGGCTCGGTCGTGCTCACCGACATCAACGATGCGATGCTCGCCGCGGGACGTGACCGCATGGTCAACGAAGGGCGCATCGTTCCCGCCGTGCAATGCAACGCCGAGGCGCTGCCTTTTCCGGCGCGCCATTTCGACTGCGTCTGCATCGGTTTCGGGCTGCGCAACGTCACCCGCAAGGACGCCGCGCTTGCCGAGATGCGCCGCGTGCTCAGACCCGGTGGCGTGGCGCTGATCCTCGAGTTCAGCCGCGTCTGGACACCACTGCAGGGCGCCTACGATTGGTACAGCTTCAATGTGCTGCCGCGCATTGGGAAAGCCGTCGCCGGCGACGAGGCGAGCTACCGCTATCTCGCAGAATCGATACGCATGCATCCCGATCAGCCGGGCCTGAAGAAGATGATGGAGGAAGCTGGACTCGAGCGCGTCGACTGGTTCAATCTCGCGGCCGGCGTGGTGGCGCTGCATCGCGGCTACGCGTTCTAGGGCGGCGAGCTCGACCATGGACCCGGTGCGCGCGCTGATCAATCGCACGCTCGATGGCGAAGCGTGGGCACGCGAGCGGCTGCGCGCGCATGCCGGAGCGAGCTTTCGCGTGATCGTGGGTCTGGCCAGCGTCACGCATGCGATCGATGCGTCGGGCCGCTTGGGTGAGGCGACGGGAGAACCCAACCTGACGCTGACGATATCGCCGCTGCGCCTGCCCGCGCTGATGGCGCAGCCCTCGCGCTGGCCGGACATCGTGCAGGCGCAAGGCGACCCCGCGCTCGCCTCCACGCTGGCCGAGCTCGCGTCGACGGCGCCGCTGTTCGCGGAGCAGGCGCTGGCGAAAGTCGTCGGCCCGGTCATCGCGTCGCAGCTCGCTGTCGCGGGCTCGAGCGCGATGCAAATCCCGGAATACGCGGCTCAGCGCGTTGGCGACAGCGTCGCGGGCTACGTCGGCGAGCAAAGCGATGCCGTGGTGGACAAGTTGGAGGCGCGAGCTTTCGCGTCTGAAGTAGCTGCACTGTCCGCAGACGTCGATGCGCTAGCCGCGCGTGTCGACTCCGCAGTCGCACGACTGTCGCGCAAGCGCTGAGGTCGCCGCGCGGCCCGGCCGCGCGAGCAAGCGCGCCGCGATGGCGAGAGCCGATCCCGTACAATCGCACGCATGCATTTGCTGCGTCTGGCCAGGATCATGCACGTCGCGCTGAAGTACGGGCTCGACGAATTCCTGCTCGGCCACGAGCGCTTTCGATGGCTGCGTCCGACCGTCCGCGCCTTCACCTTCTGGCGCGACCTGTCGCTTCCGCGTGGCGAGCGGCTGCGCCTTGCGCTCCAGGACCTTGGCCCGATCTTCGTCAAGTTCGGGCAGATGCTGTCGACGCGCCGCGACCTCCTCCCGACGGACATCGCCGACCAGCTTGCCGAGCTGCAGGATCGCGTGCCGCCCTTTCCGAGCGACGAGGTGCGCGCGACCCTCGAGCGCGCCTACGGCAAGCCGGTCGAGCAGGTATTCGCTTCGTTCGAGCGCGACCCGGTCGCCAGCGCGTCGGTCGCGCAGGTTCATCTCGCCATGCTTCCCGACGGCACGCCCGCCGCGGTCAAGGTACTGCGGCCGAACATCGCCGCCACCATCGAGAAGGATCTCGGCCTCATGCAGGCCGGCGCGACGCTGGTGGAAAAGCTCTGGTCGGACGGCAAGCGTCTGCGTCCACGCGATGTGGTCGCCGAATTCGAGAAGACGATCCATGACGAGCTCGACCTTGCGCGCGAGGCCGCCAACTGCTCGCAGCTGCGACGCAATTTCCAGGGCTCGACGCTGATGCTGGTGCCGGAGGTCTATTGGGACTGGTGCACGAGCGAAGTCATGGTCATGCAGCGCATGACCGGCGTGCAGATCAGCAGGGTCGACGAATTGCGCGCGCTCGGCATCGACGTGCCGCGTTTGGCTCGCGCCGGCGTCGAGATCTTTTTCACGCAGATTTTTCGCGACGGTTTTTTCCACGCCGACATGCATCCGGGCAACATCTTCGTCGCGGTCGACCCGGTGGACCGCGGCAAGTACATCGCGCTCGACTTCGGAATCATGGGTACGCTCTCCGAGCGCGACAAGAGCTACCTCGCGCAGAATTTCCTCGCCTTTTTCCGGCGCGACTACCGGCGCGTCGCCACCGCGCACATCGAATCGGGCTGGGTGCCGCCCGATACGCGCGTCGACGAGCTGGAAAGCGAGGTGCGCGTCGTGCTCGAGCCGATCTTCGACAAGCCGCTCAAGGAAATCTCGCTCGCCAAGGTGCTGGTCAGCCTGTTCCGCGCGTCGCGACGGTTCAATGTCGAGATCCAGCCGCAGCTCGTGCTGCTGCAGAAGACGCTGCTCAACATCGAGGGCCTGGGTCGCCAGCTCGATCCGGACCTGGACCTGTGGGTCACGGCCAAGCCGTTTCTCGAGCGCTGGATGATCGATCAGATCGGCTGGCGCGCGCTGGAGCGCCGGCTGCACGAGGAAGCGCCGTTCCTGGTCAGCACACTGCCGCTGCTTCCCCGCCTTATCTATCAAAGACTCTCAGAGCCGCAGCATGCATCGGACGCGGCGATATTCGCGCTGGCGAGCGCGCAGCGCGAGCGAAATGCCTGGCTCGCGCTAGCGGCGGTCCTGCTCACCTGCATCGCGGGACTATTGCTGCTGCAGTTTTTTCGCTGAGCCTTCGCGAAATTCGTCTCCGATCCCGTGCGTGGCGCCACGCACATTTTGCTACAATCCGGCGGTCTTTTCGAAGAGTCGGCGATGCGGCGATGGCCCTGCTACAGATCAAGAACATCACGCGCCGATTCGGGAGCTTCGAGGCCGTCAAGAACGTGAGCTTCGAAGTCGCCGCCGGCGAGTTCTTCACTCTCCTGGGACCGTCGGGATGCGGGAAGACCACGATCCTGCGCATGATCGCGGGTTTCGACCTTCCCGACGAAGGCAGCATCGTGCTCGATGGCGTCGACCTCAAGGATACGCCACCGGAAAAGCGTCCCATCCACACCGTTTTCCAGAGCTACGCCCTTTTCCCGCACATGTCGGTCGTGAACAACGTCGCCTTCCCGCTGAAGATGGCCGGCGTGCCGCTCGAGGAGATACGCGCCAAGGTGAGGTCGGTGCTGGAGCTGGTGCATCTGTCGGAGAAGGGCGGCCAGTTTCCGCACGAGCTCTCCGGCGGCCAGAAGCAGCGCGTGGCGCTGGCGCGCTCGCTGGTCAATCGCCCGCGCCTTCTGCTGCTCGACGAACCGCTCGGCGCACTCGACGCCAAGCTTCGTGAACAGCTCCAGGTCGAGCTGATGAGCCTGCAGCGCGACGTCGGCGTCACCTTCATATTCGTCACGCACTCGCAAGCCGAGGCGCTGGCGCTGTCGCATCGCATCGCGGTGATGAATGCGGGGCGCATCGAGCAACTCGACGAGCCTTCCAAGATCTACGGCTTTCCCAACAACCGCTTCGTCGCGGACTTCATCGGCAACTGCAACCTGCTCGATGCGACGGTCGCTTCGCGGCAGGACGACGCGATGACGCTGGCCAGCGAGGGCCTCGGCACGATCATCGCCCCGGCGCAGCCAGGGGTCGCGGTCGGCGCGCAGGGCGTGCTGGCGCTTCGTCCCGAGATGGTGCGGATTTTCGGCAACGAGGCGCCCCCGGCCGAATCGGCGGGACTTGTCAACCGCTTCCACGGCAAGGTGCGCGAGTATGTCTATATCGGCGACGTGACGACGTACATCGTCTTTCTCGACAACGGCCAGAAGATTGAGGCGCTGGCGCCGAACGCCGGCTCGGGGCGCGCGCGTTTTTTCGAGACAGGCGACGAGGTGCAGGTGGCGTGGCGCGGCGACGCCGGTCACTTCGTGATCCATTGAACGCTCACATGCGCGAACTCGGTTGTTCGGCCACCCTCACTCCTGCCCCTCTCCCGGGGGGAGAGGGGTTCGAAGGGCGCTGTTGAAAGCAGGATCGCCTTGGGCGAAGTGGGTTGTCGGCGGACCGCCGTTCGTCTTCCTGCTGCTATTCTTCGCGCTGCCGGCGCTCATCGTCGTCGTTGCATCGTTCATGGTTCCCGGCGAATTCGGCGGACTCGCGCCGCTCTTTCCGCTGCGTGGGAACGAAGACACCGGGCTCACCGCCGAGAACTACGCGGTGTTCTTCGGCGACTGGGTGTACGTCCAGATATTCGCCAAGTCGTTCGGCGTCGCCGCGCTCACCACGCTCGTCTGCCTAGTCGCGGGCTACCCGCTGGCGATGCTTATCGCGCGCATGCCGAAAAAGCGCCGCGACCTCATGGTGCTGCTGGTGATCCTTCCCTTCGCCAGCAACTTCCTGGTGCGCGTCTACGCGTGGATGATCATCCTCGGGCCGTTCGACCTCCTGTTCACGCGCGTCGCGGTGATCGTCGGCATGGTGTTCGTGCACCTGCCCTTCATGATCCTGCCGCTGTACACCAACCTCGAGAAGCACGACCCGGTGCTGCTCGATGCCGCGCAGGACCTCGGCGCCAACCGTTGGGAGCGCTTCTGGCGCGTCACCTTTCCGCTGTCGCTGCCCGGGATATTCTCCGGTGCGGCGCTCGTGTTCATCCCCGTGCTGGGCATGTTCGCAATCCCGGAAATACTCGGCGGCGCCAACGACTGGTTGGTCGGCAACATGATCAAGGAGTCGTTTCTCGGCACGCGCGACTGGCCCTTCGGCTCGATGCTATCGCTGATGCTCACTCTCGCGGTGCTGCTGGTCGCACTGCTTTCGACGTGGCTCGCGCGCGGAGGGCTCTCGCGTGCCTAGCGCCGGCCTGCTCGCCATCCTCGCGCTCGGTGCGATCGCCATCGCGCTCGGCGCGTGGCTGCTGTCGCGCTCGACGCGCCAGGGCTACGCGCTGTGCCTGGTGTCGATCGCGGTGTACGCTTTCCTGTACGTTCCGCTCGCCATCGTGGTGCTGTTCTCGTTCAACGACTCCAAGCTCAACGCCGAGTGGGTGGGCTTCACGGTGGCCTGGTACAAGACGCTGTTCGCCGACCAGGACATGCTGCGCGCCGCCGGCAATTCGCTGCTGATCGCGTTGCTCGCCAGCCTCTGCGCGACCATCCTCGGCACCATGGCTGGCATCGCGATGCACCGCTATCGCACCCGCGTGCTGCCGTTCATGGTGCTCACGCCGGTGGCGATGCCGGAGATCCTGCTCGGCGTCTCGCTGCTCATCTTTTTCATTCAGGTCGTCGGCACCGAACTGAACCTGCTTACCGTCATCATCGCGCACGTGACGTTCTGCATCGGCTTCGTCGCGATCATCGTGCGCGCGCGCCTGGCCGGCATGGACGAGTCGATCTTCGAGGCGGCGCGCGACCTTGGCGCATCGCCCTGGAACACATTCCGGCTGGTCACGCTGCCGCTCATCATGCCCGGCGTGGTCGCCGGCGCGCTGATGGCGTTCACGCTTTCGATCGACGACTTCGTGATCACTTTTTTCACCGCCGGCGTCGGCGTGTCGACGCTGCCGCTGCAGATCTACTCGATGATCAAGATCGCGGTCACCCCCGAGGTCAACGCCATCTCGACGCTGCTCATGGCGCTGACGCTGGTGATGATCGTCGTCGCCGGCAAGCTCGCTCCGGACGCGCTGCGGGGGAAGGCGGATTGAGTCGCGAGCGCGTCGCGTGCGCGCGCACAACCGTGACGGCATTGCTGGTCGCGGTGTCGCTCGCCGCGTGCGGACCCAAGCCCGGCGACGGTGACAAGAAAGAGGTCGAAGCAAAGCCCGCGCGGCAAGGCGCCGGCGAGCTGCACCTCTACAACTGGAACAACTACATCGCCGAGGACACGGTCAAGCGCTTCGAGGAGGCATGCAAGTGCCGACTGGTGCAGGACTACTACTCGGACAACGAGGAGCTGCTCGCCAAGCTCGCCGCGGGCGCCACCGGCTACGACGTGCTCGTGCCCACCGGCAACGCGGTGGAGACGCTGATTGCCGGCGGCGCGCTTTCGCCGCTCGACAAGGCGAAGCTTCCCAACCTGCGCAACATCAGGCCCGAGTTCGCCAATCCCTGGTACGACCCCGGCAACAAATACTCGGTGTCCTACGCGTATTCGGTGACCCTCCTCGGCTACAACGTCGAGAAGATGAAGGAGCTGGCGCTGCCGACCGACACCTGGGCGCTGATCTTCGACCCGGCGTACCTCGAGCGCGTCAAGGGCAAGGTGACGGTGCTCGACAGCCAGCGCGAGCTCTTCGCCGCGGCGCTCCTCTATCTCGGATACCCGGCGAACGAAACCGATCCGGCGAAGCTCAAGCAGGCGCGCGACACGATCCTGCGCGCCAAGCCGTACTGGGCCGCGTTCAACGCCTCGTCGTACATCAAGGAACTCACCATCGGCAACATCTGGCTTGCGCACGGCTACTCCAACGACATGTTCCAGGCCGCGCAGGACGCGAAAAAAGCCAACCGCCCGTTCTCGATCGGCTACTCGACGCCCAAGCAGGGTGCCGTGCTCGCCGTCGACAACATGGTGATGCACAAGACCGGTCCGCGCTCCGACCTGGCGTACCGGTTCATCGACTTCATGCTCGAGGGCAGGAACTCCGCGGAGCTTTCCAACATGCTGGGCTCCGGCAATCCCAACGCCGCGGCGATGCCGTTCATCGAGCCGGTGATCAAGGACAATCCCGCTGTCTTTCCCGATGCCGAAGCGATGAAGCGCCTCGAGCAGCTTCGCGACATGCCACGCAAGGAGCGCCGCCTGATGAATCGCATGTGGACCGAGATCAAGGTGCGATGACGGCTTCCCGGAGTGCGGCGACGACGCGCTTGGATATCCGTCCCCTGACGCCGGCATGCGTCGACGACTACCTCGGCTTTTTCGATCATGAGCGCGGGCCGGCGTTCGCCGACAACGCCGAATGGGCCAAGTGCTACTGCCACTTCTACGAGGTGGCGCGCGCGCTCGACTGGCCGTCGATCCCTGCCGGGTCGAATCGCGCCGCGATGCGTGCGCGCATCGAGGTAGGCGAGATGGAAGGCTTTCTCGCCTACGACGGCGACGACGTCGCCGGATGGATGAACGCGCAGCCGCGCCACAAGCTGCCGCATTGCTTCGATCGCATGCGAATCGCCGCGCCGGCGGTGCCGTGCGCGCCCTCCAGCGCGGCCGTGATCGTGTGCTTCGTCATCGCGCCGGCGCGGCGAAGAACCGGCGTGGCGCGCGCGCTGCTGGACGGCGGTCTGGCACAACTCGCCGCACGAGGCATCGAGTTGGTCGACGCCTTTCCCTTCAAGTCGGGCGCGAGCACGTCGGCCACCGATCACTACCACGGGCCGCTCTCGATGTTCGTGGACGCTGGCTTCGCGGTGATGGGGGAAGAAGAGGACGTGACGGTGGTGCGAAAGCTCCTGTAAAGGTGTCGCCGCGCCGCCGCTATAATGGGCGATGCGCGATCGCATTCCCGCGCGCCGCGTCCCTCCGGCGCCAGTGCACCCTGCGGTGCACTCCCCTGTGCACTCTGCAGTGCAGTCCCCTGTGCACCCCTCGGTGCAATCCACGAAGCTGCCGAAATACTTCGCGGTTCTCTATGCCGCGATGATCGCCTATGCAAGCCTGCAACCGCTGTCGAGCTGGCTGCTGCCCATCGCGGGAACGCCATTTTTTCTGTTCGCACCGTGGCCGCCGCGCTACACGCGCTTCGACATCGCCATCAACGTGCTCGCCTACGTGCCCTTCGGCCTGGCGGTGGCGATGGTCGGCGCGCGCACGCCGGCGCACATCCGGATCGCGCGCGGCGCGGCGGTCGGGGCTTTGCTCGCGCTGTGCATGGAAAGCGCGCAGATGTTCGTCCCCACGCGTGACGCCAGCGCGATCGATCTCATCGCCAACACCGTCGGCGCGGCTCTCGGCGGAGGGCTCGCCACCGCGTTTTGCGCGGTGCCTTCGTTGCGCAAGAAGACGGGCGCATGGAGGCGGCGCATATTCCTCGAAGGACGCCGCGGCGACTTGGGCCTCGCTCTGCTGTCTATCTGGATGCTCGCGCAGGTCAACCCGGGTATACCGCTGTTCGCGGCGACCTTCGATCCTTCGCTGGAGCTCACCAGCGATGTCGCCGGCACGATCCTGCAGGCCGCGCAGAGTGCCTTCAACGTAATCGGCGTCGGGCTCTTCCTTGCACTGCTGGTGCGACAGCGGCGCTACCTGTGGAGTGCAGTGCTGCTGCTGATCGGCGTCGCGCTGATGCTCAAGGGATTCGCCGCGACGCTGCTGCTGCGCCACGCGATGATGGAAACGTGGCTCAAGCCGGGCGTGCTCGCGGGTATCGTGGCAGGTGCGATCGTCCTGCTGGTGGCGATCCGCTTCCACCGGCCGGCGCGCACGAGCATGTGCGCGATCGCGCTCCTGTCGTCGCTGATCGCGCCGTTGCTCGCGCCGGACATGTGGCAGGCGCGCGCGCCGATAGCGCTGTTCGACTGGCCGTATGGTCAGCTCCAGAACTTCAACGGGCTCACGCACGCGGTGCTGGTGCTGTGGCCGGTGCTGGCCAGCAGTTACCTTCTCTGGCTCGCCGGGCAGCCGGGCTGGGGCCACACCGCGATGGGCGACGACGCTCGCGTATAATGCGCGGCTGTTTCGAGATGCATTCATGAGTTACTACAAGCACCACGTCTTTTTCTGCCTTAACGAGCGCGATCCGCCGGAAGCCTGCTGCGCCAATCATGACGCGGCCGCGCTGCAGTCGTACGCCAAGAAGCGCATCAAGGAGCTCGGCCTCGTCGGCAAGGGGGCCGTTCGCATCAACAAGGCGGGCTGCCTCGATCGCTGCGAGGAGGGGCCGGTTCTGGTCGTCTATCCCGACGAGACCTGGTACACCTACGTCGACCGCGACGACATCGACGAGATCATCGACTCGCACCTCGTCAACGGACGCGTCGTCGAAAGGCTCAGGATTTGACGCGCGGCGAGACGCGCTCGATCATCGCCGGTCCGGCCGGCGCGCTCGAGATCGCGCTCAACGCCCCACTCGACGTCCCTGGGGCCGCAGCCCACGGCATCGCGCTGGTCGCGCATCCCAATCCGCAGCAGGGCGGTACGATGGACAACAAGGTGGCGCAGACGCTGGCACGCACCTTCGCGGCGCTGGGCTACGTCAGCATCCGCTTCAACTTCCGCGGCGTCGGCGCAAGCGAAGGCATGTTCGACAACGGCGCCGGCGAAGCCGAAGACGCGCTTGCCGCGCTTGGCCACGCGCAGCGCGAGTTTCCGGCGCACGCCGCGACGCCGCCGGTGCTCGCCGGGTTTTCGTTCGGCGCGTACGTGCAGACGCTGGTCGCGCAACGCGTCACTCCCGCTCGGATGGTTCTGGTCGGGCCCGCCATCAAGCGCTTTCCGGTCGAGGCCGTTGCCTCGGGCACCATCGTCATCCACGGGGAGCAGGACGACGTGGTGCCGCTCGCCGACGTGTTCGACTGGGCGCGTCCGCAAAATCTGCCCATCGTCGTGTTTCCCGGATGCGGACATTTTTTCCACGGGCGACTCGGGCAGCTCCAGCAAACCATAGCCGGCATGTGGCATGCGTGAACGCCTGCGATGAGGAATCTCATCAAACTCACCGGGCGCGAACTGCGCGACTAGGACGAATTCCATGTACAGCGACGAAGACCTGAATGCGGCGGTGAACGCCGGCGCGCTTTCCGAAGCATCCGCGCAGGCGCTTCGCGCATTCGTGGCGCAGAGGCAGAGCGCCCCCGCGGTCGACGAGGAGCAGTTTCGACTGGTCACTGGATTCAACGACATCTTCGTCGTGATCGCGTGCCTGCTGGTGCTGGCGTCGGTCGCGTGGCTCGGTGCAGCACTGGCGCCGTGGCTCGGCGCGCTGGCGGTGTCGGCGGTGGCGTGGGGCCTGGGCGAGTTCTTTATCCGCAAGCGGCGAATGGCGCTGCCGGCGATCGTGCTCCTGCTCGCCTTCACCGGAGGCATCGTCGCCGCCGGCTTCACCACGACCGACCGGTCGACGGTCAACATCGCCATCGCGTGCGCCATCGCAGCGGTGGCGACGTGGCTGCACTGGCGGCGCTTCCACGTCCCCATCACCGTCGCCGCCGGCGCGGCGGCAGCGGCGGGATGCGTGGTCGCGCTGCTGCTCACGCTCTTTCCCGCTGCGCGTGACTGGACCGACCTGCTCTCGCTGCTGGCGGGACTGGTCGTGTTCGCGCTGGCCATGCACTGGGACGTCGCCGACACGCGACGCGAAACGCGCAAGTCCGACGTCGCCTTCTGGCTGCACCTGCTCGCCGCCCCGCTGCTGGTGCGCCCGGTATTCGCCGCGCTTCACGTCTTCGCCGGCTCGACCAGCCCCGGCCAGGCGCTACTTGTGGTCGCGGTGTACATCGTCATCGCGATCGTCTCGCTGTCGATCGACCGGCGCGCGCTGATGGTCTCGGCGCTGATCTACGTGCTCTACACGTTCAGCGACCTGCTACAGCAGTACGGCATGGTCAGCCTGGGCTTCGCGGTCGCGGCGTTCGTGATCGGCTCGGGTCTGCTGATGCTTTCGGCGTTCTGGCACCCTGCGCGCGCGCAGGTGGTGAGGCTGCTCCCCGCAGCGTTGCGACAGCGCCTGCCGGCGCTGCGCTAGCAAGGCGACGCTACAAGCCGGCATTACAAGCCGAATACCCGCCTCGCGTTCAGGCCTCGCACCTTGTCGCGCGCCGCGTCGGGAAGCGCGTCGACGCGTCGCAGGCAACCGGGCATGTCGCCGATGGTGTGCGGATAGTCCGACCCGTACATCACGTTGTCGGCGCCGAATCCCGCGACGCAGAGCTCGAGCACACCGGGAGCGAATACCACCGCGTCGGCACTGATGCGCCCCATGTATTCGCTCGGACGCGCCGAGATCTTCTCGCGACATGCCGGGATGTTGTCGAAGCACTGATCCATGCGCGAGATCAGGTACGGCAGCGCGCCGCCGCCGTGGGCGGCGATCACGCGCAGACCCCGGAAACGGTCAAAGAACCCGTCGTAGATCATGCGCGCCACCGCCAGAGACGTGTCGAAGGTGAACCCGATGGATGCGGTGAGCTGGAAGCGCTGCATGTCCATCGCCGCGACGCCCGGTGGCGCGGTGGGGTGGACGAGCACGGGCAGAGCGCGCGCGTCGATGGCGCTCCAGATCGAGTCGAACGCGGGATCGGTCAGTGGCTTGCCGTCGATGTTGGCCAGCACCATCACGCCCGCCGCACCCGCGTTCGCGGCGCGATCGAGCTCGGCGAGCGCGAGCTCGGGATATTGCCACGGCAGCGACGCGAACCACTCGATGCGCCCCGGATAGGCGACGCGCGCCGCGGTCATGTCGTCGTTCATGATGCGCGCGGCCTCGAGGCTCACCTGGGGACCGCCCCAATAGCAGTTCGGGCACGTCAGCGAGACGATGCACACGTCGACGCCGCTGTCGTTCATCGTCTTCAGGCGCAGCGCGTAGTCGAACATCGCCGGCACCGGCGTCATGAACGGCGCGCCGTCGAGATGGATCGCGCGCAATCCACCGCGCACGGCCTCGACGCTGTAGCGCGGAGCGCCATGCTGCTTGAGCAGCGAGAACCACGCCTCGGTGAGGCAGTGGGTGTGGACATCGATCACCGGGGACGAGCTCATGCGCGATAGCGCTCCGTGCGTTGACTGCGTTTCGTTAGCGTGCCTGCGACCTAGTCGACCTTGGCGCCGGAATCCTTGATCGCCTTCCCCCAGCGTGGCTGTTCGGCGGCGATCACCGCCGCGAACTGCTCGGGTGTGTGCGCGGCGATCGGCTCCATGCCGAACTTGAACAACTGCTCCCTGAATTCCGGCGTCGCCTGGATTTTCTGCAGCTCCGACGAGAGCCTGGCAACGATGCCCGGAGGCGTCGCCGCCGGCGCGACGACGCCCTGCCACGCCTGCCAGTCGTAGCCGGCGACCAGCGTCGCGATCGGCGGCACGCCGAGCAAAAGCGTGGTCTGTCGCGCCACCGACGTGCCCAGCGCGGTCACTTTGCCCGCCTGGATGTTGGGCACGGCGATGGTCGCGTCCGCGAACATCACCTGGATCGAGCCGCCGAGCAGGTCGGTAAGTGCCGCCGGCGTTCCCTTGTACGGGACGTGCTGGATGTCGAGGCCGTATTCGCTCTTGAGCGCCTCCATGAAAAGGTGGTGCGGGCTGCCGTTGCCCACCGACGCGTAGTTGTACTTGCCCGGATTCGTGCGGATGACGTCGATCATCTCGCGCACGTTTTTCGCGGGAAACGACACGTTGGCGATCAGGAAGAAATTCACCGTCCCGACCTGCGAGACCGGCGCGAAGTCCTTCAGCGGATTGATCGGCGACGGTTGATACAACAGCGGACTGATGCCGAGCGTGGTGCTCGTGGCCATGAGCAGCGTGTATCCGTCGGCGGGCGACCTAGCGACCAACTCGGCGCCGACCAGTGTCCCTGCCCCGGGTTTGTTGTCTACGACGACCGGCTGCCGAAGGCTCGCCGCAAGGCGCTCGGCGATGGCGCGCGCCAGCAGGTCGGTGAGCGCGCCCGGAGGATACGGAACGACGAGCTTGATGGGACGGTCGGGGTACGCCTGTGCGAACGAGCGCGGCGCGGTCGTCGCCACGAGCGCGACCACGCATGCGCAGATGCTGAAGATTGCACTGCGAATTGCTTTTCGACGATTCATGGATCGACCTGAGGAGGGACGCACCACGGTACGGGACGCTCGCGCGTAGTGTCAAGCGCACGGACTAAAGCCGAGTTGTCGCGGGCGGTATACTTCGGCAGCGCGAGCCCCCTCTCGTCTTCGCATGTCCACTGCTCAGGCATCGCCTCACCTTCCTCGCCTTCCGCAACTTTCGCTGCGCCACTCCTGGCTACGTAGGTAACACTTCCGGGCTTTGCGGGAGACGCAAATGCCCTGGCAGGAGTGGTCGGACCGCTCGCAGTCGGTGAAGAGATTACTTTTTCGGGTAGGGAACACTAATCCCGAAGCGGGTGGGGACGTTGAGGGAATCGATGCAGGCACCCGCACAACACGCCTCAGTTCAAAGCGAAACGCTGCCCACCGCTTGAGGGACATCCAGATCGAAAATCAGCATTGCGTGATCAGGAACGCCGAATTTACCCGATGAGGCATTTCGCGCCGCGCTTAGAAAATCCCACAGGTAGACCACTCGCGGTGAGCTGATAATTGGGGAGACAAAACAGTGATCAAGCCAGCAATGTTGGTGCGCAGTGGCGCGATTGTCGCGACCCTGCGTCGGCACGTTCGTAGTAAACGCCCGGAGTGACGTAGGCCGGCATGGCACGTCCGACGCAGCGACTACATCTCGATGGTCAGCCCTTCGTGAACCAACTCGACCGATTCAATAGGGAACTCGTTGCCGGCGGCCTTGAAACTTGGCGCTTCGACCTTGTTGACCCACGCACTCTCCGCGTGCCAACGCATCACTGGCTGGCGCGCTTCGTTCATCAGCACGATCGTCACGTTCCGGCGGTCGGGCTGGCCGTTCATGATGTTCGCATACCAGCACCACAGTCCGTTGTCCTGCGTGTACCCTCGCTTCAACGTAATGTTCGTGTACTTGCGCAGCCCGGGCAGCTTGCGCACGTTCTGCTGCTGGTCGGTGCCCTCGGGGTAATGGACTGCGTCTCCTTCTGCCGTAAGGCCGCTCGCTTCCGAAAACGCGCCCAATGGCACGCCATCGATCTCGAGCTGGAAGTTGAAGGTGCGGTACGGGTCCCTACGTTCGGCTGTAGCCATCGTTCACTCTCCTTTGCGGCTTGGCATGTTACTCGTCGGCGTGCGCGGTCCCCAATCCGATCCGTACGATCACGAACTCGGCAGGCTTGACCGGGGCCACGCCGACGTAGCAGATGAGCCGCCTGCTATCTATTCGTTCTGCGTCATCGATAACGTATTTCCAGTCTGAGTCGTCGCTAAAGATCACGTGTGCCGTAGACGCGAATGCCGCGGCTGTTCGGCCGAAAGTCGCGAATCACGTTGATGTTGATCGGGTACGAATTGGGGATGTTGACACAATCGTTATTCCCGTCACATACAACTAGACGGAAATCCATTTATGTCATGTAGGCCTACATGACACACGCTGCGACATTTGCAGCGGCTAGGTTTGGCTAAGCCGCCTTTTCTAGTAGCTTTCGCGGTGAACGTGGGACACTAGAACCTTCTTGCAGCCGAAACCATACTACTTCTGCAAATGGGTTATGGCGTATTGAAGTCGTTCCACATCGTGTTCATGGTGAGCTGGTTCGCAGGACTGTTCTACCTGCCGCGATTGTTCGTCTACCACTCGCTGGCCACCGACGCGATCGGCATCGAGCGCTTCAAGGTGATGGAGCGCAAGCTCTACTTCGGAATCATGACGCCCAGCGCCGTGCTCACCATCGCGCTCGGCGTGTGGCTGTGGCAGGGTTACGGGATCACCGGCGGATGGCTTCACGCCAAGCTGGCGCTGGTCGCGATCCTCGTCGCGCATCACCTTTGGCTGGGCAAGCTGCTCGCCGACTTCAGGAACGACCGCAACCGACACGGCGACGTGTTCTACCGCTGGATCAACGAGATCCCCGCGCTGCCCGTTCTCATCGGTGCGGTGCTGCTGGTCGAGCTGAAGCCTTTCTGATGGACCCATAGTGGAGCGCTTTTTCGCGCCATGCCCGCGCGGGCTCGAAGCCGCGCTCGCCGAGGAGCTCGTGCAGCTCGCCGCCGGCGACGTGCGTCCCGCCGAGGGCGGCGTCGCCTTCAGCGGAGAATTCGACCTGGCCTACCGCGCCAATCTGGAGAGCCGTCTGGCGAGCCGCGTGCTCTGGCGGGTCGGCCAAGGAGCGTATCGCAGCGAGCAGGATATTTACGCGCTGACGCATTCGCTGGAATGGCCCCGCTGGTTCGCGCCTTCGCGGACGCTTCGGGTGGACGTGGCGGCGACGCGCTCGCCGATCAAGAGCCTCGAGTTCGTGACGCTGCGCGTCAAGGACGCCGTCTGCGACCGGCATCGCGACGCGGGCGGGACGCGTCCTTCTATCAGCAAGGAGCGGCCCGACGTGCGCGTCCACGCATACCTCACCGCGACCGACGCCACGCTCTACCTCGATACCTCGGGCGATCCGCTGTTCAAGCGCGGGCTGCGCCGCGAGAGCGCCGAGGCGCCGCTGCGCGAGAACCTCGCCGCGGGGCTGCTTCGCATCGCGCGCTGGCAACCCGGCATGCCGCTGCTCGACCCGATGTGCGGCGGCGGCACCATCGCAGTCGAAGCGGCGATGATGGCACTCGACATCGCTCCCGGGTTGAAGCGCACCTTCGGGTTCCAGAAACTCGGCTGGTACGACGGGCCAACGTGGCAGCGCATCAAGCAGGCGGCGCAGCGGCGCGCGCGGCCACCGGCCCCCAGCGGCATCCACGCGAGCGACATCGACCAGAAAGCGCTCGCGCACTGTCGCGCCAATCTCGTCGCCGCCGGCGTCGAAGGCGCCGTCGCGGTGGAGCATGCCGACGTGCTCACCCGCGGCGCACCTGCCGCCGCCGGGGTCATCGTGTCCAATCCACCTTACGGCGTGCGCATCGCGAGCGCGACGCCGCTCGCCGAGTTCTATCCGCGGCTCGGTGATGCGCTCAAGCAGCGCTTCTCCGGGTGGACCGCGCATCTGTTAAGCGCCGATCGCGAGCTCGCCAGGCTCATCGGGCTCAAGCCCAGCCGGCGCGTGCCGCTGTTCAACGGCGCGCTCGAATGCAGGCTGTACGAGTATCGGCTGGTTGCCGGGTCGATGCGCTCCGGCGTGATCGACGCAAGCGCGCAGTGATAGAATCGCTCAGGCAATCCACGCCGCCTCCGCGGTTATCCGCGGTCACTCCCGAGACGCTGCCATGATGCTTCCGAGTCGCCACTACGTGTCCGACCACACGCGCTTCATGCGCGAGCTGCTCGAAGCACGCCCGGAGATCGTCGAGCAGCAACGCGAAGGGCGCGCGATCTGGTGGGACAAGACGCCGCGCGCGCTCTCGGAAGAAGCGACGATGGACGAAGGCCGCATCGCCCAGTCCGGATACGTCTACGACCCGGCGAAGAGACCGGCGTAGCGGGTTAGCCCATTGCTGTCGTCACGGCACCCGGCCGGGCGACACCGTGAATGAAAAACCGCGGCGTCTGCTCGATCTCGGCGGTCCATCCCAGCCCGGTCAGCGCGGCGCCTAGCGCGCCGGGCTCCCGGAAGACCTTGACGATGCGGAATTCGCGTCCGTCGTTGAGCTTGCGCGTGACCAACCCCGTTTCGCGATTGGGAACCGGATGATCGCGCGCGGTGGATGTTACGTCGTATGCCGAGTCGATCAGGTACGCGCTGCCACCGGGTGCGAGCGCCGCGCCGACCCCATTCCAAAAGGCGGCGAATCGCGATTCGGGAACGTGCGAGAGCCAGAAGCTGAAGAACACCGCGTCGTACATGCCCGCCGGCTGCCAGTGGAAAAGATCCGCCTTCACGTAGTCGACGTTGCCCGCCGCGACGCGGGCGCGATTGATGGCGATGACCTCGTCCGAGGCGTCGACCGCGGTCAGGTGCTCGACGTGTGCCGCGATGCGCCGCGTGAACAGCCCCGTTCCGCAGGCGAGCTCCAGGACACGCCGCGGACGCGCCTGCGCGAGCCAGGCGTCGAATGCCGCCTCGGCTTCGGCGGTCTCGGCATGCCACTGCGCGTTGAAGGACTCGCCCCGATCGTATCGTCCCTGCCTGAACCACCACTGGTCGTACTCGCCGGCGCGCGCGCCGTAGTAGTCGATCTGGTCCCGGAGCACATCGTCGTCGGAGCTCATCGCGGCCGAGCTTCCGAGGTCATTCTCGGAGACGGCGAAACCACGCCCGCCTTGCGCAGAAGCACCGCCGCCTCGGGCGCCCATTCGCCGCGCAGGTCGGCCGACACGCCCGCGTCGATATCGTCGATCGCCGACCACGCCCACGGCGGCAACGCCTGCGGCGCAAGCTGCGCGCCGAGCCGCAGGTGCACCTCGGCCTGGCTGCGCACGAAGCTGGGACTGACGTTGATCGGGTGCACGATGAGTTCGGCCCAGCCCTGCTCGTCGCGAACGCGCTCGAAGTAGGTTCGGGTGAACATCCACTTGTCGTCGAGGCGCCGAAAGATCGGGTCGTCCTTGGGACGCGAGCGCACCGTGTAGTCGGCGACCATGCGCTCGAGCAGCTGCATCGCGGCGCCGGTGCGCTCCTGCGCCGATGCGCGCGCGAGAATGCCCTGGTACGCGATCTTGACCAGCGTGTTGCCGGCCTCGAAAGGCTCCACAAAAATCGCCCACGCGCCGGGCTTGAGCGCGCGGTGGCACGACGCGATGACCCGCGCCGGATCGATGATGTGATGCAGGATTGCCGCGCCGACCGCGAGGTCCGCGACTTCGCCGCGATAGTGCGCATCCATCGCGTCGACGCACACCAACGCGAAGCGGTCGGGGTCGGCGGCGTGATCGCGCAGGTGCCCCTGCAGGATCGCAAGCAACTGCGGGCTGATGTCGGTGGCGACGATTCGGGCGGACGGGAAGCGCTCGCCCAGCGGGATCACCGAGTTGCCCGAGCCCGCACCGATATCGAGGATCGTCGATGCGGCGCCCACGCCGGCAAGGCGTAGCGCATTGTCGAGCAGGAAGCTCCAGTAGCCCGTGTCGAGATAGTTACGGTGGTATTCGTCCGCCTGCTCGAGGAATTGCGCGGTGACGCCGACCTTCTCGGCGCCGGCGCTGCTCACCGGGGCGCGAATGCCGGCCCATGCAGGATTTTCCACGCCAAGATCGAACAACGGTTCGGCGAAAACGCTTTCGGCATCCATCGACGGCGCCTTGGTTCGCGTCGCGGTCTCAGAACCCACGTGCTGTCCCCTTACTTGCGCTTCGCCCGCGTCGCCGACTCGCAATTCCCGGTCGATCCTGGCTCGCGTCGCTACTTGTCGTCGAGCCGAATCTCGACATAGGCGCGGTCTCGGATCTCGCGAACCCACGCCTGGAACGCCTCCTCGGCCTTGCGCTGCCGGATCGCGAGCTGCGCCTCGGCGCGCTCCCGTTCCGCGGTCACGTCCTGCTTGCGGCGCTCGAGCACTTCGATGATGTGCCATCCAAAAGGCGAGCGCACCGGCGCCGACAGCTGCTTCAGGTCGAGCTTGTTCATCGCCTCCTGGAACTCGCCGACGGTGTCGCCGGGATTGAGCCACCCCAGGTCGCCACCCTTCGCGGCGGAGCCGTCTTCGGAGTTGAGCTTGGCCAGCTCCTCGAACTTGGCGCCCGAGTCGAGTCGATCCTTAAGCCGGTCAATCTTTATTTTCGCGTCCGACTCCGACGTGAGCTCGTTGACGCGGATGAGTATGTGCCGCGCGTGCGTCTGGTCGACGACGGTGCTCTCGTTCTTGCCACGCTTGTCGATGAGTTTGACGATATGGAAGCCGCTCGCGCTGCGGAGCACCGGCGAAACTTCGCCCGGTTTCATCTTGCGCACCTGCTCGGCGAACACGGTAGGCAGCCTCGCGCCCGCGCGCCAGCCCAGGCTGCCGCCGCGCAGCGCGTCGTTGGCGTCGGAGAAACCCGCGGCGACCTGCCCAAAGTCATTGCCGGTTCTGATCGCGCGCAGCGCCTCCTCGGCACGCCGGCGCCTGGACTCGATCTGATCGGCGCTGGCCTGTTCCGGCACGAGCACCAGGATGTGCGAGAGCTGGTACTCGGAGTCACCCGTGTTCTGCACCTTGAGCGTCGCCAGGTAGTGCTCGACCTCGGCGTCGCTCACGGTCAACCGGCTTTCCACCTCGCGCTCGCGCAGCCGCTGCACCACCAGCTCGTTGCGGATGTCTTCGCGGTATTTCGCGTAGGCGACGTTCTCCTGGGCCAGCGCCTTGCGGAATTCGTCGGGCGTGAGCTTGTTCTCCTGCGCGATGCGCTGCATGGTGCGCTCGATTTGCGAGTCATCGACACGCAGGCCTGTTTCCTTCGCGAACTGCAGCAGCGAGCGCTCGGTGATGAGGCGCTCAAGCACCTGCTTTTCCAGCACCTCGGAGGCCGGTGGCTGGACGTTCTGCTGCTTCATCTGCGCCAGGACGACGCGCTTCGCATCGTCTACGTCGTGCTGCGTGATCGCCTCGTCGTTGACGATGGCGACGACGCGGTCGACGCTCACCGTGCGACTAGGAGCACCCCGCGTCACTGCCGCGGGCTGTGCGAACGCCACGCCGACGCCCAGCGACAGGGTCGCCAGGATCGCGACCCGATATTTACAACCGATCCTACCGCTAGGGTTCACTAGAACTCCGGGAAAAAATTGGCAGCCTTATCGCCCATCGGGCGCAGCGCCGGGTCGTTCGCCGTCGAGTAGCCGGGGACGCTGCGTCGCAGGAGGTCGCCGGGATTGGTGCCCAGGCGCGCGAGGCCATTGAGTTCGAGCTGGACGAATACCGAATTCGAAACCTGCTGCGTGTTGGTCTGCAGCCGCTGCGCGGCGATGCGGAACACCCAGCACCCGCCATTGTACTCGAAGCCAACCACCCCCTCCAGCAGCTTGGCATCGACCAGCGAGTAGTTCCAGCGCCCGATTGCCGACCAGTTGTCGAGGAAGGGAACCTGGCCGGAGATGTCGACCTGCTTGAGCTGCGACACCTGGCCGCTCGAGTCCAGGTACTTGCGTATGTATCGGTACGCGATATTGAGCACGCGACCCGTTCCCGGCTGGTAGCGCGCGCCGAGGTCGAGGCGCTCGGTCTGCCTGGGATCGAACGAATAGTCGAACGCGCCGGCCGCGGTCCACACATCCGAGAGTCGCGCCTCGCCTGACACCAGGATGTCCGACGTGTTCGACGTGCGCGGCGGCTCATTGAGCGTCACCTGCTGGCTCTTGAAATAGTATTGCTGGCCCACCGCGAAGCGCATCTTCTCCTCGCCGGTCACCGGGTCGAGAAAGCGCGTCGACAACGCCAGCGTCAACTGGTTGGCGTCGCCGATGCGATCGTTGCCGAGATAGCGATTGGCGGTGAACAGGTGCGAAAAGTTGAAGTCGTCGACGGCGGTATCGAAATTCGGATAGTTGCTCTGGTTGCGATACGGGATCTGCACGTAGAACGCTCGGGGCTCGAGCGTCTGCACGAACGAGCGGCCGAACCATTCGGTCTCGCGCTCGAAGACGAGTCCGCTGTCGACGGTGGTGATCGGGAGCACCCGGTAGAAGCTCAAAGGCGGCGTCACCGGATTGTCGAGATCGTAGTTGGTCATGTGCAGCCCGGTCTGCGCGGTGAAGAACCACGCGCTGCCCTGACGCGACCACGCAACGGTCGGATACAGGATACTGCGGGCGCCGTTGGGCGCCAGCGCCGGCTGCCGGAACCTCACGAACTCGCCGACTGCGCCCAGATCGAGCCCCTGCCATTCCACCGGCTTGACCAGCATCGTGACCTGCGGCTCCCGGAAGTACGGCGGCGTGATCGGATTGTTGGGGTCCTGCAGCGTCTGGAAGCTCTGCATGCGCGCCAGCAGCGACAGCGGCCCCTGGTTGTACGTGAGCCCGTAGTCGCGCGGGAGGTTGGTCTGCGAGGTCAGCGCGAGGCGGTCCGACAGGTCGGCGAAGTACGTGTCGTCGGACACCTTCTGCACGTTGACGAACGCGCCCAGGCCGTGACCGAAATCCTGGTTGTGCTTCCACGCGAGCGCGTAGCGGTTGCTGTCGGCGATGCGATCGTGCGGAAGCAGCTCGGCATCGGCCTCGCCGGAGGCCTCCGGAAACAGGTAGCGAAACTGTACGCCCATCTGCAGTCCGCGCCGCGTCATCGGCCTTGCCAGCAGCGTCGCGTCGTAGTTGGGCGCCAGGTTGAGATAGTAGGGCAGCGCGACCTCGAATCCGCGCTGGTTGCTCGATCCGTATACCGGGGTAAGAAATCCGCTCTTGCGCTCGTTGGACAGCGGAAAGCTCAGGTACGGCGAATACAGGATCGGGACGCTCTTGAAGTACACCGTCGCGTTGTGCGCGGTGCCGACGAGGCGCGACTTGTCGATCTCTACGTCGGCAGAGGTGAGATACCAGTCGTTGTTGTCCGCGACGCACGTGGTGTAGCGCGCGTCGGTGACCTCGTATTTCTCGGGACCGAGAAAAGTCAGCAGCGAAGCATCGCCCCGCGAGTTGTTCTCGCCGACGTGGAATTCCGGCGACCGGAAGTAGCCGGTCTCGTCGTCGCGGCGATACTTGGCCTCGGGACCGGTGATCCAGTCCTGCCCGCGACGGATGACGACGTTGCCGGTCGCCCAGAACTCGTCGGTGGGGACGTCGTAGCGCAGCCAGTCCGCGAGCACGGTCTGGCGACGCGAGCGCAGCTCGACTTGTCCCTCGGCCTCGACCCATTTCTGGCCCTCGCCGCCGAAACGATCCGCGCGCAGGAAAATCGCGTCGCGCTCGCCGTCGGCGGCCTGCGGCTTGGCGCTCCCGCGGATTGCCTTCGGCGGCGGAGGCTCGAGAAACGGAGAGGTCTTCAGCCGCGGCGCCGGCGCATCCGGCGCGCTGTCGGCGGCAAGCGTTTGCGCTGCGCTGCTCGCGGCGAAGGCGAGCGGCAGCAGCGACAGGGCGGCAGGAAGGACTCGACGGCGCATCGAAAGCGGTGTGGAGGTACCGATGCTAAGATCGCGCATTCTACATTTTTGATCTCATGACCCCTGATGCCCGCCTCGGCGCGCTGCGCGCGTGGCTCGAACAGGTCCTGCCGGTGCCGATGCGCGACCTCGCACCCGCCTCCTCCGATGCGAGCTTCCGTCGTTACTTCCGCGTAACGCTCGAAGACGACTTCACGCCGACAGGCTCCGCGGCGCACCTGCATACGCTGATCGCGATGGACGCGCCACCCCCGCAGGAGAATTGCCGACCCTTCGTCGCGATCGCCAAGCTCCTGACCGACGCCGGCGTGCACGCGCCGGCGGTGCACGCACAGGATCTTGCGCAGGGCTTTCTGCTGGTCTCCGATCTGGGAACCCGCACCTACCTGGACGCGCTGACCCCGCAAAACGCGCCGGGGCTCTATGGCGACGCCACGGCCGCGCTCATCCGCTGGCAGCTCGCCAGCCGCGACGGGGAACTGCCGCGCTACGACGAAGTCCTCCTGCGCCACGAGCTCGACCTGTTTCCCGACTGGTACGTGGCGCGCCAGCTCGGCATCGAGCTGAAAGACGCGCAACGCGAAGTGCTGATGCGCGCCTTCGAGCGCATTCTCGCCAACAACCTGGCGCAGCCCTGCGTGTACGTGCACCGGGACTACCACTCGCGCAATTTGATGGTGAGCGAGCCCAATCCGGGCGTGCTCGATTTCCAGGACGCGGTGTACGGTCCCGTCACCTACGACCTGGTGTCGCTGCTGCGCGATGCGTACGTCGAGTGGAGCGAGGAGCAGCAGCTCGACTGGGCGATTCGCTACTGGCAGGACGCGCGCGCGGCGGGATTGCCTCTGCCCGCGGACTTTGGCCGCTTCTGGCGCGACTTCGAATGGATGGGTGTGCAGCGACAGCTCAAGGTGCTCGGCATCTTCGCGCGCCTGTTCCACCGCGATGGCAAGGACGCGTATCTGGCTTTCATGCCGCGCGTCATGCGCTACCTGCGCGGCGCGTGCGCGCGCTATCGCGAGCTCGGCGGATTGCTGCGATTGCTCGACGAGCTCGAGGCACGTCCGACCTCGGTCGGGTATACGTTCTGATGGCTCGGACCCGGATCTGATGGCGCGCAGCATGATCCTCGCCGCCGGGCGCGGCGAGCGCATGCGCCCGCTCTCGGATGCGCGACCCAAGCCCCTGATGGAAGTCGGCGGCAGGGCGCTGATCGTCTGGCAGATCGAACGCCTGGTCGAGGCGGGATTCGGCGACATCGTCATCAATACCGCGCATCATGGCGACCAGATCGAGGCTGCGCTGGGGTCCGGCAGTGCGTTCGGGGCGTCGCTGGCGTACTCGCGCGAGCCTCACCCGCTCGAGGTCGCCGGAGGCATCGCCAATGCGCTTCCCCTGCTCGGCGACGGCGTCGCGCTGGTGGTGAGCGCGGACGTTTTCGTCGATTACGATTATTCGGCACTCCGCGCGCGGGTCTCGGCGATGGAAGGCGCCGATTCGTCGCCGCATGCGCACATGGTGATGGTGCCCAATCCCGCGTATCATCGCGACGGCGATTTCGTCTTGCGCGACGGCGCGCTTGCCCTCGATGGCGCACCGCGGCTGACCTTCGGCAACATCGCGCTGTACCGGACCGCGCTGTTCGCAGAACTTCCGCGCGGCGAGAAGATCAGGATATTGCCGCACTACCAGCACTGGATACGACAGGGCTGGGTGAGCGGCGAAATCTTTACCGGCCACTGGGCGAACGTGGGCACCCCCGATGACCTCGCCGAGCTCGACGCGGTTTTGGGGACGTGACCCGAATTCCGACTGCGCCCGCCGCCACGATCCGCATAAACACGTGACCATGACGACACTCCCGCTCGCGCTCACCGACAATCCGCTGCTCGACTTTTCGGGGCTGCCACGCTTTCCGGAGATCACTCCCGAGCACGTCAGCCCGGCGGTGGACGCCTTGATCGCAGCCGCGCGCGCCACCGTCGATCGCGTCGCAACGCTCGAGGCCGAGCCTACGTGGGACAATTTCGTCCTGCCGCTGGCCGACAGCATCGAGCAGCTTGGTCGCGCGTGGGGACAGGTGGGCCATCTCAACGCGGTCGTGAACACGCCGGCGCTGCGCGATGCTTACAACCTCAACCTGCCCAAAGTCACCGACTTCTATACCGACTTCGGCCAGGACGAGCGGCTCTTTGCGCGCTACCGCGCGCTGGCCGCCTCGCCTACGTTCGCGGATCTCGACGCGGCGCAGCGCCGCCTGGTCGACAACGCGCTGCGCGACTTTCGCCTTTCCGGCGCCGAGCTGCCGCCGGATCGCAAGGCGGCATTGAAGCGCGTCGACGAGGAGCTCGCCACGCTGTCGTCACGCTACGAGGACAACGTGCTCGACGCGACCCATGCGTGGGAGCTGCTGGTCGAGGACAGGGCAGCGCTGGACGGGGTTCCTGGCGACGTTGTCGAAACCGCGCGCCGCGCCGCCGCTGACGAGGGCAAAACCGGGTGGAAGCTCACCCTGCACATGCCGTGCTATCTGCCGGTGATGCAATACGCGCGCGACGCCGGGGTGCGAGAGAAGATGTATCAAGCCTACGCGACGCGCGCCAGCGAGTTCGGCAACGTCGAGTGGGACAACAGCGCCGTGCTCACGCGCACGCTGCAGCTGCGTCGCGAAGCGGCCTCGCTGCTGGGCTACGGCAGCTTCGCCGATGTCTCGATGGTCCCCAAGATGGCGCGCACGCCCGCGGAGGTGCTCGCGTTCCTGCGCGACCTCGCAGCCAAGGCGCGCCCGTACGCAAAACGCGACATGGCGGAGCTGCGAGCGTTCGCGCGCGACGAGCTCGGCATGGGCGTGCTCGCCGCATGGGACCTGCCCTACGCCTCGGAGAAGCTGCGCGAGGCGCGCTACAGCTTCTCCGACCAGGAGCTGAAGCAGTATTTTCCCGAGGAGCGCGTGCTTGCGGGCATGTTCCGCGTGGTCGACACCATTTTCGGCGTGTGCATCCGGGAGTCGCAAGCGCCGCTCTGGCATCCGACGGTGCGCTTCTTCGACGTGGTCGATCGCGACGGCACCATCGTCGGCCAGTTCTACCTGGACCTCTACGCGCGGACCGGCAAGCGCGGCGGCGCGTGGATGGACGACGCGATCAGCCGCCGCCGCCAAGGCGCGCACGTGCAGCATCCGGTGGCCTACCTTACTTGCAATTTTTCGGCGCCGGTCGAGTCCGAGGGCAAGCGGCGCCCTGCGCTGTTCACCCACGATGAGGTGACGACGCTGTTCCACGAGTTCGGGCACGGCTTGCATCTGTTGCTTACCCGCATCGAGGTTCCCGGCGTGTCCGGCATCGACGGCGTGGAATGGGACGCGGTCGAATTGCCCAGCCAGTTCATGGAGAATTTCTGCTGGGAATGGGACGTGCT
>JBDTZQ010000218.1:0-2710 GCA_040005035.1 Betaproteobacteria bacterium | reverse complement strand
AGCTTCTCGTAGATCTTCTGCGAGCCGCCGTCGCCGGGGCCGGTGCCGACCGCGCGCACCTTCACGCCCGGATTCGCCGCCTCGAACTTCGGCGCGAGGTAATTGTTGACGTAGTCGACCATGTTCTGGTCGCCCGCCGTCACGACGTTGAGCGTGGTCTGCGCGAATGCACTTGTGGCGACCGTGGCCAGCGCGGCGACCATTGCGGTCGAAAGTACCTGTCGAAATCTCATCACTGCCTCCTTGGTATGGCTGAAGTGGATCACCGCGTCATGGCGTCATTGCGTCATGGCCTGCGACTCCTGGAACAACATCAGTGCGGCGCGCGGAACGACGACGCGCGCAGGGCTGCCTTCGGCGACGCGCTCCGGCGCGTGCACCCAGATATCGGTGTCGCCGGTGCGCACGCGGTAGCGGTATCCCTGCCCCACGTACACCGACTGCGCGACGGTTCCGTCGAGAACGAGGTCGCCCGCCTCGGAGGCGCCGCTCTCGGCATTGCCGGCAAGGCGCGCCGCGTCGCTGCGAAAATGCGCACGCACGCGCTCGCCGGCGCGCTCCGACAGCGACCCCGTTTGCGCCGGCGCGGCACCGATCGAGACCAGCCCTCCGCCTGTCGTGCGCGTCAATTCGATGGCATTGTCGGCGCCCATGAACCCGGCCACGAACGCCGAGCTCGGATGGTGGAAGATCTCCTCGGGTGCGCCGACCTGTACCACACGGCCGGCGTCGATCACGGCGATGCGGTCGGCAAGGGTGAGCGCCTCCTCGCGATCGTGGGTGACGTAGACCGCGGTGATGCCGATGCGTTTCTGCAGCGCACGCAGCTCGTGGCGCAGCTCGAGGCGCACCTTGTAGTCGAGATTCGACATCGGCTCGTCGAGCAGCAGCAGGTGAGGATCCACCGCCAGCGCCCGGCCGAGCGCGACGCGCTGGCGCTGCCCGCCGGAAAGCTGCGTGACCGGCCTGGCGCCGAAGCCGTCGAGCTGCAGCATCTTGAGCATCTCGCCGACGCGGATACGCATGGCGTCGTTTTTCCAGCCGCGCATGCGCAGGCCGTAGGATATGTTGTCGGCGACGCTCATGTGCGGCCATAACGCGTACGACTGGAACATCATCGCCGTCTCGCGTGCTTCGGGAGGCAATCGCGTGATGTCCTTGCCGTCGACGCTGATCGTGCCGGACTCGGGGATGACGAAGCCGGCGATGGAGCGCAGGAGCGTCGTCTTGCCGCAACCACTGCTTCCGAGCAGCGCGATCATCTCGCCGCGATCGACGTCGAGACTTACGCGGTCGAGCACGCGTTGTCCGCCGTACGAAACGCTCAGGTTCTGGATCGAGAGGTAGGCCATCAAGCCGGCTCGGGTGGGCACAACGATAATTGTCCAGTATGACGCGGATGCGACGGCGCGACCAGCGGGCGCGCCTCCTGCGCTGCACAAACGGCCGCTATCGGCCGCCGGGCGACCGAAGCAAGGCAGTCGCGGGTCGCGGTGGACCGGTCCTTACCCCACCCCTTCATATGCTATCCTGTTGCAGACAAAAACAATTCCGGTTGCGGTTGCCGAACATGCGTCGCATGAATCGATGGGTTCGATGGACTCCGGTGCTGATCCTTGCGCTTGCCGCGCCTATGGCGGCGGCGGCTGACTTCGTCCTGTCGGTTACAGAAGGCATCACCTACTATCAGACCAACAAGGAAATCCAGGCCCGCTTCGCGCCCCTCGTGGACCTTATTTCCAAGACCATCAAGCGGCCCGTGCGCGTCGTCGTGGTCAGCGCATACAACGACGTGCGCGAAGGACTCGACAAGCAGGAATACGACCTTTCGTTCATCCACCCGGCGCACGTCGCCCTCGCCGCGATCAAGTCGGGCAAGTATCGGTCGATCGCCTGGACTACCGGCTTCACCGACTACTCGGTAATGCTGCTGACCAACAAGGACCAGCCGATCGCCAAGCTCGACGACCTGCGCGGTCGCACCATTGTCAGTCCGGATCCGGATTCGATCACGGCATGGATGCTGCGGGCGATGCTCCGCGATCAGAAGCTCAAGCCCGACGCCGACCTGAAGATCATCACCACGCGCTACCAGGACGCGGTGCCCTTCTACATCACGTACGGCTTCGCGCAGGTGGGCGCGACCGCCGCCAAGGCCGTGGCCAAGGACTGGACCGACAAGGGCGGCAAGGTGGCGCTGTCGTCGCGGCCGGTTCCGATCAAGCAATGGATCGTCTCGACCAAGGTGCCGTCCGAAGACGTCGAGAGAATCCGGAGCGCCTTGATCGGCGCCGTGCAGAGCGACGCCGGCAAGCAGGCGCTGGGAACGCTCGGTTACCGCGGATTCGTTGCCAGCAGCCACGAAGACGAGCTGAAGGCGATCGCCTGGCTCGGCTTGTAGCGCCCTCTCACCTGTCCTCTCGCGCAGGGAGAGGGGTCCTGCGTAGTCGCCTCTCCCACGGGGGTGCCCCACGCACCTCAGTTGCCAACTGAACGCGGCGGGTGAGGATCCTCAGTCGGTCTTCTCCATCGGAATCGGTCGCACCGACAGCACGCCGGCGATCGCCGCAATGGCGTCGATCGCCTTGGCCCTGATCGGACTGTCGACGTCGACCAAGGTGTAGGCGATCTCGCCGCGCGACTTGTTCACCATGTTGTGGATGTTGAGCCCCGCGCCCGCCATTGCCGTCGAGATCTGACCGAGCATGTT
>JBDTZQ010000122.1:0-9101 GCA_040005035.1 Betaproteobacteria bacterium | reverse complement strand
GCGCGTCTCGGTCGACTTCGCGCGCGAGTTCGGTTGCCTGATCGACGCCGCGATCGCGTAGCTCGTCGCTAATCCGCTCAGAACTTCCCGTACTTGTGGTAGGCGTCGACAGGATCCATGCCGCCGATCAATGCCTTGCGCATGTCGCTCTCGGTCGCGACGACATCCTCGGTGCGCGCGATGACGTCGGACACGATGTCCTTCGGAATGACGACGACGCCGTCGCGATCACCCAAGAGGTAGTCGCCGCTGCGTATGGTGACCGCGCCGATGTTCACCGGCTCGCCGTAGCGGTCGGGGATCCAGCGCGCGACGATGTCGGCGGGTGTCAGGAACGAGCAGAATACGGGGAAACCCTGCGCGAGCACGAGGTCCGTATCGCGCGATCCTCCGTCGACGACGTAACCGAGCACGCCACGCGCGGCGAGCGTCTGCGCCGAGAGCTCGCCCATGAGCGCGACCTCGTGGTTGTTGGGCTGGCAGACCACGACGTGTCCCGACGGCGCGCGCGAGAGCAGCGTGCACCATCCGAGCAGCGTTTCGTCGCGCGACCTGGTGCGATCGATGTGTCCGGCCACGGTCCATACCGGTCCCGCCAGGCGAGTGCCCGGCGCGATCGCCTTGATCGATGGCGGCAGCACGACGTTCTCGTGGCCCATCATGCGCAGCACGTCGTGGACCGCGCCGCTGTAGCACTGCGCGAGCCGTTCGGTCAGCGTGTCGCGCATCGCGATCCGTCGGCGGTCGTCGCGCAGGTCAGAACAGCGCCAGCTGCGCGTCGTCGCGCGGCGGCCTGAACAGCGACGTGTCGAGGTGCGCATTGCGATCCGCGTTCAATCCCAGTCTGCGGCAAGCAAGGTCGAAGCGTCGCGCCAGAAGCGTCGCGAACTCGCCGGTGCCGCGCATGCGCGTGCCGAAGTCGGGATCGTTGTCGCGTCCGCCACGGATCTGCTGGATCACGCTCATGATGTGATCGGCACGCAGCGGGTAGTGCTCGGCGAGCCAGTCGCGAAACAGCAGCTTCACCTCGTGCGGCAATCGCACCATGACCCACCCGGCCCAGCGCGCGCCGTTTGCCGCCGCGGCCTCGAGAATCGCTTCCATGTCCTTGTCGTTGAGCTGGGGAATGATCGGGGCCGTCATGACGCCGACCGGGATGCCGGCGCTGGTCAGCGCCTTGATAGCGGCGAGCCGGCGCGGCGGCGCGCTGGCGCGGGGCTCGAGCTTGCGCGCGAGCTCGCGGTCGAGCGTGGTGATCGACAGGTACACGCGAGCGAGATTTTTCGCGGCCATCGGCGCCAGCAGGTCGATGTCGCGCTCGACCAGTGCCGACTTGGTGACGATGGTGAGCGGATGGTCGCACTGCGCCAGCAGCTCGACGATGCCGCGCGTGATCCTCCACTCGCGCTCGATCGGCTGGTACGGGTCGGTGTTGGTGCCCAGCGCGATCGCGTCGCACACGTAGCCGCGCTTGGATATCTCCGAGCGCAGGAGCTCGACGGCGTTGGGCTTGGCGAACAGCTTGGTCTCGAAGTCGATCCCCGGCGACAGGTCGAGATAGGCGTGTGTCGGCCGTGCGTAGCAGTACACGCAGCCGTGCTCGCATCCCTGGTATGGGTTGATCGACTGCGAGAACGGGATGTCGGGCGACTCGTTGCGGGCGATGATCGTGCGCGCGTGCTGGATCATCACCGTGGTCTTGACGCGCGGCAGCGATTCGTCGGTATCCGCGGGGTCGGGCGCCGTTGCGGCCCAGCCGTCGTCGACCGCCTCGCGCGTGTCACGGCGAAAGCGGTTTCCCGGATTGAAGGTCGCACCGCGTCCGTGCACCAGGCCCGCGCCGGCGGCGCGCCGCAATGCATCGGGCGGCGGAGCCTGGCTTTCCTCGAAGTTTTCCTGCGGCGGTTTCATCGCGCAATTCTACGCCGTCGCACGGCCTCGGTCGTCCGGCCTCAGCCGCCCAGCTTCGCGTCCATCGTGATGGTGGTGTTGAGCAGTCGCGAGATCGGGCAGTTGGTCTTGGCATTGCCTGCGATCTCGGCAAACTTTGCGGCGTCGATCGTAGGCACGCGCGCGCGGGTTGTCAGGTGGATTGCGGTCACCGTCCAGTTGCCGCCGACCTGTTCCATGGTGAGCGTGGCTTCGGTGTCGATCGCCTCGGCGGTGAAGCCTGCGTTGTTGAGCATGAACGAGAGCGCCATCGTGAAGCAGCCCGCGTGCGCGGCGGCGATCAGCTCCTCGGGATTGGTCCCCTTGCCGTCGCCGAAGCGCGCCGTGAACGAGTACGGAGTGTCCTTGAGCGTCGCGCTTTGCGTGGTGAGCGCGCCGCTTCCTTCCTTGGCGGTTCCCTGCCAGCGTGCGGTTGCCTTGCGTTGCATTGTCGGTCTCCGCTTGCGTTGTCCCCAAGGCCCAAGTGTATGCCGACGATAGGGCCTGCGCCAATAGGCAGCGCGTCTTCGCACGCGCGATGCGATACCATACTGTCCAACAATAATCCGTCTCGCTCTCGCAAGCTTCGGCGGGAATGTGGGTGCCGCGATGTCGCCGAGCCTTGCCGCAAGTTCGACGCGGGTTTTCCGGGGGTTTCCACGGGTTCTCGAATGACCAAACCGAAGACGCCGCATTTCGACACGCTCACGCTGCATGCTGGGTCGCACCCCGACCCCGCCACGGGAGCACGCGCGACGCCGATCTATCAGTCGGCGTCGTTCGTGTTCAAGGACACCGATCACGCCGCGGCGCTGTTCAACATGGAGCGCGCCGGGCACGTGTACTCGCGCATCTCCAATCCGACGTGCGCAGTGCTCGAGGAACGCGTCAGCGCGCTCGAAGGCGGCGTCGGCGCGATCGCGGTGGCGAGCGGGCAGGCGGCGCTGCACCTGGCGATCGTCACGCTCATGGGGGCGGGATCGCACATCGTCGCCTCGCGCGCGCTCTACGGGGGCTCGCACAACCTGCTCGATTTCACGCTGCCGCGCTTCGGTATAGAGACCACCTTCGTTCCCGCGCACGACCTCGATGCATGGTGTGCCGCGATCCGGCCCAACACCAGACTGCTCTTCGGCGAGACGCTCGGCAATCCAGGCCTCGACGTGCTCGATATCCCGCGTGTCGCGGCGCTCGCGCACGATCACGGCCTTCCGTTGCTGGTCGACTCCACGTTTACCACCCCCTATCTCATCCAGCCGGTCGAGCATGGCGCCGACCTCGTCTATCACTCGGCCACCAAGTTCCTTTCGGGTCACGGCGTGGTGATCGGCGGCGTGCTGGTCGACGGCGGGCGCTTCGACTGGACAGCCTCCGGAAAATTCCCGACGCTCGGCGAGCCGTACGCGGGTTTCCACGACATGGTCTTCACCGAGGAGTCGACGACTTCCGCGTTCCTGCTGCGCGCGCGTCGCGAGGGCTTGCGCGACTTCGGCGCATGCATGGCGCCGATGACCGCGTTCCAGATCCTGCAGGGGATCGAGACGCTGCCGCTGCGCATGCAGCGCCACGTCGACAACGCGCGGCGCATCGTCGACTTCCTGGTGGCGCATCCGCTGGTCGAGTCGGTGGCGTATCCCGGATTGCCGACGCATCGCGACCATGCGCTGGCGCAGCGCCTGCTGCCACGCGGCTGCGGCGCGGTGTTCAGCTTCGCCATCCGGGGCACGCGCGAGCAGGGACGGCGCTTCATCGAGTCTCTGCGCATCTTCTCGCATCTCGCCAACGTCGGCGACGCCAAGTCGCTGGTGATCCATCCGGCCAGCACCACGCACTTCCGCATTGCCTCGGCCGATCTCGCCGCCGCCGGCATCAGCGAAGGCACGATCCGCCTGTCGGTCGGGCTCGAGCACGCCGACGACCTGATCGAGGACCTGTCTCGCGCGCTGCATGCTGCTGACAAGGCCTCGGGCAAGGCGCCGGGGCAATGAATCTCGAGGTCGGCGGGGACGTCGCGTACGCATACACCGGCACGCGCGCGTTCGACGCCGCGCTGCCGACGATCGTGTTCGTGCACGGAGCCGCGCTCGACCACAGCGCATGGGCGCTGCAGTCGCGCTACTTCGCGCATCACGGCAATAATGTTCTCGCGCTCGACCTGCCCGGGCACGGCCGCAGCGGCGGATCGGCGCGAACGTCGGTGGAAGCGCTCGCCGACTGGCTGGTCGCCGTGATGGACGCGCTTCGCATCGAGGACGCGTCGTTGGTGGGACACAGCCTGGGCTCGCTCGTCGCGCTCGACGCCGCTGGCCGCTTCGCCGACCGCGTGACGCAGCTCGCGCTGGTCGCGCCGTCGGTGCCGATGCCAGTGTCAAGCGCGCTGCTCGACGCGGCGCGCGCGGACGAGCCGCTCGCCCGCGCTCTCATTACGCAGTGGGCCTTCGCCGAGGTGCACCGGCTGGGCGGCAATCCGCAGCCGGGCATGTCGATGGCGCAATCGGGACTTCGACTCATGGAGCGTTGTGCCGCGGGCGTGCTGCACACCGACCTTCGCGCGTGCAACGATTACGACGCAGGGCTCGAGCGAGCGGCAGCGGTCAAGGCCAGCGTGTTGATGATCCTGGGCGAGCGCGATCTGATGGTGCCGCCGCGCAATGCGCGCGCGCTTGCCGCCGCGCTGCCCGGTGCGCGCAGCGTCACGGTTCCCGGCTGCGGACACAGCCTGATGTCCGAGGCACCCGATGCCGTGCTCGATGCGCTTCGCGATTTCCTGGCACAGGATGACGCAAAGGCGTCGGCGCATGCGCCGGTCAAGGCGCAACGAGCACGATGAGCGCGACGCTCACCGTGTTTCGCGACGCCGGCGAGTTTCTGCGCACCGCCGCGGACTTCCTGAAAAGCGCGCCTGCCGCCACCAGCATGATCGCGATGCCGGCTGCCCGCATGCTGCGCGCGCCCAACGATGACGATGCAGGCATCTATCTCGCCACGGTGACGAACGATGGCTCGGTCGTCGCGGCGGTGTGTCACGGCAATTCCGGTGGGGCGCTCCTGAGCACCGCTCCGGACGCGGCGGTGTTGCTCATCGCGCGCGACATGGCCGCCCGCGGTCGCCGTCCCGACAGTGTCGTGGCGCCGCTTCGCGAGTGCGGGATTTTCGCCCGCGCCTGGCGTGACTCGACCGGCGCGTCGCCGTCTCAGCGGTTCCAGCTTCGACACTTCGAGCTGACGTCGATGCCGGCGGCGGGCGAGTCCGCGGGACGCCTGCGCGCGCCTCACGCCGACGAGCACGCGTTGATCGCCTCGTGGCATCTCGCGTTCATCGAGGATACCGGCATCCCCGATGATCCGGAGCGCGTGCTGCGCCATCTCGAGCGGCGCATTTCGCGCGGGTTGATCCGCGTCTGGGACGTCGCCGTTACCGGAGCGGCACGCGACGTGCGCGAACTCGTCTGCTTTGCCGGCTTCAGCGTCGATCACGATACCGCGCGCATCGCGCCGGTCTATACGCCACCGGCGCTGCGCGGCCGCGGCTACGCGACCGCAATGGTCGCGGAGCTCGCGCGCGAGCTCTTCGCTGCGGGCAAGCACGCGATCCATCTCACCACCGATGTCGCCAACCCGACCAGCAACGGCATCTACCAGCGCATCGGTTTCCGTCCGGTCGTGGACCACTTTCACTTCGACTTCGCCTATCCCCCTGCATGATCCCGCGTCTGTATTGCGACACGCCTCTGGTCGCGGACGGCGAGATGGATTTGCCGCTCCCCGCGGCGCACCATGCGGCGCGCGTGCTGCGGCTTGAAAGCGGCGACGAGGTTACGCTGTTCAATGGGCAAGGCGGCGAGTACGCTGCCCGCCTCGCGCTCGTCGAGCCGCGCAAGGTCGTCGCATTGGTCCTGTCTTGGCGTGACGTGGAGCGCGAATCGCCGCTGCACGTGACGCTGGTCCAGGGGCTCGCGTCGGCCGATCGCATGGACCTGGCGATACGAAAGTCGGTCGAGCTCGGCGCCGCCGCCGTCCAGCCGGTGGCGACGGCGCGCAGCGTCGCGCGCCTGGATGCCGAGCGCGCCCGGAAGCGCCGCGCGCATTGGCAGCAAATCGCGATCGCGGCGTGCGAGCAGTGCGGGCGCAACCGCGTGCCGACGATCGGCCCGCTGCTCGATTTCGCGGCGTGGATTCGCGAATCGTCCCGCGCGTCCACGAGCTGGCTGCTCGATCCGGAGGACGGAAGTCCGATCGGCGGCCTGCCGCGGCCGGCGTCGCCGATCGAATGCCTGGTCGGACCCGAAGGCGGGCTGAACACACACGAGGCCGAGATGGCGCGCGCGGCCGGCTTCGTCGGCGTGCGCGCCGGACCGCGGGTGATGCGCACCGAAACCGCGGGTGCCGCGGTACTCGCAGCGGTCAACGCGCTGTGGGGAGACTGGCGCTGATGTGCGCGGGCCTCCTCGCCGATGCGTGCGCTGGAATGCGGCGCCGCGCCGAAGGAGTTTCGCAGGTGAGACGCCGATCCGACCCGCGGGACAGACTCTGCGCCGGCGCGCTGGCATGCCTGCTCTGCGCGTGCGCGCCGACGCCGATCGTGCTTCCGACACCGGCACCGGGCACCGACCCGGTCCGGGCCGCGTTCGTGATCGTCGGCGAAGGCGGCACCGCGATCGCGCGCGTGATCAGTGTCGCGCCGACCTGCCCCGCGATCGACGCCGGCGGCCGCGAGTGGCCCATGCGCGTGCGAGCGCAGCCCGCGATCGAGCCGTTGCGGCGCACGGTCAGCCTGCCCAGCCTGTCGAAGCCCTCGGCATTTCCCGTGCTCGTCTGCGAGCTGACGCTACCCGACGCCGCCATTGCAGTGCGAGTCGGTGGCCGCGTCCTTCCGCTGCCCCGTGCCAGCCCTCGGCGCATCGTCGTATTCGGCGACAGCGGATGCCGGATTCAGGCGGCCTCGAAGGTGTATCAAGGCTGCAACGATGCCCGAGCATGGCCGTTCGCGCAGGTTGCCTCGGCTGCCGCGGCGCTGCGCCCGGACATGGTTGTCCATGTCGGCGACTACCACTACCGCGAAAATGCTTGTCCCGACGGCGATGCCGGCTGCGCGGCGAGCCCGTGGGGCTACGGCTGGGATGCTTGGAACGCGGACCTGTTCGTGCCGGCGGCGCCGCTGCTCGCCGCCGCGCCCTGGCTGCTGGTGCGCGGCAATCACGAGTCGTGCGATCGCGCCGGGCAGGGCTGGTGGCGGTTCCTCGATCCACGTCCTCTGCAGCGCGGACGCGACTGCAATCTTGCCGTGGACGACGACGTCGGCGACTTCAGCGAACCGTACACGGTGCCGCTGGGCACGGACTGGCAGTGGATCGTGTTCGACTCGTCGAAGGTCGGCCTCGCGCCGCTGTCGGCGACCGACGCCATGTACGTCACCTATCGCGCGCAGTACGAGCGCGCGTTCCCCTTGGGTGGCTCGCGCAGGTCATTTTTCCTGAGCCATCATCCGGTGCTCGGGTTCGCGCCCGATCCGTCGCAGACGCCGACGGGTCTCTACCCCGGCAACGGCTCGCTGCAGTCCGTGCTGCGGCCGCTCTACGGCGACCGGCTGTTCCCGCCGTCGGTGCAGACGGCCATTTCGGGCCACATCCATCTGTTCGAGGCCGTAAGCTTTACGACCGGGCAGCCGACACAGCTGATCGCGGGAACCGGCGGCGATTGGGCCGACGTCGCGCTGCCGCGCTCGCTGCCCCCCGACGCGACGCCGTCGCCGGGGGCCGTGATCGGGAGTATCGTCTGGTCGAATCAGCCCGGATTCACGCTGATGGAGCGCGAGGACGATGGGACGTGGCGCGTCGAGGCGCGAGACGCGACAGGAGGCATCATGACCACGTGCAGACTGCGCGAAACCAAGTTGAAATGCGTACCGGAGACCTTGCCATGAAGAAGTTGCTGCTGGGGTGCTTGTGCATGTTGGCCGCCGCCGCCGTGTCGGCGCAGCAGGCGCCGGAGATTCCGCGCTTCTCGTCGATGAAGGCGGGTACGCCGCCACGGGACTGGAAGCCCTTCGCGCTGTCGCCGACGAAAAAGAAGACCGAGTACGTCATCGCGACCGACGACGGCGTCACCGTGTTGCGCGCGACCGCGCACGGCGCCGCGTCGGCGCTGGTGTTCCCGACCGACTTCGATCCGCGGGCGTTCCCCACGCTCAGCTGGCGCTGGAAGGTCGTCCAGGGCATTCCCGACGCGCACAACGGCGAAACCGCGAGGGAGGACGCTCCCGTCAGGCTCATGGTCTCGTTCGACGGCGATTCGTCCAAACTGAGCGTGAAGGACAAGATCGCGTCGTCGTTCGCGCAGAGCCAGTCCGGCCAGCCGCTGCCTTACGCGACAGTGATGTACATCTGGGGCGGCAAGATCGCGATCAACAAGGTGATCAGCAGCCCGCGCACCGCTCGCATCCGGATGATCCCGCTGAATGTCGACGAACAGGGCATCGGCGCCTGGCACAGCTTCACGCGCAATCTCGTCGAGGACTACAAGATGGCTTTCGGCGAGGATCCGGGCAAGGTGACGGGCATCCAGGTCCTGAGCGACACCGACAACACCGGCGGCGACTCGGACGCGTTCTACGGGGATATCAGCGTGGGAGCGGCGAAGTAACGGGATCTAGCTCTTCGGCGCGCCCGCTGCGATCAGGATGCTGCAACGCACGCGCTCGATCAGCACCGCGTCCACCGAGCCGCGCCACCAGCGCAGCGCAAACGAGCGCGTGCGCGGGTGGCCGAGGATCAACAGCTCGATGCCCAGCTCGGTGACGAGCTTGGCGAGCACGTCGCCCGGCTCGCCGACCACCAGGTGGTCGATGACGTTCAATCCCTTGCCGGCGAGCAGCGAGTGGGCGTCGTTGAGGTCGGTTTCCATGTGATCGCGCTCGTCGGCGAGCGCGACTTCCGGAACGTATTCGCCGGCGAGCAGGTACGCCGACGGGTAGTGCACCACACCGGCGAGGTGGATCTCGGCCGACGGGTCGGGCGCGAAGCGAACCAGCTCGTCGAGCGCGGAACGCGATTCCGGGGTGCCGTTGTACGCGACGAGAATTTTTCTGTACATGATGTGCCCTCGTTTCTAGACGTTTGCCGGCGCATTGGACAAATGAGGCCGGATCGCCAGTGCCGGGACGATCGCCGCTG
>JBDTZQ010000022.1:0-29217 GCA_040005035.1 Betaproteobacteria bacterium | reverse complement strand
ACGACCGCTGGCGCGCGGCCGGTGCGCTCGCTGCCGTGCGCGTGAATCCGCTCGCTACCTGCGGCGGCGACGATCTCGCCGTCGTGCTCGCGGGGCGGCCGGACATTGTAATGATGTCGAAGGTCGCCGCTCCCGAGGAGGTCCGCGCGCTTCATCGCGCGACCGGCGGCTCGGTGGAACTCGTGCCGAACGTCGAATCGGCTGCCGGCCTGATGCGCACCTTTGACATCGTGCGCGCAAGTCCGCGTGTGAGCGCGGCGCTGATGGCGAGCGAGGATATGGTCGCTGATCTCGGCACCGTGCGCAGCCGCACCGGGGAGGAACTCGCCTACGCACGCTCGCGCTTTCTGGTCGAATGCCGAGCCGCGAGGGTCGAGGCCATCGACTGCCCGTACACGTTCAGCGACGCTCGCGGGGCCGCCGCCGACGCTCGCTACGCGAAGCGTCTCGGCTACCGTGCGAAGAGCCTCGTTGCCCCCGAGCATGCGGGGGCAATCAACCGCGTGTTCACGCCGCAGCGCGCCGAGATCGTGCGCGCCCGGCGCATCGTCGACGCCTTCGAAATGGCCCGCGCGGCCGGGCGCGAGCGCGCGCAGGTGGATGGCGCGCTAATCGAAGTGCCAATCTATGCCGCGGCGAAACGGCTGCTCGCAACGGTGGACAAGCGCTAGCGGGCACGAGTACCACGACTGCTTACGACGCAAGTTGTTCTGAGCTACTGCTGCGACCGGTTCTGGCCGATAGACGCCGATCGGCTTCGACCGCTGTCGACCCGTTGCAGACATACCGGCCGTCCAAAAGCCGGCTCTCAGATCGCGGATAGCAGACGTTCGCGCGTCGCCACCCGGCGACCCCTGGGCTGCGAATCGCCTCACTCATTGTCCGGTCCTCGCTCCAGGCAGTGCCTTCCGCCAAGCGCAGTTCCAGCAATTCGGGCGCGATCTTCAGTACCGGCTTCTTCGCCGCTTGGCCGGGCGTCTCAGTCCTCGCAGTGGGCGGGATGCCAATCGCTTGGCTCTCCGAGCCATATCAAACTTTCCTCTTATTCGTCGGGCGTGGCAGCATGGAGCATGAACGGCTCGAAAAAATCTCTCTTCGAATATCACCAGCGCAGCAAACATCGCGTCAATCACTACGCTCCCGGCCCGGGCAGCCTCGACTGGGCGAACCAGCCGAATCCCTTCCGGGAGTTTCAAGGGGCGGCGCGGATCAAGCTGCGTCTGCTGGCGGATTCCCTGAGCACACACTACAACGAGATGCGCTGTGGTGAGCTGCCATCCCCGCGCGCCTTCGATCTCGACAGTCTGGCGCTTCTGTTCGAGCTTTCGCTCGGCCTTTCTGCGTGGAAGTCCTATGGCGGCACGCGCTGGGCGCTCCGCTGCAACCCTTCGAGCGGAAATCTGCATCCGACCGAGGGCTATCTCGCGTGCCCGCGACTCCCTGGCTTGGCGGCCGGTGTCTACCACTACCTGAGCCGCGATCATGTGCTCGAGCACCGCGCCGCCGTCGACGATCCGCGCTGGACCGTAGCGTGGGGCGGCAGCGGGATTCTGATCGGCATCAGTTCGATCTATTGGCGCGAAGCGTGGAAATACGGCATGCGCGCATGGCGCTACTGCCAGCACGACTGCGGCCATGCCATAGCCGCGGTGAGCTACGCCGCGGCCGCCCTCGGCTGGCAGAGCCGCCTGCTCTTATGCGCCGAGGACGATCTCGTGGCTGGCTTGCTCGGGCTCGATCGCGGCGCCGATTTCGGGTCCGCTGAAACCGAAGCACCGGATACCCTGCTGTGGGTCGGCGATCCGGATGCGCAGCCGGATCCTGCGCAGCTGCTGGAACCTTTGCGTAAAGCAAATTGGCACGGTCGCGCCAACCAGTTGAGCCAGGCGCATGTACGGTGGCCGGACATCGATTCGATTCATCTCGCCACCCACAAACCTTCTACGCCGGAGCGAACCACGTCGGGACCGCTGCCGCTCCCACCGCCCGTCGCGCCCGCCCTAGATCTCAGCTTTTCCGGAATTGCGCGACAACGCCGCAGCGCGGTGGATTTCGACGGTGCGACACGTATCAGCGCCGCTGCCTTCTTCGCCATGCTCGAGTCTCTGCTGGCGCGTCGCGATACGCCGCCGTGGAACGCGCTGCCCTCGCCCGTCCTCGTGCACCCCGCGTTGATGGTGCATCGCGTGGATGGCTTGGAGCCCGGTCTGTACATGTTCCTTCGGGATGCAGCAGCACTGCCAGACCTAGAGCGATCGATGCGTCCCGAATGGTTGTGGCAGAAGATCGGCCCCGACCATCTGCCGCTGTACCTGTTGCTACCTTATGACTTGCGCGACTCGGCCAAGCTTATCTGCTGCCACCAGAATATCGGCGCCGACTCCTGTTTTGCGCTGGGCATGATCGCCAGGTTCGACGTCGTCTCGCACGAGCCTTGGCTTTACCGCCGCTTGTTCTGGGAGTGCGGCATGCTCGGGCACGTCCTCTATCTCGAGGCCGAGGCCGCCGGAGTGCGCGCCACCGGCATCGGATGTTTCTTCGATGACGAAATGCACGCGATGCTCGGGATCGGCGATCAATCCTGGCAAAGTCTGTATCACTTCACCCTGGGCGGCGCGGTGGACGATAGCCGGCTCTCCACCCTGCCGCCGTATGAGTTTCAGCCTTGAAGGAGCGCGCTTGGTGGGCGACGGTGGGAAATGCCCAGCCGGTTGCATGTCATGGCTTGCCCCACAGCGGTTGGCCCATGGTCTTGGCGAATTCGGTGAACATGACGTTGAAGCTGATGCTGATTCTTGGCAGCTCGCTCTGGTTGGCGTCCACCGAGTGCAGCAGCCAGGCGGGGAAGATGACGAGCGTTCCGATTTCGACAGCCACGACCACCTGATCGGTGTTGTACGCGGTCAGCTCGGTTGCCTGAGCATCACGGCTCACGCCGCCGACTTCGCCATTGCACACCGACCCACCGGCTGGTTTCGACCCGTTGCGGACATGACGATCCACCCGAAGCGGCCGTGGGATACCGCGAAAGCGGACTCTCAACAGTGGCGCGCGGGGCACAGGCATGACGATCACTGCGGGGCGCAGCGGCGAGTTCGGTGCCAGCACGCCGTAGTGGTGCCGATGGACCCGTGGCGGCGGGATGAGGGCAACGAAGCGGTCGATGAGTTGCAGCGGGGTCAGACGCGCCACGGCCGGGTTTGCTCGATTCGTAGCGCAGATGCTCGGCGTCGCGTTGCTGCAACCGTTCCAGGAGTGGGCGGGCGCCGTACCGCAGCGGTCGCTTCAACCCTGGCCCGTCGGCGGCCTCGATGCGCACCGACGCTTCGACGTAAACCCCGTCACCGCGTCCCCACTGCGCCGTGTTGTGCGCGTCATCACGCTCGGAGCAGACCGCGGCGGACGAAGCTCTGCCGGAGGCGGCGCCGCACGTGGCCTGCATCGCAGCGATGCTCGGCTCGTCGATCGCGGTGGCCGCGAACAGTCCCGGCGAAGCGGCGCTCGCGCAGCTCAAGGAGAGCTTGGAGTGCGGCACGAATTGCGGCTCGTGCGAGCCGAAACTGCGGCATATGATTGCACCTAGCGCTCCCTTGATGGCCGCATGAGCGAGTCCCGGCGCCGCCTTAAGGTCGGCCTGCGTTCGTAAGGTCGGCCTGCGTTCGTCGCGCTAGGATCACGACAAGGCTGGGCGTTCGATGTAAACCCTTAAGCAGCCTGAACGTTGAATATGCGCTAGCGCTCGGAATGCGGCTGAGCCGCGGATCGACCCTTGGACAATCCAAGGGGAGATAGTCCTACAACCAATCGGAGGTCTGAACATGGCTCGTATCCTATATTTTCTCGTCACGCTCTTCGCTTGCGCCGGCCTGGTGGCTATTGACGGCGTTGCGCTCGCCCAGCCGAAGGACAAAGGCCAGAAGGAGCAGAGCGACACCAAGGGGAAAAAGGAAGGCAAGGTACAGAAGGTCAAAGAGCAAAAGCATCACAACGGCAAGGACCTTGTTGGCGACAAGATCAAGAAGGATGGGAAGCACCAGTTCCATCAGAACGGCAAGAACTCCGCCTTCGTCGATGTCAAAGGCGGCAAAATCGCTGGCGTGACCGTGGCGAACGCTGACACGGGCAATGTGCCGGTCAAGAAATACAAGACTACGAAGAAGATGGCGGACGCGCCTTCCAGCGGCATGCAACCGGTTTCGTTCGTCCTGGCGCAGGCGTATTCGCTGGGGACGACGTGGATCGGCTACGCATACATCGACGATTATGGCTACGAAGTCATTTACTGGTTCCCGTACGAAATGATCTACGACGGCGAGACGGGCGCGGTCGATTACGTTCCCGTCTATTAGCGTGTTGGCATCGTCCGCGAAAGCTGCCGGTTAGTAACCGGCGGTGCTCGTGGTGCATGCGCCGATGCGGTTTCTCCAGACGCTGGCGAAGCTCGCGTAGCGCATGAAAACGGCGCTGCGGCTGGCGGATCGGGCCTTTACCTATGGAACATGGTAAGCACGGGGATCAGGTGGAAGCCTGCCGGCTAGTTAACGCAGCTTCGGTCGCGGGGAGCGTTGGACGTGGAGACTGCCATTAGATGCTCCATATACGAGTTCGATCTCGTGCATCGCCCACGTCACCCTTCCACTCTCGGCCTTGAAGCCGCAAGCGGGCGCCTGACCAGCACCCGCTCACGCCGCCGAGTTCGCCATTACACACAGACCCTACGGCTGCTATCGACCCGAATCGGCCGTCGCGCCGTACAAGAACCGGACATTCAACCGCGATCAGCTCGCGGCGTTCGGCTACTGAATGACCTCGTCGGCGCGCAACAGCAACGACTGCGGAATTGTAAGCCCGAGCACCTTCGCAGTTTTCATATTGATCACCAGCTCGAATTTCGTCGCCCGCAGCACCGGCAGATCGGCCGGCTTCGCACCTTTAAGGATCCTACCGGCGTAGATCCCCACTTGGCGATAGGCGTCGGAAAGATTAGCAAGAAGCTGCCACCGCGCGAGCCCCGGCTGGTGTTCTGCATCCTTGGCGCGTTACGGGATCTCGATCCAGAACGAGGTTCCGTGACACCCCGGAACGTTGCCGAAGGGGCGCGCGGGGTCGAACACCGCGTTGAAGGTGGTGCCTTGCCACAGTCGCTGAGCCGCGCCGCGCAGCGCGTCGTCGAAGGAGATAAAGACATTGGGGAGCAGGACGGACGGCATCCTTCCACCGCGCGCCCCTAGCAGATAGCATGCGAGCAGGTACTGTTCGGAATAATGCCTCTTCGACCACTCGGGCGGATAGTCGAGGGGAATGAAGATGTCGTGTATGTGCACCGTAACGCCGGCAGGCAATCTTGGCAGCACGTCGATGAAGAACGTCGTCGCGTCGGAATTGGTGAAGGACCGATGCGAGTCATCGATGAACACGAAGTCACCCCGCTGTACGCGATCGAACACGCGCAGATCCGTGGATTCCAGGGGCGACCTGATCACCTCGTCACAGATGGCGTCGACTTCTAACCTGGGGCTGGGATCGATGGAAACGAGCCGGGTAGACAATTCATGGTCGACTATTGCCCGCCGGGAAAATCGGGTCGAATTGCCCGATCCGACTTCCACGATAAGCTTCGGTTTTTTTGTCGCCACCAGGCAATACAGAGCAATCGCGTCCAGTCGCGAAAAGAATCCGTTGTTCCAATAGGGCCCGCTCGCGTCTTTCAGATCCGGCTCAATGGGGATTCTGTTCAGCCATCCAACATATTTCTCGAACTCCTTGAGTAAGGCCTGATAGCTTCCGCGATGTGCTTCTACAATCTCTGTCAACTGGGGATGGGCGGGCTTGTCATACCCCCAGCGCGGCACCGGATCGATGGGGTACCCCAGCAGGACGGGATATTTCGGCGCGACGATTTCCTCTAGCCGCCACACCATATACCTGTTGAAGACGTGCTTTAGAACTCCGACCTTTAACGACACGCCATCCTCTTAGGTGTATTGCGACTGACAAGGCTCGCTTAACCTTTCTCAGTCTCCGCGCAAGCGTGCGCTTAGCAAGAAAGTGCTCGCGATCCCCGGTCTCTTGGCTCCGCGAGTGAATGTCCGGAGTATAAAGCCCCATCAAATGTAGCCCTGGAAATCGTGTGGCTACGATTTCGACCCCCGCCTCCCGGACCTACTCGAGCCACCAGGTCCGCTCGCCTATCAGCGCTTGACGGGCATTGGCTAGGCCCCAGTCATCAGCGTTGCGATACGGCACGCCCGCGCGGAAGTCCCACGCGTGTCCATGATGCGGACGTGGGCCGTGCTTCCACGAGCCGAGGTCCTCGAACTCATACCGGGTTCCTAAAATCCGCGTGCGTATTCCCAACGCGTGCAGCTGCAGCATCGCGTGATCGTCACAACCCGCCCGGTGCGCCGTCAATTTTTCATCGTAGCCACGGGCCCGGTGCCATGCGTCCCGATGGGCCAGCAGGAAGTTGCCGCAATAACCTAATAGCGATGGATGAGCGGCGCTTGCGGATACCCGCCGTGCCGGGTCAAGCAGCAAGGCCTCCGTTAGCGGCTCGCCGTCCCACGAAATCGATGCGGAATTCCCGCCATAGGCAGTTGAGGGATCGTGGACAAGGGGCAAGTGCGCGATCAGATCCGGGCCAAGAGCCACGTCGGCATTGACTACACCGATCCAGGGTGTCGTGGCGCGTCGGATGCCGACATTCTTCGCGAAAAATTCCATCGCTGGAATATTTGGATTGGTACTGAGCTGTTGGTGCTTTTTCGGGCTGACCACATAAACGTCCAATTGGGGGAATCGCTCAACCAGCCAAGGTGCCTCCAAAGGAGCGTCCGCAGACGGATTCCACTCGACATAAATGGCGCGCCCGCCGGTTCTGCCGAGATTCCACTCGAGAGTCGCTGCCAAACGACGCCTGAAGTCACCGCCATAGAGGTTGCCGTTGCCGACTACGACGAACGTAATCATCGGCCAGCCATGCACCTTCTTGCTTATTACCGCTGCAGCGTCCTGCCACCTATTTTGGTTCTCCAACCCGGCAAGCAGGTGCTGCCCCTTGGAACGTGCCCTCGTCGCCAATCGCTCAATCTGGCCGCTGAGAGAATCAGGAGCGTGCTTCATTCGAGTGCCTAATGGCCATTGACCGTCCGTCGCTCCGAGCTGCGAGTCAAATCCCTACTTGCATCGTCGGCCGCGTCGCGTCGAATTGAAACAATTTGCAACAAATGACCACATGTAGCCATGAGCGCGGTTACGCTGCCGCATTCAGCCTTGCTGGCGAACGCGACCTACATATTGCGCCTAGAATCGGCGTGCATGTTAGGCTCGATCGCCTGAAACGAAGCGCCACGGACGCGCGTCGTGAGTGACCGAACGCAGGGAGTTTCAGGCGGCCAGGGAGGGTTGCCTTGTAGACAAAGGGCCGTTCTTGGCGCTTAGCACCACACCCATCGCCGGCTCGCTGTCGCGCGGACCGAGCATCGCATGGACTCCGCTGACCGAGGCTACCCTGGTCGTCGTGGTGATCATTGCGCTGGTTCCTCGATTCGCGGCGCTTGGCATTCAGGAAAATGGTCGCGACGGCCGCTTTGCGGAAGCGATCATCAGCGTGCGCGACCTGCCCGACCCGGTGCTACCTGCGCTGTGTACGACCCACGGGGCGCTCGCCGAGCCCGTGGTGCGCACGCGCCTGTGCGGATCGACCCGCGCGAGCCCACGCGATCACGTCGACCGCATGCCCGGCATCGTTTTCAGCGCGAACGCGCGCGCGCAACAGGCGTTTCTGACACCGCTGCAGGATGCACAGGCGCGCGTCGGCGGCCTCCGGCAACAGGTCCGCGATGGTGAGGGCGACGTGCTCGCGCTCGGTGACGCCGAGCAAGCGATCGATGCGGACATCCAGCCCTTTATCAAGCGCTTCTCGATCGATGCCGTCAACGCAGAGGGGTCGCTTCCGCTTTCATGCGCGTATGCACGCGTCGATGCCGCGCTCGCGGAAGGAGCGCGGTCTTCTGGGCCTGCGCGCGAAGTCGCCGAAGCGAATGCATTGCTGCTGCTCGGCGCGGCGCTCGACGGCGACCGAGCCACGACGCCGCTGGCCAACGCCGCGACGCTGCCCGCTGAGCGCGGCGGAGCGCGCCGCGCCTGCGCCGGTGTCGATCTCGCCGCCGCCCTGTCTGCAACCTCGATATTGATGGACGACGCGCGAACTGCCGCGAGTCGCCTCACCAAAAACGAGGCGATGCGCGGCGTGCTTCGATCGGCCGGGTGGCAATGGGCGACGTGGGCGCTCGCAGGACTGCTGCTGCTAAACTTGAGCCGTCGCGCGGGCTCGGCGTGCATCGGGATCGCTCTCGCGCTCAGCGCGGCGGCGGCAGCGGCGTGGATCGCTCGCGTGCCGTGGCCGCTCGCGCCGGGACATGCGCTCGTCCTCGGTCGCGAAGGGGTCGAGCTCCTGACAAGGCCCGCCGATTTCGTGGTCGTGCTGCTCGGCGTTGCGCTTATCGTGCTCGTGGGCGCACCGTGGCTGCGTCACCCGCTCGCCTCGGGACCGCAAGCGGCGGCCTCCGCTTTCGCCTATCCCGGCGTCGTGCTCGCCACCGGCATAGGCTTCTTGCTCGTACTCGACCTGTCCGCCAACGGACCGCCCAGCAATCGCTACCTGGCGCTGTACCACCAAGGGCATCTTTGGTTCGGGATGCTGGCGCTTTGCATCGTGGCGTTCGTTCGCCAGCCTCTCGGGCGCTGGGTTTCCTGGACGCTCTCGGTCTTCGATGGCGTCGCCAACGGCGTCGCCAAGCGGCTGGGTACTATCGGCGGCGTCGCGTTGTTCCTGGTGATGATGCTGGCGCTGGTCGGCGCCGTCGGCGTGCTGCTGCCGAATTCTCCCCAGCTCAGCTCCGAAATAGGCCGCCTGTGGCTCATCGTGGGCGCCGCGTGGTTCTTTTTCATGCGCGGCACGCCGTTTACCGAGCGCCTGGCGCGCAGCGGCAGCTCACTCGCGTCGCTGGCCCGCTATGTCTGGCCGCTGGTGTTCGTGGTGATCGTGCTGGTGGGCATGATGGTGATCACGCACGACATGGGGCCGCTGCTCATCGCCGGCTACGCCGCCGGTGCGTTCGTCGCGGCGTCGGTGGCGATGTGGGCGTATCAGCGATCCGGTTCGATCGGCGTTGCGTACGCGTTGGCGATCGCCCTTTTCGTCGGATGGATCGCCGCGACGACCGGCGCGCTGTTTCAATTCGGCTCGCTCGACGCGGTAGGAGCCGCGCGCCTTGAGAATCTCGCCGCACCGCTGGCGTCGGCCAACGATCAGCTGGCGCTGGTCACCTGGTTCCAGCGCGCCACGCCGCCCGCGGGCTTCGGGCCGGGATCGGTTCCCTGGTGCGGATTCGGGACTGCATCGACGTGCTCCGGCGTGCCGGCTCAGATCCAGAGCGATTACACGTTCACGGCGCTGGTGGGCGAGTTCGGATGGACCGCAGCCTGGGCGCTGACCATCGGCTGCGCGCTGTGGCTTTACGCGATCGTGCGCGGCCATGGCAATGCAACGCGCGGCGAGCCGCGCATTGTGCGCGCCGCCGGCCGCATGGGCAACGACGATCAGGCCTTGGTGAGCTGGCTTTGCGTAGCCTGGGTCGTCCTCGCGCTATGCCAGCTCGCGGTGACGGTCGCCGGCAATCTGGCGGTGATTCCGCTCACCGGCGTGACCTTTCCGTTCGTGAGCTTCGGGATGACTTCGCTGGTGGTCAACTTGCTGATGCTGGGGCTCGCCATCAACATCAACGCAAGGCGCGAGGACGCTCATGCGTGAGCGTCGCCGCCTCACGCTGCTGCAGCTTGCCATCCTGTCCAGCGCGGCGGTCGTGCCGGTGCTGCTCGCCGTCTTGCTGAGTGTTGCGTCGGCGCGGCAGGCGGACGGCGCGAAGCCCGCACCGAGCAGCGATCGGCACGTAAGCGTTCGCCTGGTCGCCGCGCTCAAGACCTTCGAATACGCGATCGTGCGCCGCGACGAGGTCCGCGCCCTACTGCCCTCGGCGGCGACGCTGCTCGAGCGCGTTCCGCAATGCCGGGCGGCGTGGGATGGTCGCGGCGGCGTGCTCAGCAGCGTGCGGAGAATACTAGCGCGCTCTTCCGACGACGGCAGGTCGACAGCGTTGCGCATGAGCACCCAGCTCGACGAAATCGACCGTGCGCTGCAGACCTTCAGCAGTGGAGACAATCGGCGGGTGAGCGACCGCGTCGGGCTCGATAGCCGCGTCTGGTTCGACGCCGTCTCGACCGCGCTTAGCATGCCGATCGAATCACCCGATTACCCCGGCGTGCGCTTCACGGTGCAATGCGCCGATATCGCCAGCGCGGTGGCGACCTTGGCGCGCTCGAACGGCCGCATGCTTTCCACGCTGTCGTGGCGAGGCACCGAGGTGGAGCGCGTGCTCTCGCGCTGGCGCCCCGATCAGTTCGTCGAGATCGCCGCGCGCAACGTCGCGCGCTTCAACCCGTGGGCGGGGCTGCCCGGCTGCATCTATCTCGGCAATACCGGGCGAGCGGCTGACGCCGGCGAGGACAGCGCGACGTATTTTCTCGCCGGCACACGCGGGCAGGATGATCGCCAGTGCAAGCGCCCCGAGATGCGCGGCATCGCAGCCCTCGACGCGCCCGCATCTGCCGCCATTGGCATTACCGCCGGGGCCTTCGGGACGCCGGCTGACGATCGCTGGAAGATCCCGCCCTCGCTCGACGTCATGCTGCAGCCGCTGGAAGCGCTGCGCCGCGCGTCAGGATCGATCTACGCCGCGCAGACGACGAGTCCGACGCAAGCGCAGGGTGCGCAGGCGAGCCCGGGTCGTGGCCCGAATCGGATCGATGTGGGAGGAACGCCGGTCGACGTCGGCTTCTCCATCGATCTCACCATCGACCCCTCGTTACAGGCACTGGCCCAGCAGACCGCCGCCTGCTACACCGGTCGCGACGACGTCTGCCGGGCGCTGGGCATGCAGCGCAAGGAGGACGGCGCCCAGGCGGTCGGGCACACGCTGCTGGAACACGCGATGGTGCGCATGGCCGCGGTAGCGATCATCGACGTCGAGAGCGGCCGCATCGAAGCCCTCGCCGGTGCGCTCTCGCCGTGCACACGTGAGGAATACGACGGGCCCGGGCGGTCTGCGCACTGCGACAAGCGCCTTCCCTATCCGATCCGCTATCACCCCGATGCGTTGCTCAATCCCGCGGTTTTTGCCGACGCGATGCCGGGCTCGATCATCAAGCCGATCATGGCTGCGGCATTTTTCTCCGACCCGCAGGTTGGCGCGCGCTGGCTCGCTGCCGAGCGCGCCGAGCTCGCGCGCGCACCCAAAGCTCTTCCGTCCACCAACAGCGTGCGCGCGCAGCTGATGCGATCGGACTCGGCACGGTTTCTGGACCGCATGTTCTGCGCCGACCAGGGTTTCGGTCCTTGTGCGCGGCCGTGGGAGATCCAGGCGGCGGCGCCCGCGTTCGGATGGAATGGCGATTGCGCCGAGCCGAGCGAGCTATGCGGCAAACGCGATCTCCTCTTCGGCCGCGACTTCGACGCGCTCGACGGCAAACGCGTGAGGCGCCTGGCGATGCCCGTCGCCTATGGCCGGCTGCTCGCCGAGCCGCTGGCAGGCAAGTTGGGCGCACCGTTGCACGTGCGACCCCCGATCGCGCTCGACAGCACGCGAATCCAGCGATGTGCCGCGGGCGCCGACGGGCGACGCCTGAGCAAGGATGACTGGGGCAAGTGCAGCGGTGGCGTCGTGGTCGACATCGTCGCAGAAGGATGGGGACAAGGTCACGCGCGGGCGAGCGCGCTAGGCGCCGCCGGCATGATGGCGATGCTCGCCGCGGCCGCCAACGGACAAACCCAGGTGCGCGCGCCACACCTGATCGAGGCCGTTCACGGCACCGGCGCGACGGACAGCGCCACCTTGGGCTGGAGCGTCGCCGACGCTCAGTCCAATGCCATTCCGCACGACGTCGCTGAAGTGATCATCAGCGGCCTGTCGTTCAGCCATCGCGCCGGCACGGCGCGACTGGCGTGCGAGCAAGTTTTCGATCCGCGCACATGTGCGCAGATGGACTGGATCGCAGGCAAGACCGGAACCCCGACCTTTCCCAACGACGAGCGTTCGCTCGATGACCTCGCGTTGCTGTGCGCAGCCGCGGCTGCGCAGCCTCGTCGCGACCGCGATGCCTGCGGACCGCTGCGCCCATACAAGTGGTACGTGGCAGCGTACCGGTCGCGTCCGGACGACGCACGCTGGAACAAGGTGATTGGGGTGCTCACCGAGCGCAATTGGCTCGCCGACACAGGACGCGTCCATGGAGCCGGCGATCACGGCCCCAATCCCGCCGCGGAAATCGCGATGCAGATCGTTGGGCGCCACGCGGGTGCCCTGGCGCAGCCGGCACGCGTCGCACAGGGTGCGAAATGAAACCGTTGCGCAAACGTCCTCATCTGCCTGCAGACGACATCGGCGGGCCGCTGGTATGGACCTTTGAGGGTGCATTCGCAACATGCCTCGCGGACATGGAGGACGCGCTGCGCCGCGCCATCGTTCAGGTCGGCGACGTGTCGTCAATCGTGGTGCAGATCGAGCTGTCGCTGCCGGCGCTCAAGCGCCGCATCGATGTCGGCGACACCATCCAACCGGTGTGGGGGCGATTTCTGGACGAGCTTTCGGAACGCTACGGGTTGCCATCGGAAGCGCGGGTGCGAGCGCTCGATCGCGAAGGGCCGCTCGCCACTTTAGTGATCGCATATCGAACTTAACGCGCAGTGCCGCGCATGGGAAGGAGCAAGGCCATGAAGCTCAAGAGCTGGATGGTGAACAAGGCAAACCGCCTGGAGAACTCCGGGTCACTCGCAACAGCGGCCGAGCGCCGCGCGAGCGAACCGTCCGCGGACGCGCTCGCGCCCAGCATGCGCGCGTCCGCGAACGCGCGCGCGCTCGCCGCCAGCGACGCCGAAGCACTCGGTCCATACCGTCCATTGATCGGGGCGATCCGCGAGGAGCTCGAGAAGTTCGTGACGACCCAGCTCCGCCTGCATCTCGCCATCGCCGAGTGCGACCGTTACGTGCTGAGCTCCATCGAAGTCGAATGCGACGAAGCCGACGAGCACCGCGAATTATTGCGAAAGTTTATCGCCGAATTCAAGCCCGAGCAGATCAAGCATTACCTGGCCAAAGAAGTCATCGCCGGGCTGCGCAACGCCAGCGCGATCGACCTCTCGCAATTCGGGGGGCTTAATGCCACGCAGCAGGCGGACGCCGCCGACGAAGAGCAGGAGCGCTACGCGGACCTGCTCGCCGAGCTTCGCCGCGGCGCGCCGCGCAGCGTCGCCCGTCCTTACCGAGTGCTGCTGCTCGGGCGCTGGTCCCAGCTCGACGCGCCCTCGCCGGCCGGCGAGCAACCGATGCGGCGCCCGCATAGCGCGCAGACGCCGCTCGCCGCGCCGGCGCTGGCGATCGACATCGAGGATGCCGACGGCGAACGACGCGTCGAGCTCACGTCCATCGTTGCGGGCAAGCGCTACGCCATCGGTAAGGGAGACGGTTGCGACGTCGTGGTCAACGGCGCGTATGCGAGCCGCCGGCATTGCGAAATGTGGTTCGACAAGGGCGGCTGGTGGGTGGTCGACGCGGGATCGACCAATGGCATTCGCGTCGAATCGGTGAATGGCGCCGTTGCCCGCTCACAGCAAGGGCCGCAAGGCGTTCCGCCCTCCCCGCCGATCCTGCTCGACCCGGGTGCGTGGCTGATTCTCTCCGCGCAGGTTCGAGGCGATGCGCGGGAGTATCCGCGATTGGCTCTGCGACCCGCCGCCGCCCGCGAGAAGCGCGCGTCGAGGAGCGCCGCGTCGCCGCCGACACCAGTGACACCGATCGCGCCACCGCGCCGGCACGAAGGCGCGTTGACCATCACCGCTCGCATGGCCTCCGGCGGTCGCAGCGTCGATGTGCTCCCGGGCGCGCTTCCGTTTCGCGTCGGTCGCTCGCGCAATCAGGCGCTGGTGGTCGATTGGGCGCATGCGGACGTCTCGGGACGACACTTCGAGATCGTCGCGCTCGACGAGTCGGGCGCGCAGGTCGTCGTTCACGGCGACAACGGGGTCACGGTCGACGGGACGGTGCACGGGCCCGGGACGCAATTCAGATGGACGCCTGGGCAGACGCTGCTGCTTGGCAATGATGCAGCGCAGGAATCATCCTGTGTGCTGACGCTGTCGCGCGCGCTCTGAGCGCACACCATCCACCCAAGCCAAGCCGCCCATGAGCCCCGCCCTATCGCCCGATCGCCCGACGCCACGGCGTCAAGGCCGGGGCGCCGATACCACATCGTTCGTGCGAGAAGCAGCGTATTCCAGCGGCCGTGTGCGGCTTGAGACCGTGGTCGCTTCTTCGCGCGGCAGCTTCCATGCCGTCAACGAGGACGGCTGCAGTGCGCTCGATGGCGCGTCGCCACTGTTCGTCGTCGCCGACGGGGTCAGCCTGGGCGCGATGGCTTCGCGAGCGAGCAGCGAGCTGGTGAGCCGCCTCCACGAAACGCTCGAGCAAGGCCCACTCGATGCCGAGGCGGTTCGCAGCGCCGTGCTCGACGCCGACAGGGAGGTGAGCCGCAGCATCGCGCGCCAAACCGACGAATCGGGCGCGGCGACGGTGGCGCTGTGCGCAGGAACCGGAGCGTCGCTGTCGCGGTGGCTGGTGGCGTGGGTCGGAGATTGTCGCGTATATCGGGTGAGCGCGGACGGCGGCTCGGCGCAGCTGCTCACCCGCGACGACTCCTACCGGCACCTGAGCGAGCAGCCACCGCACGGAGCCTCGCTCGATGACCCCGCCCGCATGGTCGGCAACGGCGCCGTTGACGCGCCGAATGTCTGCGACGTCGATCTGGGTCGCGACGAAATGCTGCTTTTGTGCAGCGACGGGGTGCACAAGCATGCCGCGCCCGGCGACATCGCGCGGCTGCTGCGCGGCCCCATCCCGCTCGCGAAGCGTTGCGTGCGGCTGATTGAATTCGCGCGCACCCGAGGCAGCAGCGACGATGCGACCGCGCTGATCGTGCGCCGTACCGAGCCCCGGCGCGGACAGCTGGCGCGCTTGCTGGCGCTGGCCGCATTGATCAGTCTGGTCAGCGGTGCATTGCTTTGGTTGGCTGCCGACCGGGTCACCGCGCAGCATCTGCAGTCGACCGTTCTACCCCACACGAGGGTGCAATCATGATGACGTCCCAAATCGAGCAGGTTTTTGGTCGCGAACGGTTGAAGATGGCCACTGGCGATCACGTCGAGGTGTATCGCGAGGCCGTCGCGGCGGGCGAGCGCCGTCGCTACACCAAGCGCTTCCTCGCGACCAGCGACGCCGACTTCGGCCAGTGGACCGAGCGCGAGTGGCGCATCCTGGCGCGCCTGATCGGGCACGGCATCCGCTGCGTTCCGAGCGTCGTGCAGTTCGACGGCGGCGCGCAGGGCGGAATACGGCTGGTGCAGACCTACGATGCCGGGGTCACCGTCGACCAATGGGCTACGCTGTTGCCCGGCTTGCGCGACGGAAGGAACTATCGCCACGTGTTCGAGGACTGCGCGCACTGGTGGTCGCTGGCGCACGCCTGCATCGCGGCGCTCGATGAAATTCACTCGCTCGGGCTGGTGCACCTCGACATCAAGGGCGACAACATCTGCATTCCTTACGGACCGCCGAGCTTCGATCCCGACACGGGCGATGTGCTCTATCCGATTTTCCAGAGACTCGCGCTGATCGACTTCGCCTTCTCGGTGGTCTCGGGAGAGAATCTCGCGACGCCACTGCCCATCGGTTGGCAAAAGGACTACGACTACCAATCGCCGCGACTCCTGCGCGCGCTCGACGCCGGCCGCCACGGCGATTTGCAGCCTACCAAGGATCTCGACTGGCGCTGCGATCTCTACAGCCTCGCGGCGATGCTCAGGCGCTATCTCCCAGGCGAGGCGCCTGCCGCGGAAACGGGATGGACAGCCGCGCGTTTCGACGACGCGCGCACGCTCATTTTCCGGTTGCGCGAGTGCCACGACCGCGACATTCCACACTGGCGACCACATCAGCAGCTCATGGAATACACCGACGCACGCCTCGGCGCGAAGGACCTCCTCGCCTCGCTCGATCGTGGCTGGGAGCTTGCGCTCGACGCTGCAATCGATGCCGCGAGCGCGCCGATCACACCGATGACGCGCATCGCGCCGTCAATTCGTGTTCCCAACCCCGCACGCCTCGTCACGCAGCCCCCTCACGGCACCGCGTCGCACTCTCTCCAGGCAGCTGCCCGGCCCGCTGATTTCGCCAGCCCGCCCGCGCGCCTCGCCTCCGGAATCCATGTTCCTACCGCCGTGACTGTGGTGCGCGGGGCGGCGCCGCCTGCGCCTCCGCGACGCAGCCGCTGGAGGGCGACGGTGGTAGTTCCGCTGCTGTGCGCGTTCGCCGCGCTTGCCGCCCCTTCGTTCATCGGCAACCCCGAGCGTCCCCTGAGCGATCATGTGCGCGAAGCGTTCGTCGCAACGCAGGTCATGCTGGATGGCGCGCGACGTCCTGGCGCAGAAGGCGCCAAGGAAACGACTGCGCAGGAGACCATGCCGGCGCCGACCGCCGCAGCTGCCTCGCCGCCGTCGCCAACCGCTGCACCTGTGGCTGTGAAAGAGGCCACCCTGGCGGCGGCCAGCGAGTCCACGTCGCCCGTGTCCAGCGCGACCGTGGCCGCAGCGGGGCCACCAGCAACCCCGGAGTCCGCGCCCGTTGCCGAGCGGCCGACGGCATCGTCTCGCGGCGCACCCCCGCGACCGAAGTCTTCGCCGCCGAATCGAAAGTCCTCGAAGATTGCGGCGCAGCCTGCGGACACCGCACGCGCGAACCGTCCGCCTCCACCTGCGCAAATCGCCAACGCGAAGCACTGGCGCGGGGTGAGCGTTGCCGCCGCCGCCTCGCCGGGGCGACCTGCCTCGCCACCGCTGGCGAAGCCGCAGGATTGGCGACAGGTCGCGCCCGCGCCGGTTGCCGCGCCAAGCGTCGATCCGACAGCCTTGGCCGGCTTGCCCGCGCCGGTACCCGCGCCCGCTTCGGTCGCGGCCAACGATGCGCCGAGCGATGGGCGAGCAGCGACGTCAGCGCTGGCGACGACGCGTCCCGCGACCGGCGTCACCGCCGGCAGCAGCGAAGAAGAACGGATCGCCACCGGTTCACCCGCCACCGCGACCCCGGAGCGTCGCGAGCTGCCGCTAGTACCTCGCCAAGCGGCACCGTCGAATGCAGGCGACGGCGCAGGATCGAAGGCCCAGACGCCCGCGAATTGGCAGACGTTGATCGCCAGCCTGGGAAAAATGCTCGGCGGCCTTCAAGGTCCGGCCGCACCGGTGGAGGAACGGCGCGTCCTGCCAGCCGCGCCGCGCATGGAGGCTTCGCCCTCTCAGGCGCGCCCGCAGGCGCCCGCAGAAATCATCACCCGGCCGGCTCCCGAGCCCCAGTCGCCACGAATCGCGGACACTGCGCCGCGCGGCGACGCAACGGCACAAGACCCGCTGGCGACGCAGGGACGGCGCATGCTCGCCGATGTCGTTCCGCGCGTCGCGGCGCGGGCGCAGCCCGATGTTGCCAGAGTCTTGGGACTCGCGGCGACGGCAACGCAGCGCTCGCAGCAGCAGGCCGTCGTGGAGGCTGCTGACTCCCGATGGGGAAGCGACACCGAGTGGATCCCGGCTTCGGACATCGAGCCCCTGCACGCGCGCCGGCTGCACGAGGACGCGCGGCGTGCCTACCTCGCGGGGCGTGCGAGCGAAGCGTTCAACACCGAGCTACGCGCGTTTGCTGCGAACCCGCGCGATCCCAACATAGCAGCCTATCTCGCGTGGCTGCACCTCAAAACGAGCCCCATGCAGCCCGAGCTGGCGCGCCAGCTTGCGCTGTACGCGATCCTGGTCAGCGGGCCGCAGCGGTCGATGCGGTTCAGCGACTGGAATACGCTGGCGATCGCGAGCGCATTGACCGGGCACGACGTCGACGCTGCCAAGGCGTTCCTCGTCGAGCTCGCGGTCACGAGCAATCTCGATCGCACCTGCCAGACCGCACTCGCCGCCTACGCGACTTATGGCGAGCGGCTGCGCGGCCCGGTCGAGGCGATGCTCAATCGCGCCGACTCCAGCGGGCGGATATCGCCTTACTGCGACCGGCGACCAAGCTGGGCGGCTGCGAAGTTGCAATGAATCGCCGTCCGACTCCGTTTGCCTGCGCAGGGTGAGCAGCTATCGCGAGCGGGAGCTTACGATACTCAGCGGCCGCCGCCCGACTCGGAGTCGCGCGACATTTTCACTGGCGGCAATCCCATGTGGGTTTGCTCCGTTGCGTCCGACGGGATGTATTCCCACGGTGCGAGATCGATGATGGCGTGGCGTCGAAAAGCCTGATACAGCTTGTTGACGTCGCGACGATTTTCACCGGGCGCGGTTTCTTCGAGCGCCTTGGAAAGTGCCTCCCGCAGACTGCTGTCGAAGTGCTCGAAGAATGATTCCACGTTGATTCGCATCAATATCTCCCAGGCCACGCTTTGTACTTGCCGAAAATACACTGGCTCGCGTCCTTTGGCCAGTTGCGCGCGACGCTGTGGTGACGCAAGGCTACCGGCAGAATGGGCGGTCGGGTCCGGAGACCGCAGCGCGCTCTAGTCTGCTTGTCGGGACCGCTGGATGGGCGCTGCCCCGGGGTGTTGCCCACCGGTTCCCCGGAGAGGGCACGCATCTGACTCGCTATGCCCAGGTCTTGACGGCGGTGGAGATCAACTCGTCGTTCCACCGCCCGCATCGGCGTCAGACTTATGCAAAGTGGGCAGCCAGCGTCCCCGAAGACTTCCGCTTTTCGGTGAAGCTTCCCAAGGCGATCACACACCGCCACAAGCTTGTCGATGCGCAAGCTTTGTTGCAAGCATTTCTCGAAGATGCGGCGGGACTCGGCGCTCGGCTGGGATGCCTGCTGGTGCAATTGCCGCCGAGCCTGGTATTTGTCTCGAGCGAAGTCGACGCGTTTTTCGGCGCGCTGCGCGAGCGCTATGACGGTGACGTAGCCGTCGAGCCGCGCAATGCGAGCTGGTTCGCGGGCCACTGCGCCCAACGCCTAGAGCAACATCGGCTCGCGCGCGTGGCGGCCGATCCGGCACGCGTGCTCGAAGCCGCCGTCCCCGCAGGCTGGACGCGATGTGCGTACTGGCGGCTGCACGGCTCGCCGCGCACCTACTACTCGGCGTATTCGGACGCCGACCTCGACCGCGTGGCGCGGGCCATGCTTGCCACCGGCCGTCAAGCTAAGGCCCTATGGTGCATTTTCGACAACACCACGCTTGGCGCCGCGACCGAAAACGCGCTCGCGTTGCAATCGCGCCTCGACGGCGCGATCTGAATTGAGCGTCGACCGTCGAGGGTACGCTGTGAAATCGGATACCGGCTACGACACCCTCGCCAACAGCGATTTGGTCACGGCCTGGCGCACGTCGAAGACTTCAGCCCATGGATCCTTTTTCATCCGCGCCAGCCGCGCCGGCACGTTCGTCACGTTGAAATGATCGAAGCGAATGTCCGTACTCATTTCCGCCCAGTCGATGGGCGTCGCGACGGGGGCGCCGCTGCGCGCGCGCACCGAGTACGCCGCGATCGCGGTCGCGCCTTCGGCGTTGCGCAGATAATCGATGAAGATCTTTCCCGAACGCTTCGCCTTGGACAGCGTGGCGATGAACCGATCCGGGAATGTCCTCACCAGCAAGTCGGCGACCGATTTGGTGAATGCCTTGGCTTCCGGCCATTGCAGCGTCGGGCGAATCGGCACGACCACGTGCAGTCCTTTTCCGCCCGTGGTCTTCAGGAACGGCGTCAATTGCAGCTCGCCCAGCAGCGTGCGCATCAACTGCGCGGCGCTCACGATGTCGGACCAGGCGACGCTGTCATCGGGATCGAAGTCGAAGATCAGGCGGTCGGGCCGGTCGAGCTTGGGTACGCGTGAGCCCCACGGGTGGAACTCGGTCACACCCCATTGCGACAGCGCGACAACCGCCATCGCCGAGTCCGCGGCCATATAGGTCGCCGTGCCCTTGCCTTCCGGAACCTCGACGCGCGTCACTTCTGCATTGACGCTCTTGTCGGCGTGCTTCTGGTAGAAACACTGCGCCTTCCATCCGTCGGGACAGCGCACCAGGCTCAGCGGCCTTCCGGCGAGTTGAGGCACCAGCCACGGCGCGATCTTCTCGTAGTACGACGCGAGATCGCGCTTGGTCAGCTTGGCCTCGGGGAACAGTATCTTGTCGGGATGCGAAATGGTGACACCGGCAACGACGACCAGATCCTTGGTCGAGGTTTTCGATGAGGTCACGACGGCGGATGCCGGCGGGCGCGAAGTTTTCATCGCTGCAGGGGTCGCCACTCTTGTCGTCGCTCCCGTCGTCGTCTTGGTTGCCGGCTTCTCGCCCACCTGCGGCGGCGGTGCGACAGCGCGCTCGCGAACGACGTCGGTCGCCTTCTTGTCCTTGCGCAGCCCCTGGAACGAAGGGTGGCGCAACGTCCCCTCGTCGGTCCATTCGGTGAACGACACTTCTCCTACGAGCCTGGGCTCGACCCAATGCACACCCTTGGCTTCGTACCCTCGCGGCGGGTTGGAAAACGCCGGCTTGTCGCGCTCGAGCTTGTCGAGCGCGCGGCGCAGCTCGCTCAAGAGTCTGTCGTCGAAGCCCGTTCCGACACGGCCCGAGTAACGCAGCGTTGCGTCGGACTCGTAGACGCCAAGCAGCAGCGCACCGAATCCGGCGCGGCTGCCCTGCGGGTCGGTGAAGCCGCCGATCACCATTTCCTGGCGCTTGCCGCACTTGACCTTGATCCACTCGCGGTTGCGGGCGCCATCCTTGTACGTCGACGCGATCTTCTTCGACACCGCGCCTTCGAAACCGAGCTTGCACGCCTGCTCGATGAATTGTTCGCCGTTGCCCAGGACCTCGACGCCGTAGCGCAGCACGGAATCGCCCGCAGGGACGACGCCGCGCAGGACGTCCTTACGGGCGCTCAGCGGCGCGTTGCGCAGGTCGTAACCGTCGACGTACGGCAGGTCGAACACGAAATACATGAGATCGGCACCGGAGGAATCCGAGAGCGCGTTCTGCAATTGCTGGAAGCTGGTCCGGCCATCAGGCGACATCACCGCTACTTCGCCGTCGACCCACGCCGATTTCACTTTGAGCCGCTTCACCGCCTCGGCGATCGACGGCAGCTCCGCGGTCCAGTCCTTGCCGTTGCGCGAAAGGATGCGCACATCATTGCCGTCAACGCGGCATACCATGCGATAGCCGTCGTATTTGATCTCGTGCAGCCAATCGTCGCCCTTGGGAATGGTGTCGACGAGCGTCGCGAGTTCCGGCGATAGCGTCTTGGGCAGCGTGGCCTTGACGGAGCCTTTCACCTTCGCCGGCACGATCCTTGCGGACTGCTCCGCGCCTTCGGAGGCGCCGGGCGCCTTCACTGCCTTGGAGCCCGCGCGCTTCCTCCCTTTCTCTGCCGTCGCGAGCGCGCCGCCCTTGACGTTTTCGGCGACCGACCGGTTGGATTGCCAGACGTGCGCGGTATCCTTCGCGATTTCCTCGATGGTGCGACCGGAAGCCACGCTTTCGGGCTGTGCATCGACGATGCGCGCATCGACGCCGCGTCGGGCGAAGTCGTCGTTCTCCTTGATGAGCAGCCACGCCTCTTTGCCGCCACCCGCGTACTTGCCGCCATGCGTGCGCACCAGGTTCCATCCGCCGCGCAATTTCTCGCCGGCGAGCTCGAACTTGAGTCGGCCTTTCTGGTACGCCGCTGCTGCATCTCCCGTCGGCGTCCACGTGCCGCGATCCCACAGCAGGACGGTTCCTCCCCCGTATTGCTTCGCGGGGATGATGCCTTCGAAATCACCATACTCGAGCGGATGGTCCTCGACGTGCATGGCGAGGCGCTTGTCCGCCGGATCGAGGCTGGGGCCTTTGGGGACGGCCCAGCTCAGCAGCACGCCGTCGAGCTCCAGCCTGAAATCGTAATGCAGGTGACTGGCCGCGTGCTTCTGGATCACGAATGAAAGCTGCTTCGATTTCTTGCGCGCGCCCCCCCCGCTCGGCTCCGGGGTGGCCTTGAAGTCGCGCTTTTCGCGATAGCGCTGCAGCGTCATGAGAGTCTGGCCGATTCAGAATGGCTGCGTGATGGACTTGACCGACGGCTTGCCTCGCCGCCCGTAAGAAAGCTCCAGCAACAGGTCATACACCGCCTCCTCCCATGGGTCCGGATACTCGCCGCGCGGCGCTTTCAGTGCCTCGGCGAGAATCGGCAGCTCGGTGTGCGTCCAGCAAATCAAGATCAGCTTGCCCTCGAAGACCGGTTCGGTGAGCAGCGTCACGGCCAGCGCGTCCGACTTGTTCGACTTGATCGACGCGTCGAGCCGCGGACCAAGCGCATCGCACAGCGGGCGCATCGTCAGGAACGCACGCACGCTGGTGCGGTTCGGGGCCGCAGCGAGGACGAAATCGGGTCGACCGCACATCTTCGGAATGTACCTGGCAAGCTTTTCCGCACGTGCGCGCCCGGCCGCGGAGAGATCCGGATCGTCCGGATGGACCGGATCGTTGGGCTCATCGGCATGCCTAAGCAGGACGATCTTGCGAGGTGTCATCTTCCTATCCAATGCGGCGCCGGTCGCGCGCCCACTTTGCAAGAATTACCGGGTTTGTGCGAGTCGATGACATTGTGTAACGGGAAGGCAAGTTGCGTGCCTATCCACGGCGATGAAAGTACGCGTGCGTCTTGCGGTTCTTGCGGCGCAATGCCTCATTGACAGGTGTCGAATATTTCGACGCCGCAAGAAATCACAAGATTAATTCGGTGGAGTATTATCGCTACGCGTCGATCGGCGCAGCCGCACACTCGAACGTTTCTCGGAGGAGAAGCAAAATGGCTGATGCTATGGAACATGAGCCCCACGGCGCGCACCAGACGAAAAAGGCGACCGCCAGCGGCTGGATCGGATCGGCACTCGAGTACTATGATTTCTTCATCTATGCCACCGCCGCGGCGCTGATTTTTCCGCAGCTCTTTTTCCCCAAGGGTGACCCCACGGTCGCCATCGTAGCGTCGCTGGCGACCTACGGTGTGGGCTACGTCGCGCGGCCGATCGGCGCGTTCTTCCTCGGCCACTGGGGCGACACCCACGGTCGCAAGACAGTGCTGATCGTCTGCATGTTCCTGATGGGGATCTCGACGATGGGCGTGGGACTTTTGCCGACGTATGCACAGGTCGGCTGGTGGGCGCCGTTCTTGCTGGTGGTGCTTCGGCTCATCCAGGGCTTCGCGGTGGCCGGGGAGATTTCCGGCGCCAGCTCGATGATTCTCGAGCATGCCCCGTTCGGCCGACGCGGCTTTTTCGCAAGCTTCACACTGCAGGGCGTGCAGGCCGGGCAAATCCTCGCCGCTGCGGTCTTCCTGCCGCTAGCGCACTATATGAACCCGGAGTCTTTCGCCTCGTGGGGTTGGCGGATCCCCTTCCTGGCTAGCGTGGTGGTCATCATCGCGGGCTTCATCATTCGCCGCAAGGTTGAGGAGACTCCCGCCTTTGCCGAAGAGGCCGAGCACCACGAGCTGCCGAAATCGCCAATCGTCACGGCCATCCAGAATAGCTGGCGGGACATGCTCCGTGTCGTCTGCATGTCGCTCATGAACGTGATCCCGGTGGTCACCACCATATTCGGCGCGGCGTACGCGGTCCAACCGGGGTACGGGATCAACTTCGAGAAGGACCTCTACCTCTGGATTCCGGTGCTGGGCAACATCGTAGCGGTGATCGTGATTCCCTTTGTCGGCAACCTGTCGGACAAGATCGGCCGCCGCCCACCGGTGATCGTCGGCGCTCTAGTGTCAGGGCTGATGTCGTTCGGCTACCTGTACGCGATCAGCATCCACAACGTGCCGATGGCCATCGCCATGTCGCTCATCATGTGGGGTGTCGTCTATCAGGGCTACAACGCGGTTTTCCCGAGCATGTATCCCGAGATGTTCCCGACGAAAACCCGGGTCTCCGGCATGGCGATCTCGCAGAACATTGGGACCGCGGTCACCGCGCTGCTGCCGGCGCTGTTCGTCGCCGTCGCCCCCCCCGGTTCGACGGATATCCCGTTGAAAATCGGGGCGATCGCATTCGCCGTCTCGTGCGTCGTCGCCATCGCGGCCTGGAGTGCCCGGGAAACATATCGTGTTCACATGAACGACCTCGGTAAACCGGATGCTGTTCCCGTTCCGAAGGCGGAGTACGACCGGCTGCGCGAGCAAATCATCGCCGGCGCGAGAATGGCCAAGGCATCCGCGTAGCGAAGCAACATTGTCCGGGGCCCGCGCCGCGGGGCCTGGCGCAGGGCCGATACGACCCATGGCGAAGACACGCATCGCGGTAGCCGGCGCAGGTTACATCGGACTCGCGCACCTAGCGGTCGCGCAGCGCAGCCCGACCTGCATGTTGTCGGCGATCGTGGACCCGGCACCCGCGGCGCAGTCGGTCGCGGACCAGGCGGGCGTGCCGCTCTACAAGTCGCTGGATGAGCTCTTTGCAAAGGATCGGCCTGACGGCGTGATCCTGGCCACGCCGAATAAGCTCCATCTCGAACACGGGCTGAAGTGCATCGCCGCGGGCCTTCCCACGCTGCTGGAAAAGCCGATCACCGCGACGGTGCGCGAAGGCGAGACGTTGGTGAAGGCCGCGGAAAAAGCAGGCGCGAAGCTGCTTATCGGGCACCACCGCGCGCACAGCCCGATCATGGCGCGCGCCAAACAGGTCATCGATGAAGGCAGGCTGGGCAAACTCGTCGCGGTCATGGGCAGCGCGGTCTTTTTCAAGCCCGACGAGTACTATGCCGACGCCCCATGGCGCCGAGAGATCGGTGGCGGCCCCATCCTGATCAACATGATCCACGAAGTCCACAACCTGCGCATGCTCTGCGGCGACATCGTCGCGGTTCACGCCTTCTCGTCCAATGCGACGCGAGGATTTCGGGTAGAGGACACCGTCGCCATCGGCCTGCGCTTTGGCAACGGCGCGCTCGGATCGTTCATGCTGTCGGACACCGCGGCGTCGGCAAGGAGCTGGGAGCAGACTTCGGGGGAGAACAAGGCTTACTCGACCTACCCCGACGAAGACTGCTATGTGATCGCTGGCACCCTGGGCTCGCTGGCGGTTCCGACCATGCGCATGAAGACCTACGCGAAAGCGGAGGATCGCTCGTGGTGGAAGCCGTTCGAGGTCGGCATCGCCGAGATGACGCGTGATGACCCGCTGAAACACCAGATCGAGCACTTCGGCGCGGTGATCCGAGGCGAGGCAGAGTCCATCGTCAGCGCTCGCGATGGTCTCCAAAACTTGCGCATCACCGAGGCGATCGCAGAGTCGGCGCGCACCGGAGCGATCGTCGACACCACCCCGTCCTGAACGTCGCGGCTTCTGTCCGCCTTTTCAAAGGAACGACGCATGAAAAAATTCCTGATGCTTCATGGCATAAACCACAACATGTTCGGCAAGCGCGACCCCAAGCAGTACGGGACCATCACGCTCGGCCAGATCGACGCGCGCCTCAAGGCGCTCGCCAAGGAGCTCGGCGTCAAGGTCACCAGCTTCCAGACCAACAGCGAGGAAGGCATGTGCGAGCGCATCCACGAGGCCTACGCGGAAAAGATGGACGGGATAATGCTTAACGCCGGCGCTTGGACGCACTACAGCTACGGCATCCGCGACGCGCTCGCCATCCTGACGGTGCCGGTGGTCGAGCTGCACATGTCGAACATCCACGCGCGCGAGGAATTCCGGCACAAGTCGGTGTTCGCCGAGATCATCCTCGGGCAGATCTCGGGATTCGGCGTCGACAGCTATCTTTTGGCACTGCGCGCCGCGGTGTCGGCGGCGGGTGGAGCGAAGTAGGACGGTCATGGCCCCCGAAGCGGCGCTGCGCGCCGCCTCCCCCAGGGGGCGAGTGCCTTGGGGCGGCCCTGCGGCACTAGCGCGGTTGCGCGCGGTCCCATTCCAGCTTGCCTGACGTCGCGCCCGCAACCGAGTAAAGCGCGCCCGGCGCGTTGCGCGTCTTCTGGAAATCCTCCAGCGACTCGCCGCGCATCGCGGCGTAGATGTGCAGGTTCGAAACCCCGACGACGGCGCCGAGTTTTTCGAGCACGAAGAAGATCGCTCCGTAGTGAATCATGCCGCGCCAGTCGCGGCGCCGTACCAGGTCCCGCTCCTCGGTGGACAATCCTGCTGCCGCGAATGCCGATTCCGGATCGGCCAGGAAGCTCGCCCGGTGCGCCGGCTCGATCATCCGATGCAGGAAGTCGTTAAGCCGGTACGCCTTGATGCTGCTCGCGAAGTCGAATGGGTACGTTCCCTCGATCTCCTCGATGCCGGCGAGCTGGCGGGCGACACCCGCGCGGATCTCGTCGAGTGAGCTTGCATCGTCCGGCGCGTCGACGTTCTCGTAGATCGCCGTGCCGATGCCCGCCATGGATGGCAGGTAGTAACTTCGATGGAGTCGGCGGATGCGCGCGCCCATCGCGCCGCGCATGACCAGCCACATGATCACCTCGGAGCCTTCGAACCCACCACGCCTCGCGTAATCTGCGTGGGTCATCGCGGTGAGGCGCTCCGGATCAGACTCCAGCAGATCCATGAACTCGGCGTCCCATTGCGGATCATTGAAGCCGGCGCGCTCGCCGTGCACCTGGTGCGAAAGCCCGCCGGTGGCGACGATCGCCGCGGCGAGGTCTCCGGGGTAGCTCTCGATGCCGCGACGCAGCGCCTGCCCCAGCCGGAAGCAGCGCCGCGCCGTCGGAATCGGGAACTGCAGAACGCCGACCTGCAGCGGCACGATCGACACCGGCCATGCCGGACTGTGCGGCACCATCATCGACAATGGTGAGAAAACCCCATGATCGAGCGCACGCTGCTGGAAAAAGGACATGTCGAACTCGTCGGCCATCAACGACGCGCCGAGGTGCGCCGCCAGCCCGGGATGCCCCTTCACCGGCGGCAGTGCACGCGCCCCGCCACCCTCGTCGGCGACCATGTACGACTCGCCGATGCCGAGCGCGAACGCGGAGTAATGGTCGAAAAAGAACGACGTGACGTGATCGTTGTAGATGAACAACAGCACGTCCGGGCGCTTCGCAACGAGCCACGCCTGGATCGGCCGAAAGGCCTCGAAGATCGGGGCCCATACCGGATCGTCCTGCTTGCTTCGGTCGAACGCGAAGCCGATCGTCGGCGTGTGCGAGCTGGCGATGGCGCCAATGATGCGGGCCATGGAAGTTTCCTTGATCGGTGTCGGGGCGCGAGCCCATATCCTACAGCACGCTCACCGCGTGTTTGCAGCGTTGCGAACGCACTCGCTGAGCACCGAAAAACGAATTGGCTTGGAGAGCAGGTCATCGAAGCCGGAGGCCGACGACCTAGGCCAACTGCGCAGCTTGCAGCAAGGCCTGGGTGTACGACTGTTGAGGTGCCGCGAACATCGCTTCGGCGTCGCCCTGCTCGATTATCGCCCCGTCCTTCATCACCAGCACGCGATGCGCCATCGCGCGAACGACGGCGAGATCGTGGCTGATGAACACGTAGCTCATCGCGTACCTGCGCTGCAGCTCGCCAAGGAGCTGGAGCACTTGCTGCTGCACCGACACGTCGAGCGCAGACGTCGGCTCGTCGAGCACCAGCACTTCCGGGTGCAGCACCACGGCACGCGCGATCGCGATGCGCTGGCGCTGCCCGCCGGAAAACTCGTGGGGATAGCGTCCGAGCAGGTTCTCCATGGCGCGCGACTCGACCAGGCCGACCTCGCCGAGCATTTTAACAATGCGCTCACGCCGCGCCTGCGCGTCGAGCTCGGGGAAATGCACCTCGAGACCCTCGCCGACGATCTGCTCGATGGTCATGCGCGGACTCAAAGACCCGAACGGATCCTGGAACACGACCTGCATGCGGCGACGCATTGCCCGCAGCGTGGCGCGATCGGCGCCGTCGAGCCTGGCCTGATCCAGGTAGATTTCCCCGCCGCTGATCGGCTGCAGCGCGAGGAGCGCCATCCCGAGCGTGGTCTTGCCCGACCCCGACTCGCCGACAATGCCGAGCGTCTCCCCACGGCGCAGCTCGAGCGTCGCGTCGCGCACCGCGCGAAACGTCTGGCGCGAAAACCATCCCTGCGCGCTGACGAAGTCGACATCGACGCTGCGCATCGCAATCTGGACCGGCGCGTCTGCCGGTAGGGCGCGCACCTCGCGGCGAGGACGGCTGTTGATCAGGCGAATGGTGTAGGGATGCTGCGGACGCGCGAATACGTCTTCGGTGATGCCCTGCTCGACCACCCGCCCGCGCTCCATCACGCCGACCCGATGCGTGAAGCGGCGCACTAGATTGAGGTTATGCGTGATGAACAGGATCGCCATCCCGAACTCGCGCTGCAGATCGTCGAGCAGCGCCACGATCTGCGCCTGGATAGTGACGTCGAGCGCAGTCGTCGGCTCGTCGGCAATCAGCAGCTTCGGACTGCAGGCCAGCGCCATCGCGATCATGGCGCGCTGCCGTTGTCCGCCGGACAGCTGGTGCGGGAACGCCGCGGCGCGCCGCGCGGGTTCCGGAATACCGGTGCGCGCGAGCAGCTCGACCGCCTGCGTGCGCGCCTGGTTGGGCCGGAGCCCCTCGTGCAGCTCGAGCACCTCCGCGATCTGGCTGCCGACGCTGTAGAGCGGGTTGAGCGCGGTCATCGGCTCCTGGAAGATCATCGCGATGTCCTTACCGCGCACCGCGCGCATCTGCCGCTCGCTGCGCGCGAGCAGATCCTCGCCCGCGAAGCGGATCGCGCCCTCGTACGTCGCGCCCTGGACCAGCCGAAGGATCGAAAGCGCAGTCACCGATTTTCCCGATCCCGACTCGCCGACCAGGCCGAACTTCTCACCCGCGTCGACGGTGAAGGACACGCGGTCGACCACGCGCGTCGCGCCGAAGCTCGCGCAAAAGTGATCGAGCTCGAGCAGCGGCGGCGGTACCGAAAGGTTGCGCGACGGCATGTCAGGACTTCCGCGTGTCGAATGCGTCGCGGAGCGCGTCGCCGATGAAGGTCAGCAGCAGCAGCGTCAGCACCAGCACCACGAACGTCGGC
>JBDTZQ010000121.1:0-9114 GCA_040005035.1 Betaproteobacteria bacterium | reverse complement strand
TCGAAGCGCTTGGGCGGCGCCTGCTGCAGGAGCTCGCGCATGCCGCGCGATTCGAACTGGAAGATGCCGGTGGCGTCGATCTTGAACATCGCATACGCGGCTCGATCGTCGAGCGGCAGCATTTCCAGCGACAGCGTCGAGGTCGGATCGAGCATGCGCACGTAGCGCAGCGTCCAGTCGAGGATGGTGAGCGTGGTGAGCCCGAGGAAGTCGAACTTGACGAGTCCGACAAGCTCGACGTCGTCCTTGTCGAACTGCGACACCGGCGCGTCGGTGCCGGCCTGTGTATAGAGCGGACAGAAATCGGTGAGCTTGCCCGGCGCGATGAGCACGCCTCCCGCGTGCATGCCGACGTTGCGCGGCAGCCCTTCGAGCTGTTCGGCCAGCGCGAGCAGCTCGCGCACTTCCTCCTCGGCGGCCTCGCGCTCGCCCAGGAGCGGCTCGGCCTCGCGCGCATACAGCGTGTTGGGGGCGGCCTCGCCGCTTCGCCGCCGAAGCAGCACGGTGCGTCCCGGCTGGAACGGGATCAGCTTGGCGATGCCGTCGCAGAAGCTGTAGGGCAGGTCGAGCACGCGGCCGACGTCGCGCACCACCGCGCGCGCCGCCATGGTGCCGAAGGTCGCGATCTGCGACACCGACTCGGCGCCGTACTTCTGCTTGACGTACTCGATGACGCGGTCGCGACCATCCTGGCAGAAATCGATGTCGAAGTCGGGCATCGACACGCGCTCGGGATTGAGGAAGCGTTCGAACAGCAGCGTGTAGCGCAGCGGGTCGAGATCGGTGATGCCGAGGCTGTACGCGACCAGCGAACCCGCGCCCGAGCCGCGTCCGGGCCCGACCGGCACGCCGTTCTTCTTCGCCCAGTTGATGAAGTCGGCGACGATGAGGAAGTAGCCCGGATAGCCCATCTGCACGATCGTCGCGACCTCGAAGGCGAGGCGCTTGACGTACTCGGGACGCTTGCGCTCGCGCTCTTCGGCGTCGGCATACTGCACGGCGAGGCGGCGCTCCAGTCCGGCGCTGGCCTCGCTGTGCAGGTGCTTCTCGAGCGTGATTCCCTCAGGCGTCGGAAAATCGGGAAGGTAGTTCTTGCCCAGCGGGATGGTGAGGTTGCAGCGCTGCGCGATCGCCACGCTGTTGGCCAGCGCCTGCGGCAAGTCGGCGAAGCGCTCGGCCATCTCGTCCTGCGTGGAGAAATACTGCTCGGCGGTGAAGCGCTTGGGCCGCCGCGAGTCGGAGAGCACGTAGCCCTCGGCGATGCATACGCGTGCCTCGTGCGCACGGAACTCGTCGCGGCGCACGAACTGCACCGGATGCGTGGCGACCACCGGCAGATCGACCTCGGCGGCGAACTGCACGGTCGATGCGGTGAGCGCGGCGTCGGTGGGGTGCCCGGCGCGCTGCACCTCGAGGTAATAGCGGTCGGGAAAGGCGCGCGCCCACGACTGCGCGAAGCGGGTCGCCGCGGCGACGTGGCTCTGCAGGAGCGCCTGCCCGACGTCGCCCGTCGCGAAGCCGGAGAGCGCGATCAAGCCGTCGGTGCCCTCGTCGAACCATGCGCGCGAGAGCTCGGCGCGGCCGCGGTGCTGGTTGCTGCGAAACGCACGCGTCAGCCAGTCGGTGAGCTTGAGATAACCCGGCCGCGACTGGCACAGCAGGAGCAGGCGATAAGGCGCGTCGCGTTCGGATTCGTTGGTGATCCAGATGTCGCAGCCGATGATCGGCTTGACGCCTCGCGAGCGCGCCGCCTTGTAGAACTTCACCATGCCGAAAACGTTCGACAGGTCGGTCAGCGCGAGGGCGGGCATCCCATCGGCCACCGCGGACGCCACTGCGTCGTCGATGCGCACCATGCCATCGACGATCGAATACTCGCTGTGCAGGCGCAGGTGGACGAAGTCGACAGTGGAGCCGGAGCGGGGCGCGCGCATGGGGTACAATTTTACTCGCTTTGGAATCGCCTTCCGTCGCCCATGTCGCTCACCGCCAACCGCATGTGCATGACCTTTCGTAACACGTTGATGTTGGCCGCGCTTGCGCTCGGCGCGTGCTCGACCGCGCCAGTCACGCCGCCGCCACCTCCGGGTCCAGGCGCGCCGCCGGCCGCTCCAGGCGCTCCAGGCGCCCCGGCGCCCGCGCCGGCACCCGCGCCTCCGGCCAAGCCCCAGACGCCACCGACGACGCACAAGAACCCGTCGGCGAACGTGAATCTGCAGGGATTTCCGCTGCCGTATCGTCAGGGCTATACCGATGGCTGCGCCAGCGTCGGAAGCACCGAGCAGAAGGATGCCGCCCGCTTCAAGAACGACGGACAATATCGAACCGGCTGGCAGGACGGGTTCTTCCTCTGCAAGAAGAAGTGAGTCGTTGAAGGCGTCCCGATCGCAGTTCGTCGAACTACGCGGCCTGCGCTATCACCTCCGCACCTGGGGCGACGCCGCCGCTCCCAAGCTCTACATGCTGCATGGCTGGATGGACGTCGGCGCGTCATTCCAGTTCCTGGTCGATGCGTTGACGCGCGACTGGCATGTCATCGCGCCCGACTGGCGCGGCTTCGGTGCGAGTCAGTGGTGCGATGACGGTTACTGGTTTCCCGACTACCTCGCCGACCTCGACGCGCTGCTCGATCACCTGTCCGGCGGCGAGCCGGCCCGCCTTGTGGGCCACAGCCTCGGCGGCAACGTGGTGATGCTCTACGCCGGTGTGCGTCCCGAGCGTGTCGAGCGCGTGGTGTCGCTCGAAGGCTTTGGCATTCCCGAGGAAGCGCCCGCGCGTGCGCCGGTCAAGCTTGCGAAATGGCTGGATGCGCTCGCCGCGCCGCCGTCGTTTCGCCCGTACGCGAACCTCGACGCGGTCGCCGACCAGCTCCAGAAGAACAATCCGCGGCTGTCGCGCGAGCGCGCGTTGTTTCTCGCCGGGCACTGGGCGCGCATCGAGCCCGACGGCAGCGCGCGGCTGGTGTCCGATCCGCGCCACAAGCTGCCGTCGCCCACGGTCTATCGCATGGAGGAAGTCGTCGCGGTGTGGAAGAAGGTCAGCGCGCCGGTGCTGTGGGTGGCGGCGGCCGAATCGTTCATTCCACGCTGGCTCGCCGGACATCCCGAGGGAGAGGCCGCGACGGACAGTCTGGCGGCGGTGCGCGCGCGACTCGCGCACGTCTCCAATGGCACTCTGGCGAGCGTCAGCGAAGCGGGGCACATGCTCCACCTCGATCGCCCGGAAGCGGTCGCCGAGCTGATCGAGCCATTCTTGGCGGGATCGCTGTGACGCGTGCTGTGATGCGCGCCGTGACCCCCACGCTGAGACGCGTACAGTGAATCGTCGCACGCGCCACATCGCGCTTCATTCGCGGCGCGGGGCGTATATCGCGCTGGTGTGCCTGACCTTGGTATGGGGCTTCAACTGGATGGCGTTGAAGTACGGACTCGTCTACGCGCGGCCCGCGATATACAACATTCACCGAATCCTGGTCGCTGTGTCAGTTCTGTTCATCGTCATGCGCTGGGAAGGCCGGCCGTTCTGGCCGCAGTCGTGGATCGCGGTCGTGGTCACCGGATTCTTCCAGACGACGATCAACTTTTCGGCGACCACCTTCGCGCTGGCGAGCGGCGGCGCGGGACGCACCTCGGTGCTCGTGTTCACGATGCCGTTCTGGACGATGTTGATGGCGTGGCCGGTATTGCACGAGCGCGTGCGCGGCATGCAGTGGCTGGCGGTCGCGTTGGCGGTGACGGGACTGGTGATCGTCGTCGAGCCGTGGCACTGGGAGGGCGAGCTCGCGCCCAAGCTATGGGCCGCGCTGTCGGGATTCGGCTGGGCGGCGGGAACGGTGTCGACCAAGTATTTCCAGCGCCGCTACAAGCTCGACACGCTCAATCTCATCACCTGGCAGATGGCCGTCGGCATGCTGCCGCTCATGCTCGTGCCGTGGCTGTTCCCGCAGCCCGCGGCGCAATGGAGCGTGGTGTACGTGGCGGCTGTCTTCTACGCCGGGGTCATTGCCACCGGCTTCGGCTTCATTCTGTGGACCGCGGTGCTCGGCGTGCTTCCCGCGGGAACGGCGTCGCTCAACATGTTCGCCATTCCGGTGATCGCCATCGTGTCGTCGATGCTGGTGTTCGACGAGCGCATCAGCGCGACTGAATGGACGGGCATCGCGTGCATCGGCGTCGGACTCGCCATCCTGTCGCTGCGCGCCTGGATGGAGACGAAGCGCGGCCACGACGAGGCGGTGCAGGCGCCCGCCATCGAATCCGGCTGAGCGGCGCCGGTATACTTCGCATCTTCCCGGGCTTTTCGAAGTTCACGTGGCCGCCGACGACCTTTCCCGACTGCGCATCGACCGCGCGCTGGCGCCGACGCAATCGCGCCGGCGCCGCAAGCGCTGGTGGCTGCTCGCCCTCGCCGTGCTCATCGCGGCCGCCGGTGCGTGGTACCTACTGGTGCCGCGCCCGGCGGTGGTCCAGGTCACGCCCATTGTCACGACGTATCCGTCGCAGCAGTTCGTCGTGCTCAACTCCAGCGGCTACGTCGTCGCGCAGCGCAAGGCCGCGATCGCGTCGAAGGCGTCCGGAAGGCTCGAGTGGCTGGGCGTGGCCGAGGGCTCGCGCGTGAAGGCCGGCGACATCATCGCGCGGCTCGATGCGCGCGACGTCGCCGCGCAGCTCGACAGCGCCAGCGCCAACATCAGGGTCGCGCAGGCGAACATCGAGCAGGCTCAAGCCGAGGACCGCGACGCGACGGCCTCGCTGGCCCGCACGCAGGATCTGCTCAAGCAGAAGTTCGTGTCGCAGTCGGCGCTCGACCAGGCGAAGGCGCGCGCGGATCGCTCCGTCGCCGCGGTGTCGAGCGCGCGCGCCAGCCTCGCGGCGGCGCAGGCCAACGCACGCAACGCGCAGGTCGCGGTCGACTACACGCAGATACGCGCGCCCTTCGACGGCATCATCCTGTCCAAGAGCGCCAACGTCGGCGACATGGTGACGCCGTTCTCGTCGGCGGCCGACTCCAAGGGCGCAGTGGTGACCATGGCCGACATGAGCACGCTCGAGGTCGAGGCCGACGTCTCCGAGGCGAGCCTGTCCAAGATCACCATCGGGCAGCCCTGCGAGGTCACGCTCGACGCGCTTCCCGACATTCGCTTTCGCGGCACCGTGTCGCGCATCGTTCCGACCGTCGATCGCGCCAAGGCGACGGTGATGACCAAGGTGAAATTCGAAGCCATCGACGCGCGCGTGCTGCCCGAGATGAGCGCCAAGGTGTCGTTCCTGTCGCAGCCGGTGACGGCCGAACAGCAAAAGCCGATGACCGCGGTCAACTCCGACGCGCTGACGCAGCGCGACGGCAAGACCGTGGTGCTGATCGTGCGCGAGGACAAGGCGGTCGTCGTGCCGGTGACACCCGGCAACAAGGTCGGCGACCTGGCGTCCATCACCGGCGCGGTCAAGACCGGCGAGAAGGCGATCCTCAAGCCGGCGGCCGATTTGCAGACCGGCGCCCTGGTGAAGATCGCCGCGAAGTAGCTGTCGATCGTGACGCCCCCCGAGCCGGTCGCGGCGGTGCCCGACACACCCACTGCGGCGCCCGACGCGCGCACCACTGCGCCGATGCTGGTCGAGATCCGCAAGCTCTCCAAGTACTACCAGCGCGGCGGCCAGATCATTCCGGTGCTCGTCGACCTCGACCTCGACGTGCGGCTCGGCGATTTCGTCGCGCTGATGGGACCGTCGGGCTCGGGCAAGAGCACGCTGCTCAATCTCATCGCGGGCATCGACAAGCCGTCGGGCGGCACGATCAAGGTCGGCGGCGTCGACATCGCGCAGCTGTCGGAATCCGATCTCGCAGGCTGGCGCGCCTCGCACGTCGGATTCATATTCCAGTTCTACAACCTGATGCCGGTGCTCAGCGCGTTCGAGAACATCGAGCTGCCGCTATTGCTGGCGTCGATGGGTCGGCGCGAGCGACGCGAGCGCGTCGACATGGTGTTGGCGCTGGTGGGGCTCTCCGACCGGTCGGACCACTATCCCAACGAGCTCTCCGGGGGACAGCAGCAGCGCGTGGCGATCGCGCGCGCGCTGATCACCGATCCGACGCTCATCGTCGCCGACGAGCCGACCGGCGACCTGGATCGAACGACGGGCGAGGAAATCCTGGCGCTGCTCGACCGGCTCAATCGCGAGCTCGCCAAGACGATCCTGATGGTGACGCACGATCCCAAGGCCGCCGACAAGGCGCGGCGCATCGTGCACCTGGAAAAAGGCGTGCTGGTCGACGACTGACCCCGGCCAGGCGCGTGACCCTGCGCCTGTCGCGTGTGCGGACTACCCGAAGCGCACGCCCGTCGGGACGTTCGGAACTGTCAGCAACTCGTCGTCGAGGGCGTGGTCGAGCGCCATCTGCGCAGGCTCGGGCGAGCCGATCTGCAGGTCGCGCTCGGCGTCGGCGATGGCCTTGAGGATCGAGATGGTCCCCATGTCCATTCCGCTGTCCTCGGCGACGGCCCTGTACGCATCCTTGATCGAGCGCTCGTCGATGATGTCGGACTGGATATCCTGCAGCAGCGTGTCGAGCTCGCTCGCGCCGGTGGCCTCTTCGGTTTGAAGAGAGAGGTTGATCGAAGAGCGTGGCCTGCGCGGCGCCGGCTCGGTCATCGCGCCGAAGTGCGCGAAGGTAGGCGCGACGCCGGCTTGCGTCTCGCCCTTGAGCGAGGCGCGTGCCTTGGGATCCATCCATGATGCCGTCGGCGAGAAGCGACGATGCGCGGCGAAGCCGACCACCAGCAGCGCCATGCTGCCGAAGATCGCTGCCGCGTACGGCCACATCTGGTGCCACACGGCGACCGCGGCCGAGCCCGAGCTGCGATGCGGGCTGACGTTGGACAGTGGCAACGACGAGGGCAGCGACTGCGAAGCTACGCGCGCGGGCGCGGCCGCTGCCGGCGCGATAGTCGGCGCCGTGACCGCTGCCACCGGCAACGATGCCGCCGCTGCTTCCTGGATGAACATGCCACCGCCGCTGCGGCCGGTCGATGCCAGCGTCACCATGTCGCGCGGGACCTTGCTGGCCGATTCGATGAGTGCGGCTTCGTGCGGCGCCGGCACGGGCTCGACCGTGCTCCTGAGCGCGACGACGCTGGGCTTGGCCGGGAGGGGCGCCGTTTCGACAGGCGTTCCCCACGCTGAAAGTGGCACCGACGTGGCAGTCGCGACGACGGTGGTCGGGATGACACGGGCTGGCGCGGGCTCGCGCCGCACGCGCGTCCACGGCGCCTCGTCGGCGTCGGCGGTGGCGATCCTGGTGGGCGCTTCCAGCGCGGCGGGATCGAACAGCAGAACGTAGTCGCGGCGCATGGTGCTGCCGCATCCGGCCTGTATGGAAAGGCGTCCGGCGGGCTCCCGCATCGCGTTGGCAGAGGTGATCACCAACCGCGGGTTGGTCGCTTCCTGTTCGAGACTGACACGCGCCGTCACTATTTGCGGCGCATCGCCGTTGGAGTTGTCGGCGACAAGCTTCACACACGCCGGGTTCAGCGTTTCGCCCTTGGCGAGGCGCACCGGTATCACCACGCGCAGCGGCTGGCCGAGCGATGATTGGGTGGCGATGTTGCCCAGCGTCACGCCACGCGTCGGCGTGGGGAGCAGGGCCGCGCTCGCGGCGAGCGAGAGAACGACGGCATACGGCAGATACTTGCGGTTCAGGGCGACGGGTCGCACGGCTGCACCTCGATCAGTTAGTTCGTCGACACCGGCATCGGGCGTGAATCGCTCGAAACCGGCTCCTGAACACTGTTCAGCAAGTTCCATGCCGCGTGTTCATCCACGTGCGCGAGCGGGTGGCGCAGCCGGTGGCCGACACCGCATCCTGTAAGCTTCGGATTCCGAGCGATCGCACTGTCCAAGTTGTCGTGTACTTCATTCGTCTCGTCCTCCGCAACGCGCTGCGCCACCGCCTGCGCACGATCCTGACCATCGTCGGTATCGTCGTCGCGATCACTGCTTTCGGCTTGCTGCGCACCATCATCGACGCCTGGTACGCCGGTGCCAATGCCAGCTCGAGCGCGCGGCTGATCACGCGCAACGCGGTGTCGCTGACCTTTTCGATGCCGCTCACCTACGCGCAGAAGATCCGGCAGATCCCCGGCGTGACGGCAGTGTCGTGGGCGAACTGGTTCGGCGGGGTGTACATCACCGAGCGCAACTTCTTTCCGCAGTTCGCGATCGATCCGCCGACCTATCTGGCCATCTACCCGGAGTTCATGCTTTCGCCCGAGGAGCAGAAGGCGTTCTTCATGGATCGCCAGGGCGCGATCGTCGGGCGCAAGCTGGCCGACACCTGGGGCTGGAAGATCGGCGACCAGATTCCGTTGCGCGGCACCATCTTCCCCGGAACGTGGACCTTCAACCTGCGCGGCATCTACGACGGCAAGGAGCCTTCGACGGTGGAGACGCAGATGTTCTTCCACTGGAACTACCTCAACGAATCGCTGAAAAAGCGCTCTCCGCGCCGCGCCGACCAGACCGGCGTGTTCATCGAGCAGCTCGCCGATCCTGACTCGGCAGCCGCCGTGTCGCAGGCGATCGACACCGCGTTCAGCAATTCGCTGGCCGAGACGCTGACCGAGACCGAGAACGCCTTCGCGCTGGGCTTCGTGTCGATGTCGGAGGCGATCCTGCTCGCCATCCAGGCGGTGTCGTTCGTGGTGATCGTGATCATCATGGCGGTGATGGCCAACACCATGGCGATGACCGCGCGCGAGCGCACGTCCGAATACGCGACGCTCAAGGCGCTGGGCTTCGGCGGCGGCTTCGTCGCGATGCTCATACTTGCCGAGTCGCTGCTGATCGCGACGATCGGCGGCGTCGCCGGCATCGCGTTGACCTTTCCGCTCGCGAGCGCGTTTCGCAGTGTCACCGGGACGCTGTTCCCGCTGTTCATCGTGAGCGACCTGACCATCGCTATCCAGATGGGTGCCGCGCTCACCGTCGGGCTGGTGGCAGCGGCGCTTCCGGCATGGCGCGCCGCACAGGTGCGCATCGTCGACGGCCTGCGCGCGGTGGTCTAAAGGCACGGCGACCTGACATGGCGCTGCCGATCACCTACATCGTGCGCAACCTC
>JBDTZQ010000021.1:0-29231 GCA_040005035.1 Betaproteobacteria bacterium | reverse complement strand
ACACCGAGCCCGGAGGCGACCATGTTGCGAATCGTCTCGAGCGAGTTGGTGCGCGTCATTGCCGCCGCGCCGCGGTTGAGCTCGGGACAGCTGTCGAGCACCTGGTCGCGAAAGCAATGACCGATGTTGAGCAGGATCGTGTGCTGGCCGGAGAGCTCGTCGGACGCAATCGATTTGCGCTTCGCCCACGGATGGCGCTTCGGAACGACCACCTGGAAAGGCTCCTCGTAGAGCAACTCCGCGACGACGCCCGGCGGCGAGAACGGCAGCGCGACGATTGCCGCGTCGATGCGCCCGGACTTGAGCCCCACTTCGAGCAGCTCGGTGATGTTCTCCTCGATTTCCAGCGGCATGTCGGGCGCACGCTCGTTGAGCGCGGGGATCAGGTCGGGAAGAAGGTACGGCGCGACGGTATGGATCGCCCCGAGGCGGAACACCCCGGCGAGCTGGTTACGTCCCGCCTGCGCGATATCGCGGATGCGCGCTGCTTCCTCGAGCACCTTCTGCGCCTGCTCGATCACACGCTCTCCGACCGGCGTGACGGTGATCTCGGATTTGGCACGCTCGAAAAGGCGCGTCCCCAGCTCCTCTTCGAGCTTCTGGATCGCCACCGACAGCGCCGGCTGGCTGATGAAGCAGCGCTGCGCGGCTCGGCCGAAGCTTCTTTCCTGCGCGACGGCGACGATGTAGCGCAGCTCGTTGAAGGTCATCGTCGTTGCTTGAGGAACTCGGCGAAGCCGCTGCCGACCTCGGGATGCTTGAGCGCCAACTCGACGGTCGCCTGCAGATACCCCAGCTTGCTGCCGCAATCGAAGCGCCTTCCCTCGAACGCGTAGGCGACCACGCGCTCCTCCGCGCACAGGCGCGCGATGCCGTCGGTGAGCTGGATCTCCCCGCCGGCGCCGGACCGGACGTTGCGCAGGTGATGGAAGATGCGCGGCGTGAGAATGTAGCGCCCGACGACCGCCAGCGTGGATGGTGTGCTCCCTGGCTTCGGTTTTTCCACCATCCTCCGGATGCGACTGATGCGATCTCCGCCCGGCTCCGGGTCCGCCTCGACGATGCCCCACGAGCCGATCTCGCTGGCGGGGACGTTCATGACGCCGATCGTCGACGCGCCCTCGCGTCCCGCCAGATCGACCATCTGCTTGGTCACCGCGACGTCGGCGTCGATGAGGTCGTCGGCGAGCAGCACGGCGAACGGTTCGTTGCCCACCACCGGCTCGGCGCAAAGCACTGCGTGGCCCAGCCCCAGCGCCTCCGACTGGCGAATGTAGATGCAGTTGATGCCTTGCGGCACGGCGGCCTGCACCGCCTGCAGCAACGCATTCTTGTTGCGCGCGGCAAGCTCGGTCTCGAGCTCGTAGGCCTTGTCGAAATGATCCTCGATGGCGCGCTTGTTGCGTCCGGTGATGAAGATCATGTCGGTGATGCCGGCCGCCGCGGCTTCCTCGACGGCGTACTGGATGAGCGGCTTGTCGACGACCGGAAGCATCTCCTTCGGGCTCGCCTTGGTCGCAGGCAGGAAGCGGCTGCCGAGTCCGGCCACCGGGAATACCGCCTTGGTTACCTTAGCGAACGCCATCGATCATTTCCTTCAGGCCATCTTCGTCGAGAATCGTCACGCCCAGCGCGCGGGCGCGATCGAGCTTGCTGCCGGCGTCGGAACCGGCGACGACATACTGGGTGTTCTTGGACACGCTGCCGGCGACCTTGCCGCCGAGTGCTTCGATCGCTTCCTTCGCCTCGTCGCGCGACATCGTCGGCAGCGTGCCGGTCAGGACGAACGTCGTGCCGGCAAGCTTGCCGCGCGCCTTGCGCTGCGGCGCGGACTCGAGCCAATGTACCCCGGCGGATCGCAACTGGGCAATGACCTCGCGGTTGTGCGGCTCGCTGAAAAACTGAAGGATGCTGCGAGCGACCACGGCGCCGACGTCGGGCACGTCGAGCAGCGCGGCCTCGTCCACCCCGAGCAGCGCATCCAGCGTGCCGAAGTGGCGTGCCAGGTCCTTGGCGGTGGTCTCGCCGACATGGCGGATACCCAGCGCGAAGATGAACCTCGGCAGCGTGGTCGACCGGCTGCGCTCGATCGCGGCGACGACATTGGCGGCCGATTTGTCCGCCATCCGCTCGAGCTCCGCCAAGGCGGCCATCCCGAGCTTGTAGAGGTCGGCGGGCGTATGCACGATGTCGGCGTCGACCAGCTGATCGACGAGCTTGTCGCCGAGGCCTTCGACGTCCATCGCGCGACGTCCGCCGAAATGCAGCAGCGCCTGCTTGCGTTGCGCCGGGCAGACGAGCCCGCCCGAGCAGCGCGCGATCGCCTCGCCCTCCTCGCGCACGATCGCGCTGCCGCATTCCGGACAATGCGTCGGCATCACGAAGGCGCGGGTCCGCGATGGGCGCAGGTCGACGAGGACCTTCACCACTTCCGGGATGACGTCGCCGGCGCGGCGCACCGCCACGGTGTCGCCGATCCGCACGTCCTTGCGCCGCACCTCGTCCTCGTTGTGAAGCGTCGCGTTGGTGACCGTGACCCCGCCGACGAAAACCGGCTGCAGGCGCGCCACCGGCGTGATCGCGCCAGTGCGTCCGACCTGGACATCGATGCCGAGCACCTGCGTGGTCATCTCTTCGGCCGGAAACTTGTGCGCCACCGCCCAGCGCGGCTCGCGCGTGACGAATCCGAGGCGCTGCTGCAGTTCCAGCGCATCGACCTTGTAGACCACGCCGTCGATTTCGAATGCAAGCGTGGCGCGGCGCCCGGCCGCGTCGGCATAGAAACGCGCGAGCTCCGCGGCGCCGCGCGCAACGCGACGGCCGGGGTCCACCGGCAGGCCGAAGCGGTGCAGCGCTTCGAGCACGCCGCTGTGCGTGGCGGGCGGCTCCCAGCCGCCGGTCTCGCCGATCCCGTAGGCGAAAAAGCGCAACGGGCGCGTCGCGGTGATCTTCGGGTCAAGTTGGCGCACCGCGCCCGCCGCGGTGTTGCGCGGGTTGATGTACGTCTTGAGACCAGCAGCTTCCTGTCGGGCGTTGAGACTCGCGAAGTCACGGCGTGTCATGTACACCTCGCCGCGGACCTCGAGCACGGCCGGAGCTTTCCCGCGAAGGCGTTGCGGGATCGCGCGAATGGTGCGCACGTTCGCTGTGACGTCTTCGCCGACCTCGCCGTCGCCGCGCGTCGCCGCGACGGCGAGACCTCCCTGCTCGTAGCGCAGGCTGATGGCAAGTCCGTCGAACTTGAGCTCCGCCGAATACTCGAGCGGTGCATCGTCGGGGGCGAGCGCGAGCTCGCGCCGCATGCGCTCGTCGAACTTGGCGGCGCCGGCGGCGGTGGTGTCGGTCTCGGTGCGGATCGACAGCATCGGCACGCGATGTCGCACCGGCGCAAATCCGGACACCGCTTCGCCGCCGACACGCCGGGTTGGTGAATCGGCAGTGGCGAGCGCCGGGTACTGCGTTTCGAGCGCGACGAGCTCGCGGAACAGCCGGTCGTACTCGGCGTCGCTCACCGTGGGCGCGTCGAGCACGTAGTAGGCGTGGTTGTCATCGTCGAGCGCGGCGCGCAAGGCGCTGGCGCGGCGGGCAGCCTTGGTCGGAACCGCCATTTTGAGACGCGTCAGCCAAACAGACGCAGCGCGCGCGGTCCGCCCGGCTCGATATTCGCAGCGCGCAATGCCTCGGCGGTGACCTGCACCTGCGTCCGGATCGCAGACAGCGATGCATCGTTGAGCGCCCGGTGGTTGTCGTCGACCAATGTCGCTTCGAGCGATTGCGCCATCCGCTTCGCCGCCAGACGCATCTGGTCGAACGCGCGCACCGGCTCGGCGACGCGGGGCACGTCCAACAGCAGGGTCACGCCGGGCGTCCCCGCCGCGCGCAGACCCTCGATGGTGAAGGGCTCCTGCTTGTAGTGCTGGAGCGCATAAAGCATCGCGCCGGTGTCGTCCTGCATGTATTCGAACTGTCCTGACGCACCGAGCTTGAATCCGGCCGCCTCGGCAATGCCGCGCAGGCGCGTGCCGGTGATCTGTCCGCCGCCACCCTTGAGCAGCGTCAGGCCGATTTGCACGTCGAGGTCGGCGCAGAACCGGTCGAGCTCCTCGCCGCGCGCCGCTTCCGCGCCCGTGTTGGGAAGCTCGTAACCTGCGTGCAGCGCCGCTGCCGCCGATGCGACCGCCTGGGCGAAGGCTTCGATGTCGGACCTCGATGCGGCCCCCGCACGGTTGGCGAGCAGCATGCACGCGACAATCTCGGTCCACGGGCCTGCGGCCCCGCCGTCCAGCGACTGCCAGGGCAGCCCAGCGCCGCGTCGCGCCAGCCACCGTGCGGGCTTCGCGGCGTGCGCCGCCAGAGCGCCGGCGAGCGCCTGCGTAGCGACCGGCTGTGCCGGCTGAAGCGCGATGACGCACTCGATGTCGGGATCGGGCGCCAATGCGCCCCTTTCCGCGCGCGATGGAGAGGACATCGAGGCAGCGGTCGCCGCGGCGGATTCGACTTCGGCCTTGTCGGGCAACCACTGCACGTCATCGGGTGGTTCGGTGGCCGCATCGCCCACTACGGTGGCTTCAGCGGGCGAATCGACGGCGTCGTTGAACTGCGGCTCGACGCGATCGCCGGCAGGCTTACGAAACGCGGCGTCGATGCGCCGGCGCACGCGCCGCTCCTGTAGCCAGTTCATGAGCACGACGCCGATCACCAGCAGCAAGCCAGCGATCAGCAGCCCGAGGAACAGCGGATTGATCGCGGGCAGCGACATCAGGGCGCGGCTTCGGCGAGCTCGAGCGCCTCGGCGATGTCGACGGCGACGACGCGCGACACGCCGGGGTCCGGCATGGTGATCCCGATGAGCTGGCTGGCCATTTCCATCGTGATCTTGTTATGGCTGATGAACAGGAACTGCGTCGCTTCGGACATCGTGCGCACCAGCGCGCAGAATCGATCGGTGTTCGGGTCGTCCAGCGGCGCGTCGACTTCGTCGAGAAGACAGAACGGCGCGGGGTTGATCTGGAACAGTGCGAACACCAGCGCGATCGCGGTCAGCGATTTCTCGCCTCCGGACAACAGGTGTATCGACGTATTGCGCTTGCCCGGCGGTTGCGCCACGACCTGCACGCCGGCATCGAGGATTTCCTCGCCGGTGAGCAAGAGCCTCGCCTGGCCGCCGCCGAACAGCGTCGGGAACAGCTTGCCGAAATTGGCGTTGACGATGTCGAAGGTCTGCTGCAGCAACTGTCGCGATTCGCGGTCGATCTGGCGGATCGCGCTTTCCAGCGTGGCCATCGCCTCGGTCAGATCCTGCGCCTGTGCATCCAGGTACGCCTTGCGCTCGGAGGCCTGCGTAAGCTCGTCGAGCGCAGCGAGATTGACCGCACCCAGCGCGGCCATCGCCTGCGTGAGCCGCTCGATCTCGGCGGGCAGCGCGCTGGCGCGGCCCCACGCCTTGAGCTGCTCGGGCAATGCCGCGACATCGGCGCCGGCTTCGGCGAGTTGCGATCCGTACTGTTCCTCCGCGAGCCGCGCCGCCTGCTCCTTCAGACGCACTTCGTCGATGCGCCCGCGAGCGGGCTCGAGCTTCTGGTCGGCGGCGAGCCGCGTTTCCTCGGCGCCGCGCAGCGACGCGCCGACTTGCTCCTGCGCGTCGCGCGCCGCTGCCAGCGCCTGCTCGGCGCCGCCTCGGGTGGCGAGCTGCGTCTGCAGCGCTGCCTCCACCGGCGTCCAGTCGATGCCTTCGCGCTCGGCGGTGCACTGCGCGAGCAATCCGTGTTGCTGCGCGAGTTGCTCGTCGAGTGTTTCGCGCCGGCGTGCGAATTCTGCCAGGCGTTCGCGGCTCGAGCGCTCGGCGAAGCCCGCTTCCTGGGAGGCGCGCTCGGCGACGCGAATGCGCTCGCGTCCGCGCTCGCGCGCCACCTCGGCTTCGTTGACAGCGTGGCGGCTTGCATCGCGCTCTCCCATCGCCGCATCGATGCGGGCGCGTCCCGAGGCGACGCCCGCATCGATCGCGGCCAGCGCCTCGTGCTCCTGCGCGTGCTCATCGGTGAGCGTGCGCAGCTCCTCACTTATCTGCGCGTGCCGGCGCTCTGCCGCTTCACTCGCCTGCCTGAGCTGGACCAGCTCGAGCTCGAGGTCGTGGCAACGCCGCTGCTGCGATGAAAACGCCATGTTCTCGCCGTGATACTCCTGCTGCCTCGCCTCGAGCTCGGTCTCGACATCGCTGCGCGTCGCCGCGACGGCGTCGGTCTCGGCGCGCGCGGCGTCGATCACGGTGGCGAGCTCGGCCAGCTCGCGCTGTCGCGCCAGCACGCCATGAAGCTCGCTGTCGGGCGCGAAATAGCTGATCGCCTGCGCATTCACGACGTGTCCTGCCGGCACCACGAACGATTCGCCTTCGCGCAGCGATGCGCGCCCGGCGAGCGCCGCGGCGAGGTCGGCGCGACAGCGCACGCCGTGCAGCCAATCCGCGAGCAGCCGGGTGATCGCGGTTCGCCGGCTCTTTACCTTGGCGAGCAGCGTGTCGGACGCGGGATGGGCGGCCGGCGCAGCCGAAGCGTCGGCGAAAGCGGCGATGCGCCCGGGCAACGCGCCTTCGCCAAGCGTGATCGCGGTGTCCAGCGAAGGCAGTTCGACGGCGTTCAGGCGCTCGCGCAACACCGCTTCGAGCGCATCCTCCCACCCGGCCTCGATGTCGAGCTCCTGCCACAGCCTGTGCGCGCGCTCGAGCCCGTGCGCCGCGATCCACGCAGCCTCGTCGCGGCCGCCGATTTTCGCCTGAAGAGCGGCCAAGGCCTGCGAGCGCGCTTCACGCTCCGCCAGCGCGCTCGTCGAGCGCTGCCAGGCTTCGCTCGTCGCGCGCTGCCGCTCCTGCAAGGCGCGCACGACGTCGTTCAATTCGGCGAGCGCCTTGCCGCGGTCGGCGAGGTCGACGCCTTCCTGCGCGAGTCGCTCGGCGACCGCTTCGACCTGCGCCGTCGTCGGCAACGCGAGACCGGCGGCCTCGGCGTCGAGTCGGTCGCGGCGCTGATCGAGCGCGGCGAGCACTTTCGCGGCATTTTCGCGGCGCGTCTCGGCGACGCGCAGCTCCTGCTCGACGTCGGCGACGCGCTGCTGCACGTCGGCCATCGCGGCCGCCGACTCTGCCACCCGGGCATCGAGCGCCGGCAACAGCGACAGCGCGTCGTGCTCCTCGGCCGCCGCGGCCTCGCGCGCGGCCGCGGCGCGCTCGAGCTCGGCGTCGCCTTCCCGGGCGTCGGCGACCAGGCTCTGCCGTTGCGCGGTGAACGCCCCGACCTGTTCGGTGATCTGCGCCACCTGCTGCACCAGCCGCCCTTCGCTTTCACGGGCGAAGGCAAGTTGCTGCTCGAGGCGCGTGACTTCGGCGTTGGCGGCATAGAACGCGCCTTGCCGCTCGTGCATCGCGTCGCCCGCTTTGTAGTGCTCCGCGCGCAGGCCTTCGAGGCGATTCTCCGCCGCGCGCAGGTCCGCCTGCAGCGCCTCGAACGCCGCGCCGAGGCTCGCAACTTCAGCGGATTGGCGCTCGCGTGCGCGCACGGCCTCCTGTTGCCGCGCGAACCAGAGCATGTGCTGCGTCTGCTTGAGCCGCGCCTCCGTCTCGCGAAACTCGCCGGCGACCTTCGCCTGCGCCTCGAGCCGCGACAGTTGCGCGCCCAGCTCGATGCGAATGTCTTCCACGCGCGACAGGTTCTCGCGCGTGTCCTTGAGGCGGCTCTCGGTCTCGCGCCGGCGCTCGCGGTACTTGGATACGCCGGCAGCCTCCTCGAGGAAGATGCGCAGCTCTTCGGGCCGCGCCTCGATGACGCGGGCGATCATGCCCTGTTCGATGATCGCGTAGGCGCGCGGACCCAGGCCGGTGCCGAGGAAAAGATCGTGGATGTCGCGGCGGCGAACCGGAATGTTGTTGATGTAGTACGTCGAATCGCCATCGCGCGTGAGGACGCGCTTGATCGAGAGCTCGGCGTAACTGCCCCATTGCCCGCCGATGCGCCCCTGGCTGTTGTCGAAGGCGAGCTCGACCGAAGCGCGGCCGACCGGCGCGCGCTCACCCGCTCCGTTGAATATCACGTCCTGCATCGACTCGCCGCGCAGCGCGGACGCCTTGGACTCGCCAAGCACCCAGCGTACGGCGTCGATGACGTTGGACTTGCCGCAGCCGTTGGGGCCGACGATGCCGACAAGTTGCCCCGGGGTGGCGATGCTGGTCGGATCGACAAAGGACTTGAAGCCGGCCAGCTTGATCTGAGTCAGGCGCAATTCGAATTCTTCTGCTGAGCACGGGGAGCGCCTGGGACGGCGCGTCGTGCGGGTTGCCACGCGCGGACCGGCTTGGAAAGCCGGGAGCCGCTCGAAAGGCGAATTATAGCCGATCGGACCCGGCAGAATCAGCCCGCTGCCAGTGTCGCCGCGGCCAGGCGGCCCTCCTCGACGGCGTGGCACGCCACCACCGCGCTCGGTGCCGAAGGGCTCGGCAACAGGACCGGAATTTCACTGCGGCAGCGCTGGTTTGCGTAGGGACAGCGCGGATGGAACGTGCAACCCGGGGGCGGCGAGAGCGGATTGGGCACCTCTCCGGCCACGGCGGTGCGCGCCTTGCCGGCCAACGAGAGGTCGGGCACCGCGGCGAGAAGCATCCGCGTGTACGGATGCTGGGGAAGCGAGAACAGCGTGCGCGTGGGTGCGAGCTCGACGATTCGTCCGAGGTACATCACGCCGACCCGGTCGGCGACGTGATGAACGACGGCAAGATTGTGCGAGATGAACAGGTAGGTCAGCCCGAGCTCGCGCTGGAGCCTGCGCATGAGGTTGAGCACCTGCGCCTGCACCGAGACATCGAGCGCGGACGTGGGCTCGTCACACACCAGAAAAGCCGGGTTGGTCGCCAGCGCGCGGGCGATGGAAATGCGCTGGCGCTGCCCGCCGGAGAACTGGTGCGGATACTTGCTGCCATCCGCGGCGGACAATCCCACATATCCGAGAAGCTCCGCCACCCGGGCGTCGACCGCGGCCGCATCAGCCGCGAGGCCGTGCGCCTTGATCGACTCGGCGACGATGTCGCGGACTCGCCAGCGCGGATTTAAGCTGGCGTACGGATCCTGGAAGATCATCTGCATGCGGCGACGCGTCGCCAATGGCACTTCGTCGCCGTCGATGCGCAAGCCCTCGAAGCGGATCGTGCCGCGCGTGGGCCGGTAGAGCCCCACGATGAGGCGCGCCACGGTGGACTTGCCGCATCCGGACTCGCCGACGAGCCCCAGCGTCTCGCCCTTGGCGATCGCGAAGCTGACACCGTCGACGGCGCGCAGCGACTGCCTCGGCACGCGCTCGATCACGCGATTGAGCCAGGGCAGCGAGACATCGAAGTAGCGCGCCACGTCGTCGAGCTCCAGCAGCGGTGGCGCCGCTGCCTGCGTCGAACCAGCTTCGCGTTCCAGGGGGCCGGCGGCGCTCATGGGTTCCCCCCCGAAGTCGCTGCGCGACTTCCCCCCTGAGGGGGGCGAGCGCCTTGGGGCGGCCCGGCGGCGCTCATGGGCTCGAGGGTTGGTGCAGCCAGCACGCCGCCCGCGTCGCGCCGACGCTGTCGAGCTCGGGCCGCTCTCGCCGGCAGCGCTCGAAGACGTGCGGGCAGCGCGGATGAAACGCACAACCGTGCGGGATTGCGGTCAGCCTCGGCATGCTGCCGTCGATCTGTGCGAGCTCTTCGCGCTCGGCCACGATCGACGGGATCGAGCCCATCAAGCCCCGGGTGTAGGGATGCGCCGGATGGTGAATGACCTCGAGCACCGGACCGATCTCGACGATGCGTCCCGCGTACATCACCGCGACGCGATCGGCGGTCTCGGCGATCACCCCCATGTCGTGCGTAATGAGCAGCACCGCCGTGCCGTGGTCCCGGCAAAGTCGCTTCAGCAGCGCAATGATCTGTGCCTGGATAGAGACGTCGAGCGCCGTGGTGGGCTCGTCGGCGATGATGAGCCTGGGGTTCGCCGCGAGGGCCAGCGCGATCACGACGCGCTGGCGCATGCCGCCTGAGAACTGGTGCGGATAATGGTCGAGGCGACGCTCGGGCGCGGGGATGCCCACTTCGTTGAGCAGCGCCAGTGCCCGCGCGCGTGCCGCGCTCGCGTTCAGGTCGAGGTGCGTGGTGATCGTCTCGATGAGCTGGCGCCCGATCGTGTAGAGCGGGTTGAGCGAAGTCAGCGGATCCTGGAACACCGCGCCGATTTCGCGGCCGCGCACGCGGCGCATCGCCTCCGGACCCAGGTTGTCGATGCGACGCTCGCCCAGCATGATGCGCCCTGCGCCGACGCGTCCCGGCGGATCGATGAGGCCGATGATCGCCGCGCCGGTGATCGACTTTCCCGCCCCGGATTCGCCGACCACGCCGAGCACCTCGCCCGCGGCGATGGAGAAGGAGATGCCATCGACCGCGACCAGCGTTCCGCGGCGCGTCGGGAACTCGACACGCAGCGCGTCGACTTCGAGCAGTGGAGCGGCGGCGTTCATCGATCGAATTGCGCCGCCGGTTCGATCGCTCGCCGCGTCACTTCTGCGCTGTGACGATCTTGCAGCTTGAGATGGTTTCGACGTAGTCGATCACCGGTGTCCATTCTTGGGTGATCGTGTCCTTGAACTGGGCGTTGATGTAGTAGCGCTTGCAGGGTTGCGCGTCGAGCATGTACACCTTGGGCGGCGCGCCGCCCTGCCATCCCGGCGCCGGCCCCTGCAGCACGAGGCGGTGCTGACCCGGGTCGATCTTGATCGGGTTCGACGCGAACGAGCCCTGGTTGTCGACCTGATCGATGATCGCCGGCCGGCGATTGAGCTCGGTAGTGGAGTAGCGGTTGCCCGTGACCTCGCTCCAGGTGGGTCCCCACGTCTGACAACCACCCAGCAGCAACATCGCCGCCATCAATACGGTTCTGCGCATGATTCGTCTCCACGGAAAGCGTGGCCCGGCCACTCTACCGCAATTTCGGATTCAACGCGTCGCGAAGCCAGTCGCCGAGGAGATTGATCGCCAGCACCATGATCACCAGTGCCAACCCGGGAAAGATGGTGATCCACCACTCCCCTGAAAACAGGAAATCGTTGCCCACGCGGATGAGCGTTCCCAGCGAGGGCTGCGTCGGCGGCACGCCGACTCCGAGGAACGACAGTGTGGCCTCGGTGATGATCGCGGTCGCGATATTGATCGTCGCGAGCACGAGCACCGGACCGAGAACGTTGGGGAGAAGGTGGTGCAGCATGATCGAGAACGGGCGAATGCCTATCACGCGCGCCGCCTGGACGTACTCCTTGTTCTTCTCGACCAGCGTCGAGCCGCGCACCGTGCGCGCGTATTGCACCCAGTTGGAAATGCCGATGGCGAAGATGAGCACGAAAAGCGCCACCGGACCGTGCGCGTCGCGCGGAAGAACGGCACGGGCGACGCCGTCGATCAGCAAAGCGATGAGGATCGCCGGAAACGAGAGCTGGACGTCGGCGATGCGCATGATGACCGCGTCGAGCTTGCCGCCGACGTAGCCTGCGATCAGGCCGAGCGAAACGCCGACCACCACCGCGAACGCGACCGATGCGAGCCCGACCAGAAGCGATATCCTCGCGCCGAACATGATCGCCGACAGCATGTCGCGGCCCTGGTCGTCGGTCCCCAACAGGAATTCCGGCCGCGACCCCGCCATGCCGCGGGGAGGCGACAGTGCGTCGAGAAGGTTGAGCGTGGCGAGGTTGAAGGGGTTATGCGGCGCCACCCACGGCGCGAACAGCGCCGCGCCGAGGCAGATCGCCAGCACGATCGCCGACACCACGGCGACCGGCGAATGGCGAAAGCTGTAGGCGATGTCGCTGTCGAGCCACCCAGCGACGCGCGATGACGATGCGGTCATCGTCACTTCACGACGACCCACTTGAGGAGGTTCGTGTTGTCGGCAAGCTGGACGAGCGTGATGTTCTTCTTGGCCGCCCAGGCGAGCGCCTGCTGGTGCAGAGGCAGCGTCCCGAATTCGTCGCCGTGGATCTTGAACAGCTCCGCAATCATCGCGTTGCGCTTGCTCTGGTCGAGCTCGCCTGCGATCTGCGCGCCGAGCTCGTCGACGCGCTTGTTGCTGTAGCTGCCAAGGTTGAACAGTCCCTGCCCGCTCGGCGCCGGCGTCATCAGCAGCGCATAGATCGCATTCTGCGCATCGTAGGAATCAGGCGTCCAGCCCAGCAGATAGAGCGACGTGTTGCGCGACAGTATCTTTGGGAAGTACGTCACCTTGGTCTCGGCCATCAGGTCGACCTTGACGTCGATGCGCGCGAGCATCGCCGCAATCGCCTGGCATATTGACGCGTCGTTGACGTAGCGATCGTTGGGGCAGTTCATCCCGACCTCGAAGCCGTTGGGGTAGCCGGCTTCGGTCAAGAGCTTCTTGGCGGCCACCGGGTCGTAGGGCAGCCGCTTGTTCATGTCTGCCACGAATCCCTTGATGCCCGGAGCGATCATCAGATTGGTCGGAGTCGAGGCGCCGCGCATGATGCGGCTCTTGATCGCCTCGATGTCGATCGCCTGGAAGAACGCCTGACGAACACGCTTGTCCTTGAATGGATTTTTGCCTTTGATATTGGAAAACAGAAGCTCGTCGCGCGACTGGTCCATCCCGATGAAGATCGTGCGCAGCTCGGGTCCTTGCAGTACGTTCAGGTTGCCCGCTGACTTGAGCTTGTCGATGTCCTGCAACGGTACCGGCTCCATCATGTCGACGTCACCGGAAACGAGCGCGGCCACCCGCGTGGCATCGTTCTTGATCGGAGTGAAAATCGCTTCGGTGACGTTGCTCTCGACCTTTTCCCAATAGTTGGGATTGGGGACGAACACCGTGCGCACTCCGGGCTCGCGGGTCTTCAGCATGAACGGTCCGGTGCCATTGGCGCGCAGCGTGGCCGCGTTTTCCTTGCCCTTGCGCACATCGACCGGCGTGGCGGCGTTGTTCTTCTCGCACCACACCTTGCTCATGATGTACCAGGTGTTGAGGGTGTCGGGCAGGATGGGAAACGGATCCTTGGTGACGAAGTCGACCGTGAGGTCGTCGATTTTCTTGACCTCCTTCATCGGCGCGATCTTGGTCTTCATGTCGGAGCCGTCGTCCTTGGAACGCTCGTAGGAAAAAATCACGTCGTCGGCGGTGAACGGCGTGCCGTCGTGCCACTTGACGTTCGGACGCAGCGTGAAACGCCACACGGTGGGCGCGGTCTGCTTCCACGAAGTCGCCAGCAATGGCACGAGCTCGAGCTTCTTGCCTCGCCCGACCAGCGGCTCGAAGACATTGCCGGTGATGGTGAGCTGCAGCGACTCGTTGAGCGAATGCGGATCCATCGAGACGGCATCGCCCTGGTCGGCGAAGCGGAAGGTGACGGCGCCTGCCGGCGTGGCAACGCCCAGGCTGGCCAGGGTTGCGATGGCCAGTGCCACGCCGATCCTGTGCAATATGTGCATGGTGAGTCTCCTTGTCGTAGGTTGCGGGCAGATTGGACTAGCTTCGCGCTGCGCGCTACGGTATTCGCGCTCGGGGCGGGGCAGCTGGGTTCGGGCGCTCATGCCCGTTGCCGTTCGGTGCTCGTCTGCGCGAGACGCTTGAGCGCGATGAGGCTCGTCGGCAACGCCTGTGCGTAGACCGTCCGTTTCCAGGCGTCGTCGTCGACGTAAAAAACGTCGCGCAAGCGTCGCTTGATCGCGTCGCGCTGCGTGGGGGGCGCATCGGGATGATTGTGCAGCCAATGCTCGGCACGCAACGCTTGGAGCATTTCAGGTATCGAATAGGTGCCATATTCGAGTGCAATTCCGGCAAAGGCGGCGCGCGGGGCCTCGTCGTGCGCGGCGTAGCCATTGATTCCGGTGAGCGGTGACGAAGAGGACGAGCCATCGAGGAACGTCGTTACGTCGTCGCCCCACCAATCCCGCGTCCGTGCCACCGCAGCGGCATCGTTTACGCCTGCGTAGATTTTTTCACCGTGGCCCAGCGGACCGAGGCCGGTATGGAAGTCGATCCATGCCAGCGCCGAGCGCGACGCGGCGTGCTCGCGCAGCGCCTTGCGCAGCATGCGGTTGCTCCATGACGCAGCGCGACCGCCGAAGAACAGGCCGTCGTCGAATTGGTATTGTCCGCCGCTGACAGCGGCCTGGTAGGCGGCCGCCCCGTTCGCGGCGAGCCACGCGCCGAGCTTCGCCTCGCTCGCCAACTCGGGTGGCCACGTCGCCGGCAGCAGGAGCGGGTGCAGCTCGGCGTAGGCCGCATTCACCGGAAGCGGCGACGCGAAATCGACGAAGTTGCGGTTCAGGTCGGCGTTGTCCTCGTTGACCCGGCGCAGATGCGAGAACCCATAGGGGTTGAGCGCGTGCAGCAGCATCACCTCGGCCCCGCTGTCGTCGATCGCGCGCATGAACGCATCGTCGTGCATCAGCGCGACCTGGCAACCGGAGCCGCAAAAGCCCTCCGCGCCGTGGGTGGCGGAGAGAACGACGAGCAACGTGTCCGCGTCCGGCCGGCCGAGCATGGCGAAGTCCATCGACAGCTCCTCGCCCTCGGCGCCGATCGACTCCGGATGCACGTAGCGAAACTGCCGCGCGCCGCGCGCCGCCGACGCCGCTCGGAATTTCTCGCGCGCGTCGGCGTAGGATCGTGCGAAATGTCGCTCGACGCTCATCGCTGCAGCGGCATCGCGGCTTCCGCCAGCGCCGCGAGGTAGCCGGCGCCCAGCGGAATGACCTCGTCGTTGAAGTCGTAGCGGGTGTTGTGCAGAAGGCAGCCGCCCTCGGCGCCGCCCTGCCCGAGCCGCGCGTAGGCGCCAGGACGCTTCTGCAGCATGAACGAGAAGTCCTCCGAGCCCATCGACGGCTCCAGATCGCGCACCACGTTCTCCGGTCCGACGAGCGAATCGGCGACATCGGCGGCGAACTCAGCCTCGCGCTCGCTGTTGATGGTGGCCGGATACATGCGCTCGTACTTGAGCGTCGCGGTCGCGCCAAATGCCGCGGCGATGGACCCGACCAGCTCGCGCAGGCGCTTTTCGATGTAGCTTTGCGTCTCGGGACGGAACGTGCGCACTGTGCCGACCAGTCGCGCATCGCGCGGAACCACGCTCATCGCGGCGAGGTTGCCGGCGTGCATCGCGCACAGGCTGACCACTGCGGTGTCGATGGGACTCACGTTGCGCGACACGATCGACTGCGCGGCAGTGATGATGTGACCGGCGACGAGGACCGGATCGACCACCTGCTGTGGATGCGCGCCATGCCCGCCCCGCCCCTCGATGTGTATTTCGATGCGATCCGCCGCCGCCATCATCGGCCCCGGACGGACTGCAATCTTGCCCGGGGGCAGCCCGGGCCAATTGTGCAGCGCGTAGATCTGGTCCGCGGGAAAGCGCTCGAAGAGCCCGTCGTCGATCATCGCCTTGCCGCCGCCGAAGCCTTCCTCGCCGGGCTGGAAAATGAGGTACGCGGTCCCGTCGAAGCGGCGCGTGCGCGACAGGTAGCGCGCGGTGCCCAGCAGCATCGTCGTGTGGCCGTCATGGCCGCAGCCGTGCATGCGTCCTTTGAAGCGCGACACGTGCGCGAACGCGTTCTCCTCGTGCATCGGCAGCGCGTCCATGTCGGCGCGCAGCCCGACGCCGCGGCCGCTGCCGGTGGATTGCCCCGGGATCACCGCGACGACGCCGGCGCGACCGACGCCGCAATAGTGCTCGACGCCGAGCTCAGCAAGCTCGCGGGTGACGACCTCGGCGGTGCGGTGCTCCTCGAATCCGAGCTCGGGATGCGCGTGCAGGTCGCGCCGGATCGCCGTCAGCGCGCCGTGATCCTGGCGCAGTTGATCGACCGGACTGGCGTGGTCTTCAGTGCGCTGCTGCAAGGCGTTCGATCCTCAACCGTGGGTCCACGGCATAGTACAGCAGATCGACGATGAGATTGAGCAGCACGAAAACGAGCGCGATGAAGCACAGGTAGGCCGCCATGACCGGAATGTCGGCGAATCCCACCGCCTGGATAAACAGCAATCCCATGCCGGGCCACTGAAAGACCGTCTCAGTGATGATCGCGAAGGCGATGATCGCACCGAGCTGCAGCCCGGTGATGGTGATCACCGGCACGAGCGTGTTCTTGAGCGCGTGGCCGAAATGCACGGCGCGGTTGGACAGGCCGCGGGCGCGCGCGAACTTGATGTAGTCGGTGCGCAGAACCTCGAGCATTTCGGCGCGGACCAGCCGCATGATCAGCGTCATCTGGAACAGCGACAGTGTAATCGCCGGGAGGATCAGCGCCTTGAGCCCGCTCTTGGTCAGAAAGCCCGTCGTCCACCACCCCAGTGCGACGGTCTCACCGCGTCCAAACGACGGCAGCCAGCCGAGAATGACTGCGAAGATCAGGATCAGTAGAATGCCGATCAGGAACGTGGGCAGCGAAACACCGACCAGCGACGCCGCAAGCAGAACCTGGGAAAGCCAGGTATCCCGACGCAGTGCGGTGTATACGCCGGCAGGAATGCCGAGGGCGAGCGCCAGCAGCGCGGCGGTGAATGCGAGCTCGAGCGTCGCCGGCAGACGCTCCTTGAGCAGCGTCGAAACCGGGCGGCCCTGCCGCAGCGACAGCCCGAACTCGCCTTGCACTGCGCGCGCGACGAAGCGGCCGAACTGCACATAGAAAGGCTGATCGAGCCCGAGGTCGGCACGCAGACGCGCGCGATCCTCCTGCGTAGCGTCCTGCCCCACCATGAACGTGACCGGATCGCCGGTGAAATTGAACAACCCGAATGCGATGAACGCCACCACCGCCATGACGGCGATCGACTGGAGCATGCGACGGAGGATGAAGGCAAGCACGCGGGAGCTTCACGCGCCCGGGCGATCGCCCCGGCGCGGCATCGATCATGCCCAAAGCTCTGTGGAGCGTCAATTCATGAGCCCCGGGCGCCGCGCCGACTTTCGCGCGGCGTTCAGCGATGCGCGCGGCGCGCTGAGCGCTTTGTGGCTTCGGGGCGGGCAGCGCGCTCCCTGCGCCTCATGCCGGCCCACAGGCCGGCCGCGGCCGCTGCCGCGAAAACGGTACCGATCAAGGCGCGGGACCGTGTCAGGTCTCGCACCGCGGCAGCGAGGGTGTTTCGTATCGCCGCGTATTCGTGGCGCAGTCGTTGGGCTTCGTCATGGGCGCGCTCGCCGACCCGCGCGATCCGACCCTCGAGATCTTCCGGAGTACTAGTGGCCACGCATCACCTCGTCGAGGCGTCGGCGCGTTTCGGGGAACGCCAGCCGGCGAGTCAGGCGCATCGCCACGAAACCCATAGGCGCGGCGATGAGCAGCATGAGAACACCTACCGACAGCAGCGCCGCAGGCAGGCTGAGCCAGCGGTCCGCGATCCAGGCGGCGAGTGCCAGCACCAGCAGCAGCCACCCCGTCGACACCAGCACGAGAATGGCCGCGCCGAGGCCGGCGAGCGTCACCGCTGCCGAAGCCGCGAGATCCGCCTCCAATCGGACAAGCTCGTAGAGGTCGCGTCCCAACGCCTGCACGACGCGAAGTAGCGATGTTCCAGACCGAACGAGGTTCATTGCGCGTGCGGGTAGGTCCAGGAGCATGGGGTTCCTTTCAGCCGGTGGAGCGCATCCGCGCCCGAACGATGCGTGCGGCCGCCCATCCAGCTAGAAGCCCGGCTGCCGACGCGCCGAACAGTCGCTTGGCTGCAGGTCCGGGCTCGATGGCAGGTATCGCTGCTCGTGCAAGTGCAGGCAACGGCGGGACGCTCCCACCCCCCGGAGCACCCGTGGGTCGTCCCGAGCCAGCTTTGGACGTATCGACGGCGCCTTTCGGTACGCCGGCCGATGCGGCAGGCGCAGGGTCGCCGTTGCGTGCCCGGGCAACCACGCACGTCACCTCGGCGCCGAACAGGAACACCTGGGTCGAGTAGTAGATCCACACCATCAGTGCGACGAACGGGCCGGCGGACCCGAATGCCGACGCGACCGAGCTTTTGCCGATGTACAGACCGATCAGCAGCTTGCCGACGGCGAACAGGATCGAGGTGATGAGTGCGCCTTCCCAGACGTCGCGCCACGCGATCGGTGTGTTCGGCAGGACCTTGTAGATTGCGGCGAAGAGCAGCATTATCACTAGCACCGATGCCACGAAGTTGAGTGCCTGCAACGCGACCTCGGAGCCGCCGAACATGTACTGACCGACTGCGGCGATACAGGCGTTGACTACAAGCGAAATAGTGAGCAGGAATGCCACGCACAGAACCATCCCAAAGGAAAGCAGACGCGTGCGCACGAGGTTCCAGATCCCGCTTGCCTTCGATGGCTCGGCGGCCCAGATGCGATCGAGATCGTCCTGGAGCTCGGCAAACGCAGTGGTGGCACCGAGGAGGAGGGTCGCGATGCCGATACCCAGCGCCAGCGTTCCTGTCCCCAAGTCGGAGGTAGCTTGCAGCATCCCTGCGACGGCCTTGCCGCCTGACTCGCCGAGCAGGTCGCCGAGTTGCGCGACGATGGCGGTCTGCGCGGCGTCGTGACCCACCGTCAAGCCGGCGATGGCGATGACGATGACGAGCAGCGGCGCGATCGAAAACGCGGTGTAATAAGCCAGCGCCGCGCCCATGCTCGGCGCGCGGTCATCGACCCACTTGCGCGCCGCCGCCATGGCGATCGCACCGGCGCTTCGCGCCAGGCCCATCAGGCTGCTCGAGCTCAAGTCGCTTCCCCCTGGTGCCGCGATCAATCCGCGATCAATCGGCGGTCACTGCGGCATGACGTGCCCGCCGGACCACGTTGCCACGGTCGCGAGAAGATGTTGTACAAAGCCGACGGCGCCGGGTATCGGCGCGCGTCCGATTCGCGTGTAGGAACATTGTCGGTCCGAACACGCCGATGGCGGCTGCGGACAAGTGACGAACCAAGTCAATCCGCCAACTCCTCGGCGCGGTGGCATGCGACCCGAGCCTCGCCAAGGGGACGAAGCTCGGGGACCTCGACGCGGCAGCGCTCGACCGCGTGCGGACAACGCGTATGGAACGCGCAGCCCGGAGGCGGCGCGATGGGCGACGGCAGCTCGCCGCGAACTTCGCGCGACGGGCTGCGCAGCGCGTCCAGCCGTGGCGTGCTCGCGAACAGCGCACGTGTGTACGGGTGCGCCGGCCGGTCGAAAAGAGCGCGGCGCGATGCGATTTCGACGATCTTGCCCAGATACATCACCGCGACCCGGTCGGCGATATGCCGCACTACGTCGAGGTTATGCGAAATAAAAAGATAAGCCACGCCGCGACGCTGCTGCAGGTCCATCAGCAGGTTGAGCACCTGCGCCTGGATCGACACGTCGAGTGCCGACACCGGCTCGTCGGCGACCAGAAGGCGCGGACCCGTCATGAGCGCACGGGCAATAGCGACTCGCTGCCGCTGGCCGCCCGAGAACATGTGCGGATAGCGCCCTGCGTGCTCGGCGAGGAGCCCAACCTCCGCGAGCATGGCGCGCGCCGCCTCGCCGCGTTGCGCCGACGTCATCCCACCGCGAATGACCAGCGGCTCCTCCAGCAGCGTAATCACCTTCTTGCGCGGATTGAGCGACGCGTACGGATTCTGGAACACCATCTGCACCGTAGGGCGCAGCTTTTTGCGCGTCACGCGGTCGGCGCCCGCGGCGTCGACGCCATCGAAGCTGACCGCGCCCGAGGTCGGACTCTCGATCATGGTCACCTGGCGGGCGAGCGTCGACTTGCCGCAGCCGGACTCGCCGACGATGGCCAGCGTCCTGCCGGCGTCGAGCGTGAAGCTCACCGAGTCGAGCGCACGAACGACCACGCTTTCACGAAGCAGCCCCCGCGACACACGGTAGAAACGCGACAGCGTCCGCACCTCCAACAAGCGGTGGCCGTCGCTCATACGTCTCCCCCCGAAGTCGCTGCGCGACCTTCCCCCCGAGGGGGGCGAGCGCCTTGGGGCGGCCCGGCGGCGCTCACTCGGGCGCCACCTCAAGCTGCGCTGCTTCGGCCTCGCTCCAGCCGCGCGTAGGCACGCCCGCGGCGTCGAGCGGGAAATGGCAGCGCACGGTCATCCCCGGCGGGCCTTCGAGCGGCGGACGCTCGTCGATGCAGCGCTGGCGCACGTAGTCGCAGCGTGGCGACAGCAGGCACCCCAACGGGCGCTCGCGCTGCGCCGGAACCGCTCCGCGTATCGCCTTGAGGCGCGTTCCCTCGCGATTGCTCTCGGGAAGCGCCGCCAGCAGCGCCTGCGTGTAGGGATGTTGCGGGGCCTCGAAGATGCGCGGCACCACCCCCGCCTCGAACTCCTGCCCCGCATACAGCACGACCACGCGCTGCGCGGTCTGCGCGACGACGCCCAGGTCGTGCGTGATGAGCAGCAACGCCATGCCGTGCTCGCGCTGCAGCCGCCCGAGGAGATCGAGTACCTGCGCCTGAACCGTGACGTCCAGCGCGGTGGTGGGCTCGTCGGCGATGAGCAGGCGCGGCCGGCAGGCGATGGCCATCGCGATCATCACGCGTTGCGCCATGCCGCCGGAGAGCTGGTGCGGGTAGGCGTCGAGACGCCGCGCCGCGTCCGGAATCTCCACCTGCTGCAGCAGCTCGAGCGAGCGCCGGCGACGCCCGGCGTGGCTGCGCCGCTCCTCGGGCGTGCCGTGCACGCGCAGCGATTCGCCGATCTGGAACGCGACGGTGAAACACGGGTTGAGGCTCGCCAGCGGGTCCTGGAAAATCATGGCGATGTCCTTGCCGACCAGCGCGCGGCGCCGTCTCGGCGAAAGGCCGAGCAGATCGTGGCCGGCGAACTGCATGCGCTGCGCGCTCACGCGGCCTGGAAATTCGATGAGCCCCATCACCGCCAGCGCGGTCACGCTCTTGCCGGATCCCGACTCACCGACGCAGCCGACGATCTCGCCGGCGTCGATCGACAGGTCGACGCCATCGACCGCGATCTGCGGAGAGCGCTCGTCGCCGAATTCGACGCGCAGCGCTTCGATATCCAGCAATGCCATCGGCGTTCTAGCGCTTGAGCTTCGGATCCAGCGCATCGCGCAGTCCGTCGCCCATCAGGTTGAACGCCAGCACCGTGATCAGGATCGCGAGACCAGGGAACGTGACTACCCACGACGCGCGCTGGATGAACTCGAGCGCGTCGGCCAGCATCGAGCCCCATTCCGGCGTCGGTGGCTGCGCGCCCAGTCCCAGGAAGCCGAGTGCGGCGGCATCGAGTATGGCCGTCGAAAATCCGAGCGTTGCCTGGACAATCAAGGGCGCCATGCAATTGGGAAGGATCGTCGAGAACATGAGACGCAGCGGCCCCGCACCGGCGATGCGCGACGACGCGACGTACTCCTTGCCGGCCTCGGCAATGACCGCTGCGCGCGTCAGGCGCACGAAATGCGGCAGCAGCACGATTCCGATCGCGTACATGGCGTTGATGAGTCCCGGTCCAAGGATCGCTACGACGGCGATCGCCAGCAACAGGCTGGGCAGCGCCAGCATCACGTCCATGAGCCTCATGATGACCGTCTCGGTGAGCCCGCGGACGTAGCCCGCGATGAGGCCGAGCGTCACACCGCCGGTCATCGAGATCGCCACCGAGATGAGCCCGATCAAGAGCGACAGTCGCGTCCCGTAGATCAGCCGCGACGCGATGTCGCGTCCCACCGCGTCGGTGCCGAGCAGGAAGCGCATGCTTCCGCCCTCGCTCCACGCCGGTGGCGTCAGGGTGAATTCGCGGAACTGCTCGTTGGGCGGATGCGGCGCGACGATGCCGGCGGTGGCCGCGAGCACGACTAGCATAACGATAAGCGCCATGCCGATCAGCGCGCCGCGACTGCGCGAATACGAATTCCAGAATTCGCGCAGCGGCGAAGGCGGAGCCGCATCGGGGGATGGTGAGCGGACGACCAGTTCAGGCATGGCGGATGCGCGGGTTGATCACGCCGTAGAGCAGGTCGACCAGCAGGTTCACCACGATGACGATCGTCGCGACCAGCAAAATCCCGCCCTGCACCACCGGATAATCCCGCGACTGTACGCCGTGGACCAGCCAGTTGCCCACGCCCGGCCACGAGAAGATCGTCTCGGTGAGGATGGCGCCGGAGAGCAGCAGTCCCACCTGGAGCCCGATCACCGTGACCACGGGAATGAGCGCGTTGCGCAGCGCATGCACCATCACCACGCGCCATGCGGGAAGGCCCTTGGCGCGCGCGGTGCGCATGTAGTCCTCGCGCAGCACCTCGAGCATCGCCGAGCGAGTCATGCGCGCGATCACGGCCAGCGGAATCGTGCCCAGTGCGATGGCGGGAAGGATAAGGTGCGAGAGCGCGGAGGATAGCGCACCGGGCTCGCCGGAGCGCAGCGCGTCCAGGATCATGAAGCCCGTCGCCGCCGGCACGTCGTACTGGACGGCGATGCGCCCCGACACCGGCGTCCATCCGAGCTGTACCGAGAAGAACAGGATCAGCAGCAGCGCCCACCAGAAGATCGGCATCGAATACCCGGTGAGCGAGACGCCCATCACCGCGTAGTCGGCGACGGTGTTGCGCTTGAGCGCGGCGATCACGCCTGCAGGCACGCCGATCAGCGTCGCCAGCAGCATGGCACACAGCGAGAGCTCGATGGTCGCCGGGAACAACGTCGTGAATTCCTGCAGCACCGGCTCGTGCGTGGTGAGCGACGATCCCAGATCGCCGCGCAGAACTTGGCCGATGTAGTCGACGTACTGCAGCGGCAACGAGCGGTCCAGGCCGAACTCGTGCAGCAGGCGCGCCCGCCGCGCCGGGTCCATGCCACGTTCGCCGGAAAGGTTCTCGACCGGGTCGCCCGGGATGAGATGGATCAGCGCGAACGCCAGCAGCGTCACGCCGACGAACGTGGGGACGATCAGCGCGACGCGGCGGATGACAAAAGCGAACATCAGCCGCTACGGGTTTACTTCGGTGCTATCTCCGCCGTGTCGAAGTAGTGATGCGCGGTGGCGTCCATTTTGTAGCCCTTGACCTCGGCGCGCACCGGGTCGAAGCGGATCGAGTGCGCCAGCGTGATCCACGGCGCCTCTTCCTTGAAGATCACCTGCGCCTGCTCGTAGAGCTTGGCGCGATCGGCCTGCTTGGGCGTCTGCGCGGCCTTGATCACCAGATCCTCGAACGTCTGGTTGCACCAGCGCGCGTTGTTACCGCCGCCCTTCACCGCTTCGCAGCCGAGCAGCGGGACGAAGAAGTTGTCGGGGTCGCCGTTGTCGCCCGACCAGCCGAACATCACGACCTGGTGCTCGCCCTGCTTGGCGCGCTTGCGGTACTCGGCCCACTCATAGGTAACGAGCTTGGCCTTGACGCCGATCTTGTCCCAGTCGGCCTGGATCATCTCCGCCATGCGCTTGCCGTCGGGGTTGTACGGGCGCGTCACCGGCAGGTACCAGAGATCGAGCTCGAAACCGTTGGGCAGTCCCGCCTGCGCCAGCAGCTGCTTCGCCTTCGCCGGATCGTACGGGTAGTCCTGGATCGCGTTGTTGTAGCTCCAGAGGATCGGCGGGATCGGATTCTTGGCGGTCTGGCCGTTGCCCTGGTACACCGACTTCAGGATCGCATCCTTGTTGGTCGCGAGATTGAGCGCCTGGCGCACCAGCTTGCTGTCGAAGGGCTTTTTCTCGACGTTGAAGGCGATGTAGCCGATGTTGAGGCCCTCCTTCTGTTGAACGACCAGACTCTTGTCCTTTTTCATCTCGTCGAGGTCGGCGGGCTTCGGGAACGCCATCACTTGGCACTCGCCGGTCTTGAGCTTGGCGTAGCGCGCGGTCGGATCGCGGGTAATCGAGTACACCAGGGTGTCGATCTTCGGCCGGCCTTTCCAGTACTGGTCGAAGGCCTTGTAGCGGATGATCGCGTCCTTCTGGTACGACACGTACTCGAATGCGCCGGTCCCGATGGGATAAACGTCGGCGGCGTTGGGCGTGCCCTTCTTTTGCATCGCCTCGAAGTATTCCTTGGACAGGATCGACGCGAAGTCCATCGCCATGTCGGCGAGGAAAGGCGCTTCCGGCCGCTTGAGGTCGAAGCGCACCGTGTGGTCGTCGATCTTTACGACCTTGTCGACGATGTTCTTCATGCCCATGTCCTCGTAGTACGAGAACGTCTGTCCGGCAGTCATCTTGTGGAACGGATGGTTGTCGTCGGCCATGCGCGTCCACGAAAACACCACGTCGTCGGCGTTGAAATCACGCGTCGGCTTGAAGTTGGCGTTGCTGTGGAACTTGACGCCCTTGCGCAACTTGAAGGTGTAGGTCTTGCCGTCGGACGATACGGTCCACGACTCGGCGAGGCCCGGCACGATGTTGGTGGTGCCGATCTGGAACTCGACGAGCCGGTTGAACATCGGCACCGACACCGCGTCAAAGGTGGTCCCGGTGGTGAAGAACTGCGGCTGGAAGCCCTCGGGGCTGCCTTCGGAGCAGTAGACGAGCGTGCCCTTCGCGGCGGCCGTAGCGGATAGAACGGACATCGCGGCGAGCGCGGCGACGAGCGTCACGCGGCCAAAAACGGATGTGCAGGATATGGACGGCATGGCTTCCCCAGGAAGTCGCACTCGCAACGGCGAGCAAGGCGCCATTCTAGCGCTTCCCCCAGCGCTGGCGGGACGTCTCGAAAAGGCAAATCCCGGCGGCGACCGAGACGTTGAGCGAGCCGACGCTCCCCTGCAACGGGATGTGCACCAAGCGGTCGCAGAGCTCGCGCGTAAGCCGTCGCAGTCCGCTGCCCTCGGCACCCAGCACCCATGCGATCGGACCGGCAAGCTCCGCCGCGAACAGCGACTCGGTGCCTTCCGCGTCGGCGCCGACCAGCCACACACCGCGCTCCTTGAGATCACGCATCGTGCGCGCGAGGTTGGTCACCGAAATCACCGGCACGGTATCCGCAGCGCCCGATGCCGCCTTGGCGACGGTGGCATTGAGACCGACCGCACGATCCTTGGGCACGATGATGGCGTGCGCGCCGAAGGCATCGGTGCTGCGCAGGCAGGCGCCGAGGTTGTGCGGATCGGTCACCCCGTCGAGGATGACCAGCAGCGGCGGCGTGTCGATGGCGTCGAGTACCTCGTCGACGGTGACGCTGGGCATCGCGGCATCGACTTCGGCGACCACACCCTGATGCCCGTCGTGACCCGCGAGCGCGTGCAACCGGCGCTCATCGACGCTCTGCACCGCCACACCGGCAAGCGTCGCGCGCTCGAGCAGCTCGCGCATGCGCGCGTCGGCGCGTCCGGCGAGGACGTAGAGCGCGACGACGCCTTCGGCGCGCTGGCGAAGGCGAGCGGTGACCGCATGGAAACCGATGAGCAGACGAGTGGATCTCAAGACTGAAGCGTCGAATAAAAAACGGCGACCTCCGGGCGCGTCGCCGGCTTATGCCGATCACATCGGCAAGCTTTCACGGATCAGAGCACATGTCGACGCGAGCCCGGCGGATTCGACGCCGAAACACGGCACGGTTTCCGCGATGCGTACGACCGCGTCCAGACCGTGGAAAGGATGTGCGAGCGGATTGAGCGCGTTGACATACAGCCGCGCGCTTGCTTCGGACGCGCCGAGCGCTCGGACGGTCGGTACGGCAAGTTGCGGCGAATACTTCAGCACGAACACCGCGACGACCGGACACGGCCCGGAGACGGTCGCTCCGGGGAGGCTTTGTGCCGGCACGTGCAGCGTTCGGCCTAGATTCAAGACGTCTGTCGGAAGCGGGTATCCGGGAGGCGGTTCCCGCTTCAGGCAGAGTGCGTGCGGGTACGGAAAAACTTGCATCGATCCGATGTCGACCGGACTCAATTCGTCGCTGAGATAGTCAAAGCCGTGGTGCAGCAGCCCCCACGTTGTCGTCGACTTTCCTCCTCCCGATTCCGCGGCGATGAGGACCGCGCGGCCTTGAAACGCGACCGCGGAGGCGTGCAGGAAAAAAAGGTCTGCACGCAATCTTTGCAGTTCGAGCGTGATGTCCTTTTCCAGCGCGTATAACAGATCCGCCGAATCGATCTCGTGGACGCAGCCGCGACCAAGCGGCGACAACAGATAGCCGGTAGGTTCCGCGCTGCGTTCTATGCAGTAGCGTAAGCCGGGGGTGTTGCCCGCGGGGCCGGCCGGATCGGGGTCGATCATCGCGCCAAAATTGGCACGCACAAACTCGATCAGTTCCGCGTCCGGGCAATCAACACGGACGCGCTGATCGAGAATGGAGAGTGCTAGGGAGGGCATGGTGACGAGGAACCGCCGACGCCGGGCTCGCGGCGCACCCGGGGATACCTAGGATCGGCGCCGCGTGGACGTGCGGCCGGAGAAGGCAACGAAAAGCGCCCCTGGCAGGGGCGCACTACTCCGTCGCGGTTGCGCGGAGACCGATCAGAGGGGCCTGCGCTGCGGAATCAGTTACCCGATTGCCACGGCATCGGTCGCGGCGTCGATTTGTTGGTTCCAGATCCCACCTGCGCAAACGCCGGCGCGGCCTTCAGCGTAAGAATGAGGGGCGCCACGTAGGCGACCCGTTTTACGAAGTCGCGTCGTGAGACGGTACGAGAGGAAGTGTCTTTTTCCATAATATTTCTCCACAAATTCAGATCGTAAACTTCGCTCCCGGGTACACCCTGTCAAACCTGATCCGACGCTGTCTCGTCCCCCACGATCAGCTTCAATTCGTGCAACATTTCCAAGGTACGTTGTACGTCTTGTATGGCAATATCCTGCCCCACATCGAATTGGAATGCAAGCAATTCAGCGATTGCCGCTGGCGAGGAGGCGCCCTCGCAGTTATGCCAAACAAAGCTGGCGGTCTGGTTGAGCTGGTGAATGTGTTCCGACCGCAGATCGAGGACGAGCACATCCGCTCCCACTTCGCGAACAACGAGGTCGTCCTGACGCCGTTTCATACGCAAATTCAATTGCTTAGTCATTAAACTTTGAGCAAATTCCAGATTTCAAGTTGTACACCTCAGGGGCGGGCTGCGCCTCACGACCTTCGCGGGTAGCAGGTTATGCTACTTGCATGACAGTCAGGGCCGCAAGACCAACCTGGCTTCCGCTTGGCTAGTGCACGGGGCGATGGCTATGACTAAAGCAAGAACCAGGCCGGAGTGGTTGATGGCGGATTTGCTGCGCTACGCCGCCGCGCGCCCAGGTGCCACTGGCGCCGTTACTCGGTCGAAGGTCGACCTCGATCGGCAGTTCCAGCATCTCCGGGATGCGGGACTTGCGCCGCTGCTGCAATGTGCTGTCTCGGAAGGCGCGTTGACGGTGCCGGTTGAGTGGAGCGAGTTGCTGCTGGCAGAATCCCTGACGGCACAGGTCAGGCATGGTGCGCTTATCGACGCGGCCAAAGACGTGGTGGATGTCTGTGACCGCTTGGGCGTACCGGTGACCCTGCTCAAAGGCATCTCGATCAGCGATCAGTTCTATCCGGCGCCGTACCTTCGCCCCATGGGCGACGTCGACGTTCTCGTAGCCGCGGCTGAGCGCAGCCGTGTGGAAGCGGCTTTGATCGCGCTGGGGTATCGCCAGCATGCGAATCCCGATCAACACCCGGCCGCCCATCACGGCGCGCCGCTTTTCGATCCTCGTCGTCGCGTACTGATCGAAGTGCATTCCGCGCTTTTTCCCGGTGACGACGCTCTGCTGCAAAACACCCTGTTCAGTTTGACAAACGTGTCGATGCACTCGATCGCATCCATGTTTCACGGCCGGTCAGTTAGGCGACTCGATGGCGAATTGCAGTTGGCGTACCTGGCCTCTTCGTGGCTACGGAATCTTTCAAGGAACGGGTTCCACGCCACGCTGGTTCCGCCGCTTTTTGACGCCGTTTATATGCTTCGGGCTGGCGGGACCTCGCTGAGGTGGGATACCGCTTTCGAGTGGCTCGATAACGAGCTCGCGCGTTGCGCCCTTTATCTCATGCTCAGGTACGTCGACCGTCTGGAGCTCGACGATTCCGCCCGGCCGATATTGCCCCGGCTCCTGGCGAGCCAGAAGCGCGTAGGCCCCGTCGAGCTCAGGATCATCGACTCGATGATGGATAGCTACCTCGTCGGCGGCGCTGCGTTCACGCGTCTGTTCAATCCCTGGCATTCGACGATCGTTCTCAATGCACTTCTGGAACCGCGTCCGTCGGTGGTCAAGCTTGGATTGATTGCGCGAAACATCGCGTTCCCGCCGGGAATCGAGGGCGCGCGCACGTTGGCGTATCAATTGGGCAGGATCGCCAGATTTCTCCGGAGATAGAGTAGGCGAGTGGATTTAAGGCGAACCCTCGCCTGAAACCAGGAGCAGGCGCGCCTGTCCCGCCCGCACACCCTCGGGTATAATACTCACCGCGTTGCAGAGGGTGACACGCGCTCAGTGTAATCGCGCACCGTTTCGCCGGGCTGTTGTAGCTCAGTTGGTAGAGCAACTGATTCGTAATCAGTAGGTCAGAGGTTCGACTCCTCTCAACAGCACCATCCCGGCGTGATCAACGCGTCAAGCGCGGGCCCTTGCAGGTGATGGTAATGTTTCCGTTGGCTTCCTTGCTGTCGGCCCAAGACGTTTTCGGGCAGGTCGGATCGAGGATCGTGAGCACCGTCACGTAGGTCGTTCCCTGCAGGCATTGCAGCAGCAATTGCGGGCCGCCGTCCCGGTTCAGGCGATAGTTGAGGCACGGTCGGTCGAATGAAATCGATCCCGCATCCGCGGCGCCGGCGACTATCAGCAATGCAAGCGCCGATGCGAACAACGCGGCTCTTTTCATGGCTCGTTCTCCGTTTAGCAACGCGCTTGTTTCGAGGGCGCGTCACAGCAAATTCTAACTCGCGGGAAGGACCGCAGGCGAGTAGCCGTCAAGCGGAATCGGCGAATGGTCGAGCGGTAGATTTGCGGCGCGACAAGGACTGATTGTCATGCACAATCAATTCTTCACAACGTCGCTCTGCGCCTACGTCCGGAACGCAGGCCGAGCTGGCAAGCCGCTGCAGCAACCGCCTCGTGTCTATCGTTGCTATCGCCTCGGACTGCGGAACTGCGTGATGGTGACGTCCGAGTGCGGAATGAGAAGCTTATGATTATGGCGAGCCGCGCGATCCTGGTCGCCTGCCATGCGCAACAGAACCATCGCCACCAAGAGGCCAAGGCCCCAGGCAACGAGGCCCAATAGAATCCATTTCGAGTCCATTGTTCCCCCTCCCCCGAACGGTGCGTCGGCG
>JBDTZQ010000217.1:0-2745 GCA_040005035.1 Betaproteobacteria bacterium | reverse complement strand
ACCTGAACCACCCGCACCTCCGCCGTTACGCCGATCAGATTCTTGATCAGATGCGCCAGCTTGGCGCCCGCATCCTCGCCGTCCCTCGTGCCGGCAGTCACTGCCCGTTCGACCACTACAATGAGCTCGTCCAGGTTTTTTGGGCGCGTCACTTCCAGCTGGTAGTGCGGCGCCAGCGCGGCGTGCTTGAGGATCAACTCCTCCACCTGCGACGGGAACACGTTCACGCCGCGGATGATCAGCATGTCGTCGGAGCGGCCGGTGATCTTTTCCATCCGCCGCATGCTGCGTGCGGTCGGCGGCAACAGCCGCGTCAGGTCGCGCGTGCGGTAGCGGATGATCGGCAGCGCTTCCTTGGTGAGGGAGGTGAACACCAGCTCGCCCTTCTCGCCTTCGGGCAGTACCGCTCCTGTCTCGGGATCGATGATCTCGGGATAGAAGTGGTCCTCCCAGATCGTGAGGCCATCCTTTGTCTCGATGCATTCCTGCGCGACGCCGGGTCCCATCACCTCGGACAGGCCGTAAATGTCGATCGCATCCATGTTAAGCCGCGCTTCGATCGCCTGACGCATGGTCGGCGTCCATGGCTCGCCACCGAAAATACCGATCTCGAGCGATGTCTGTCGCGGGTCGACGCCCTGCTTTTCCATCTCTTCGGCGATCGCGAGCATGTAGGACGGCGTCACCATGATCACCCGCGGCTTGAAGTCGGTTATGAGCTGCACCTGCTTCTCGGTCTGCCCACCGGACATCGGAATCACGGTGCAGCCTAGCTTCTCGGCGCCGTAGTGCGCGCCCAGCCCCCCGGTGAACAATCCGTAGCCGTAGGCGACGTGCACGATATCCCCGGGTCGAGTGCCGGCGGCGCGGATCGAGCGCGCCATCACTGTCGCCCAGGTATCGATGTCCTTGCGGGTGTAACCGACCACGGTCGGCTTGCCGGTGGTGCCGGACGACGCATGCACGCGCACGACCTGCTCCCGCGGCACCGCGAACATGCCGAACGGATAGTTGTCGCGCAGGTCGGACTTGACCGTGAACGGAAAGCGCGCGAGGTCGGCGAGGGTCTTGCAATCGCCGGGGTGAACGCCGGCTTGGTCGAACGCCTTCCGGTAGTGCGCGACGTTGTCGTACGCGTGATTGAGCGACCATTGCAGCCGCTCGAGCTGCAGCGCGGCCAGCTCGTCGCGGCCCGCCTTCTCGATCGCTTCCAGGCCTTCCGGTGCGGTCTTCCTGCGCGACATGCGTCCTCCTACGCCGGGTCGGGAATGACCGGCCCCTTGATGCGGTACGACTTGCCGCGAAAGAACGCGATCTTCTCGCCGCGCTGGTTGGTGACCTCGATGTCGTATACGCCGGTGCGCCCGCTGGCGCTGCGCTCCACCGCGATCGCGGTGAGCACGTCGCCTTCGCGCGCCGGCGCGACGAACTCGATGCTGCATCCCGACGCGACCGTGCGCTCGTTGCCGCCGTTGCAGGCGAAGGCGAAGGCGCTGTCGGCAAGCGTGAAGATGAGGCCGCCGTGGCAGGTGGCGTGACCGTTCATCATGTCGCCACGCACCGTCATCGTGAGCTCGGCACGGCCGGGTGCGACGCTGGCGATGTTCATTCCCATCATCTGCGAGGCGCGGTCCTCCGCGAACATGGCGTCGGCAACGCGCTCGCAAAGCGCCTGAGGATCGGTCGCTGCGGCTCTCGTCGTCGTGTCCGAGTTAGCGCTCATGGCGCCTCACGTCGTCCTACCGCCCCGTGAAGCTCGGCGCGCGCTTCGCCGAGAACGCCGCCACGCCCTCGCGATAGTCGTCGCTGCGTCCCAGCTCGCGCTGTGCATCGCGCTCGACGTCGAGCTGCGCGTGCAGGGTGTTGGCGGCGGCGAGCTGCAGCGCGCGCTTGGTCTCGGCGAGGCCGCGCGTCGGTGCGGTGGCGAACTGGCCGAGCATCCTGTCGACGGTGGGCATGAGCTCCGCGTCGTCGACGCATTTCCAGATCAGGCCCCACTGCTCGGCCTGCTCGGCGGAGAGCTTGTCGCCGAGCAGCGCCAATCCCATCGCCCGCGCGCTGCCAACCAGCCGCGGCAGGAAATACGTTCCCCCGGCATCGGGCAGTAGGCCGATCTTGGCGAACGCCTGGATGAAGCTCGCTGAGCGCGCCGCGACAACGATGTCGCAGGCAAGCGCAATGTTGGCGCCGGCCCCCGCGGCGACGCCGTTCACCGCGCAGACCACCGGCATCGGCAGCGCGCGCAGAGCGAGCACCAGCGGCTTGTAATTGCGCTCGATCGAGTCGCCGATGTCGACCGGCTCGGCGCCGGGCGCGACGCTGCGATCCGCCAGGTCCTGCCCCGCGCAGAAGCCGCGACCCGCGCCGGTGACGAGCAGCGTGCGCACAGAGGCGTCGTCGCGCACCCGCGCCAGCGCGTCGCGCACCTCGGCGTGCATCGCTTCGGTGAAGCTGTTGAGGCGATCTGGCCGGTTGAAGGTGAGGCGCGCGATGCCGCCGTCGCTGGAGAAAATGATGTTCTGATAGGCCAAGTCGTGCTCCGTGCTTCAGTGCCCTCACCGCTGCCCCTCCCCCACAGGGAGAGGAGTTCCAAGCCTAGACGTGCATGCGATGCTGCACGACGCGGAAACGGTTCGCGACGAACGCGGCATCGGTCAATGCAGAATTCGCTGCGGGATTGGCGCCGGTGCCGTGGAAATCGGAGAACGCCGCCGACTGGTAGACGAACACGCCGCCGGTCAGGTT
>JBDTZQ010000120.1:0-9361 GCA_040005035.1 Betaproteobacteria bacterium | reverse complement strand
CCGCATCGATCAGGCGACGGTGATACGCGCCGAGCAGATCGCCGCGCTCGGGCACGGGGATGAACTCCGAGAAGGCGCGCCACGGCTCCGGAAACACGAAGCGCAGATCGTAGAGGAACCAGCGGATCTCCTGCGGCCTGCACAGGAAAATCCCGCGCAACACCATGCCCAGCACGCGCTCGGCATGGGCCTCGGCATAGGCGATGGCGAGCGTCGATCCCCACGATCCGCCGAAGACCAGCCAGCGCTCGACGCCCAGGTGCTCGCGCAGGCGCTCCAGGTCCGCCACCAGGTGCGGCGTCGTGTTGTCGGTAAGCTCACCGAGCGGCGTCGACGCGCCCGCGCCGCGCTGGTCGTAGATGACGATTCGATAGAAGCGCGGATCGAAATAGCGGCGATGGTCGGGCGAGCTGCCGCCGCCGGGCCCGCCATGCAGGAAAACGATAGGCACGCCGAGCGCGCTACCCGATTCCTCCCAGTGCATGGTGTGCAGCGCATCGAGCGGGAGACGACCGGTGCGAAGCGGCGACAATGCAGGATAGAGAAAGTCCTCGCGTGAAAGCGCACGCGTCGGTACGTTGGGCTCCGGAGGAAACAGTGCCCTCATCGCGGCGCGAGCGGATCGGAGAACTGCGCGTCGACGTCGACCCGGTAGCCGTTGGCGAGGCGGTTGGTCTCGTTGGCCAGCGCCACGACGCTCATGAGCTCGTGGTACATCTGCGGCGTCATGCCCTTGGCGGCCGCGCTCGCGGCGTGCGAGTGGATGCAGTACTCGCAGTTGTTGGTCACCGACACCGCGATGTAGATGAGCTCCTTGGTCAGCGGATCGAGCGCGCCCGGCGCCATCACCTCTTTCACCGCGGCCCACACGCGCACCAGGGCGGGCGGATCGTTGGCCAGGACTTTCCAGAAATTGTTGATCCGATCGGTCTTGCGCGTGGCCTTGATGTCGTCGTACACCGCGCGCACCTGCGCGCTGGCGTTCTCGGGCTCGATGGGGGTGACGAGGGCCATGAAGAAATGCGGCTCGTTTGATGCTGCGACCAGACGGCGCCGAAACTGCCGCGTGGAACGCGCGCAGGATCAGTGCGAGGCTTGCCCCATGCGCGCGGCGAGCGCCAGTGCGTTTTTCATCGCCTGCGTGTTGGCGAGGTTGCGCCCGGCGATCTCGTAAGCCGTGCCGTGCGCCGGCGTGGTGATGGCGACGGGCAGGCCTCCCTGCACCGTGACGCCGCGCTCGAAGCCCATGAGCTTCATCGCGATCTGTCCCTGGTCGTGGTACATCGTCACGATGCCGTCGAAAGCGCCGTTCTTGGCGCGCACGAAAATCGTGTCTGCCGGATAGGGACCGTCGGCGGCGTGGCCGTTGCGCGCCGCGAGCGCGACGCCGGGGGCGATGATGTCGATCTCCTCGCGGCCGTAGCTGCCGTTGTCGCCATTGTGCGGATTGAGGCCGCACACGCCGATGCGCGGCGCCGCGTTGCCGGCGCGGCTGAGCGCGTCGCGCAGCATGCCGATAGCTTCGGCGACTCCCTCGGCGCTGAGAAGGCCCGAGACATCCTTGAGCGGCACGTGCGAGGTGACGCGCGAAGTCCAGAGCTGCTCGAGCACGTTGAATTCGCCGCATGCACCGTGGTGCTGCAGCACCGAGGCGAACCAGCGCAGCTCGTCCTCCTCCGCCATGCCGCCGGCGCGAAGGGCTGCCTTGTTGAGCGGCGCGAAGCACACCGCATCGACTTCTCCGTGCTGCGCGAGGTCGAGCGCAAAGCGCAGCGAATCGAGCATGAAAGCGCCGTTCAACGCGCCCGCGTGCGCGGTCTGGAACGCGGGCGCCTCCCAGCCGTCCCACTCAAGGCGCGCCACCGGCAGCGGCGACTCGGCCGCGGTGCGCCGCGACATCGCCGGCAGGTCGAGCTTGATGCCTGCTTTGTCGGCCGCGGCGTCGAGGCTGGCACGTTGCGCGATGAGCCGGATGCGCGCATCGGGCAGCGTGGCGCGATCGGCGAGCACCTTGGCAACGAGCTCGGGGCCGATGCCGGCGGGGTCGCCGGCAACCAACGCTATGGTCGCGCTCATAGGACCCCCACGCTTGCGCCTAGTGGCGCTGCGCTGCCCCCGGAGGGGGAGCAATTCGCGCCTTGGGACGGCCCGGCGGCGCTCATTCGAGCTTGATCCCGGCGTCGCGAATCAGCTTGCCGTAGCGATCGTAGTCGGCGCGGTTGAGCGCGCCGAACTCGGCCGAGCTCATCGCACCGGGCTCGCCCGCGAGCCCGGCGATGCGCTTCTGCACGTCGGGCGTCTTGAGCGTGGCGGCGATCTCGTCGTGGAGCCTGGCGACCACTTCTTTCGGCGTGCCCGCGGGCGCGAATACTCCGTACCACGTCGTCATCTCCAGCCCCGGATAGCCTGCTTCGGCGAGCGTCGGCACGTCGGGGAGCTCCGGCGAGCGCTTGGGCGAGGTGACAGCCAGCGCGCGCAGCTTGCCGCCCTTGATCTGCCCGATCGCCGACGAAGTGGTGTCGAACATGATCTGCGCCTGCCCGCCGAGCATGTCGGCGTGCGCCTGGCTGCTGCCCTTGTACGGAATGTGCGTCATCTGCACGCCGGCGACCTTCTTGAACGCTTCCCCCGCGAGGTGCTGCGTGCTGCCCGCTCCCGACGACGCATAGTTGAAGGCGTCGGGCTTGGCTTTCATCTGCGCGACGAGCTCGCGCACGTCCTTGGCGGTGACTGTCGGGCTCACGATGAGCACGTTGGGGACGACCATCACCAGAGCCACCGGTGTGAGGTCCTTGAGCGTGTCGAAGTTGAGCTTCATCAGATGCGGCGCGATCGCCTGCCCGGTGTTGGTCGCGACCAGCAGCGTGTAGCCGTCCGGTGGCGATTTCGCCGTGAAGTCGGCGGCGATGGTGTTCGACGCGCCGGGGCGGTTGTCGACGACGAACGACTGCTTCATCGACTCGCCGAGCTTGTCGCCGAGCATGCGCGCGACGATGTCGGTGCCGCCGCCCGCGGGCGCGCCGACCTCGAGCTTCACCGGCTGCTTGCCGGGATACGATTGCGCGAGTGCCTGCGGCAGCGCGCACATCGCCGCCAATGCAAGGAAAAGCGCGCTGGTCGATGTGCGGCGATCGACACTGCGCAGAATGGAGGTCCAGTACATCTTCATCCTTTCTTCGATGCCACGATCTTCTGCCGTTGCTCGCCCAGGCCGGTGATGCCCAGCGTCACGATGTCGCCCACCTTGAGATATTTCGGCTCGGGCTTCATTCCCATCGCTACGCCCGGCGGCGTGCCGGTCGTGATCAGATCGCCGGGAAGCAGCGTCATGTATTGCGACACGTCGGCGACCAGCTGCGCTACGCTGAAGATCATCGTGCGGGTGTTGCCTCTTTGCCTGCGCTCGCCGTTGACGTCGAGCCACATGTCGAGGGTCTGCGGATCCTTGAGCTCATCGGTCGTCACGAGCCATGGGCCGATCGGGCCGAAGGTATCGCATCCCTTGCCCTTGCTCCACTGCGACCCGCTGCGCTTCATCTGGTACTCGCGCTCGGACACGTCGTTGATCAGGCAATAGCCGGCGACGTATTTCATCGCGTCCTTGACCGCGACGCCACGCGCTGTACGCCCGATGACGAACCCGAGCTCGACTTCCCAGTCCATGTGCGTGGAACCGGCCGGCATCACGACGTTGTCGTTGGGGCCGACGATGCAGGTCTGCGACTTGTAGAAGACCACCGGGTGCTCGGGGATAGGATTGCCCGATTCCTTGGCATGGTCGACGTAGTTCAGGCCGATCGCGACGAACTTGGACGGGGTCGCGACGCAGGGTCCCATTCGCGGCTTGCCCTTCACCAGCGGCAGCTTGCGCGTGTCGAGCTTGCGCAGCTTGGCGAGCTCCGCCGCCGCGAGCGTCGCCGCATTGATGTCCTTGACCTTGCGCGAGAGGTCGCGAAGCTTGCCGTCGGCGTCGATGAGTCCGGGCTTTTCCCTGCCGGCGGGTCCGTAGCGTACGAGTTTCATCGTTTCTCCTGGGAAAATCCGTTCGGATGGTCAAGTTCAGGTGGTCAAATTCAGGTGGTCAAATTCAGGTGGTCAAGTCAGATGGTCATGCCGCCGTCGACCGAGTACACGTTGCCGGTCGCGAACGCGGATTCGTCGGATGCGAGAAAGACGATGACCGGCGCGATTTCCTCCGGCTTGGCGAGCCGGCCCATCGGCTGCCGCGCGATAAAGTTCCTGCGCGCCTGTTCGGGGTCGTCATAGGCGTTGATGCGCTCGTGCAGCGAAGGCGTGTCGACGGTGCCGGGGGCAATGGCGTTGCAGCGAATGCCCTTGGTGACAAAGTCCGCCGCCACCGCTTTGGTCAGCCCGATCACCGCGGCCTTGCTCGCGCCGTAGGCGAAGCGGTTGGGGAGGCCCTTGGTCGAGCCCGCGACCGAAGCCATGTTGATGATGCTGGCACCGCCATTGGCGAGCATCGCCGGCAGTGCGGCCTGGATGGTGACGTACATTGCGCGCACGTTGAGGTTGAAGCTCAACTCCCAGTCCTTCGGCGTGCATTCCAGGATCGTCCCGTTGTGCACGTACCCCGCGCAGTTGAACAGGACCGACAGCGGGGGCAGCTCGGCGAACGTCGACTTGATCGCGGCGTCGTCGAGGACGTCGAGCGTGCGTGCAGTCACGTTCTCCACGCCGGAAAACGTCTGCAATAGCTTCGCATTGACGTCGGTTGCGAATACCGTCGCGCCTTCCTGTGCCATAGCCATCGCGGCGGCGCGGCCGATGCCCTGTCCAGCCGCGGTGATCAGCGCGGTCTTGCCTGCAAGCCGTTGGGCCAACGAACGCTCCTGAATGCGCACGCCTCGAATGGGCGCGATGAAGAGGCATATTGTAGCGCAACTCGCTCGTGAGACAGGGGCAACTGGTAAAACCACTTGACCAATCCAGCCGATTTTGTTTATCTTCGTTGCTTCCCGAATTTGCCCATGCCCCCGGCGGCGGAGCTCCAACGCCGCGCCGCATCTACCCCTTCAGCATGCCAATCCAGAGTATCGAGCCGCGCCGGCTGTACCGGCAGATCGCCGACCAGATTCGTGGCCTCGTCCGTTCGGGCGAATACGCGGTGGGAACACGGCTGCCGCCTGAGCGCGATCTCGCCAAGCAGCTCGGCGTGTCGCGGCCGTCGGTGCGCGAGGCGATCATCGCGCTGGAAGTGGAAGGCCTGGTCGAGGTGCGGATTGGTTCCGGAATCTACGTGCTCGATGCGGGTCGTAGCAATGGACACGACGACACGGCGCAGGCGGCGTCGGGCCCGTTCGAATTGTTGCGGGCGAGGTGGGTGATCGAGGGCGAATGCGCGGCACTGGCGGCGAAGTCGGCGAAAAAGACGCACATCGCCGGCATCGAGGAGGCGTTGGAATCGATGCGCGAAGAGCACCAGTCGGGCAAGCAGCCGCTCAATGCCGATCGCCTGTTCCACCTGCGCATCGCAGAGGCGACAGGTAACGGCGCACTCGTGCAGGTGGTGAGAATGCTGTGGGAGGAACGTAGCGGACCGCTCTACAAGCAGCTCGAGCACCACTACGACGCGCCCGAGTTGTGGGACGCCGCGCTCGCCGAGCATCGCGCGGTGGTCAAGGCGATCTCGGCGCACGACCAGGGCGGCGCCCGCACGGCGATGCAAAGGCATCTGAATCACGCATACAAGCGTTTCAGCACCGGCTGGGACGCCATCCAGTAGGAGGAATCATGCTGACCTGCCGAATCCACGCCAAGGAAGATCTTCGCATCGAGGACGCCGCCGAGCCGCCGATCGCTCCCGGTCAGGTGCTCATCCGCCTCGGCGCCGGCGGCATATGCGGCTCCGACCTTCATTATTACTTCGAGGGGCGCAACGGCAGCTTCGTCGTGCGTGAGCCGCTCATTCCGGGTCATGAAGCGTCGGGAACCGTCGCGAAGATCGGACCGGGCGTGACCCGGGTCAAAGTCGGCGACAAGATCGCGGTCAGTCCGTCGCACGCATGCGGCCATTGCGACTATTGCCGCGAGGGACGCGAGCACCTCTGCCGCAACATGCGCTTCCTCGGAAGCGCGAGCCTTTACCCGCACGTACAGGGCATGTTCTGCGAGTACTTCGTCATGGGCGAGCGGCAGTGCTACCCGGTGTCGGGAGACGTGAGTCTCGGCGAGCTCGCCTTCGCCGAGCCGCTCGCGGTCGGATTGCATGCGGTGAACCGCGCCGGCGACCTACTCGGCAAGAATGTGCTCGTCACCGGCGGCGGAACGATCGGATGCCTCACCGTGATCGCGGCGCGGCTCGCCGGCGCGACCTCTGTTACCGTATCCGATGTGCTCGACCGGCCGCTCGAGACCGCGCGCGCCGTCGGCGCGACGCGGACGATTCGCGCCGACAAGGAATCCGATGCGCTCGCGTCGCCTCAGTTCGACGTTGCGTTCGAGGCATCGGGCAACTTCATCGCGCTCAAGTCGAGCGTCGCGGCCACCAAGCGCGGCGGCACCATCGTGCAGATCGGCACGCTGCCGCACGAGCCGCTGCCGTTCGTCGTGAACGAGATCATGAGCAAGGAGCTCGATCTGCGCGGCGCGTTCCGCTGGGGCATCGAGTTCGATTGGGCGGTCGAGTACATCTCGTCGCGCCGCGTCGACGTCAAGCCGCTCCTCTCGGGACAGTTTCCGCTGCAGGACGCGGTCAAGGCGTTCGTGCTCGCCAAGGACAAGTCGCAAAGTACCAAAGTGCAGTTGATAGCAGCTTGAATAAGATGACACACCAAAGGAGGATCACCATGCGTTGGATTGGCAGATTGGCATTTGTCGTCGGAGTGATGTGCGTCGCGTCGGGCACCGCGCTTGCGCAGCAGAAGCTCAAGTGGGCGCACGTCTACGAGACTTCAGAGCCGTTTCACAAATGGTCGGTGTGGGCGGCTGAGGAGATCAAGAAGCGCAGCAATGGAAAGTTCGATATCTCGGTCTTTCCGGCGAGCTCGCTCGGCAAGGAGACCGATATCAACCAGGGCCTGCAGCTCGGCACGGTCGACATGATCATCAGCGGACCGTCGTTCGCGGCGCGCAGCTACCCACGCCTCGGCATAGCCTATTACCCGTTCATCTTCCGTGACGCCGACCATCTCATCGCGTATTCGAAGAGCGATGTGTTCAAGGAAATGGTCGACGGCTTTCGTGACAAGACCGGCATCCAGATCACTGCGTACACGTACTACGGCGCCCGGCAGACTACGTCGAATCGTCCGTTCACCGACTGCGCCGGAATGAAGGGCCTGAAGATCCGCGTCCCCGACGTGCCGACTTACATGGCGACGCCCAAGTCGTGCGGCGCCAATCCTACGCCGATCGCTTTCGCCGAGGTGTACCTCGCTCTGCAGAACGGGACGGTGGAGGCTCAGGAAAATCCGCTCACCACGATCGAAGCGAAGAAATTCTACGAAGTGCAGAAGGCGATCATGATGACTGGGCACATCATCGACGGCGTGACAACGCAGATCGCGCCGCATGTGTGGAGCAAGCTGAGTGACCAGGAGAAGGCGATGTTTACCGAGGTGACGCGGCAGGCGGCAGCCAGTGCGACGGCGGACATCAAGAAGCGTGAGGCCGAGTTGGCTGACGAGTTCAAGAAGAAGGGCTTGCAGATCGTGGCCGTCGACCGCAAGAGTTTCGTGGACGCTGTGTTAAAGAACGCGCCGCTCGAGTCGATGGGGTTCGACAAGAAAGACTACGACCGCATTGTCGCAATCAAGTGACGCGGATGTCCAAGAGCAGACGCGATGCGTCGCAGCGATTGGAAACTGCCGCGTCATCCCGACGCAGGCCGGGATCCAAGGTGGTTCTTGAGTCGCATTCCCAAAACTTGGGCCCCGAGCCTGCACCGGGCGACGAGTGAATTGAATGCACAATGGATCGAGCATCGTGACCCAGACTAGCGAGCACACTGCACCCGACCTCTCCGCCCCCGTTCTCGACGAGTCCGGCCACTTTCACACTCAGGACGAGCCGATCGACCTTTCCGTCTACGCGTGGGAGGATTGGCTCACCTTTGTCGTGTTCTGGCTGCTCGCGCTGGATGTCTTCTACCAGTTCTTCACGCGCTACGTGCTCGCCGACTCGGCCGCGTGGACCGAGGAGATCGCGCGTTACCTCCTCATCGTTGTCTGCTTCGTGGGTTCGTCGATGGGCGTACGCAAGAACACGCAGATCCACGTCGAGTTCATCTATCGCTGGTTGCCGGCGCCGGTAGGCCGGGTTCTGTCGACCTTCGTCGACCTGGTGCGCATCGCCTTTCTAGCCTATGCGACATGGCTGGCGTTCCAGCTCGTGCCGAAGATGCAGAATCTCAAGATGACCGTGATCGATGTCCCGATGAGCTATATCTACGGCTTTGTCGCCTTTGGTTTCGTGATGATGACCTTTCGCTCTGTGCAGGTTGGCGTGCGCCACTGGCGGCAGGGTTGGAGCACGCTCGAGCGTCCAGGCGAACAGGAAGCATAGGCACCCATGAACAGTCTCCTTCTAGGTGGTTTTCTCGCGGTGATGGCGAGCGGCGTCCCGATCGCCATCGCCATGTGCATCGCGTCGCTGCTCTATATCTGGAGTTCCGGCACGACGCCACCGATCACCGTCATCCACCGCATGGTCGGCGGGGTCGACAGTTTTCCGCTGCTCGCCGTGCCGTTCTTCATTTTTGCCGGCAACCTCATGAACTCGGCCGGCATCACCAACCGAATCTATAACTTCGCGCTGGCGCTGGTCGGTTGGCTCAAAGGCGGCCTGGGACACGTCAATGTGCTGGGCAGCGTGATCTTCGCCGGCATGTCGGGGACGGCCATTGCCGATGCCGGCGGATTGGGCACGATCGAAATCAAGGCGATGCAGGACCACGGTTATCCCACCGAGTTCGCGGTCGGCATCACAGCCGCGTCGGCTACGCTGGGGCCGATCATTCCGCCGTCGCTGCCGATGGTGATTTACGGCGTGCAGGCCAACACATCGATCGGCAAACTGTTCGCCGGCGGATTCATTCCCGGGGCGCTGATGGCGCTGTTCATGATGGCGATGGTCGGCTACTACGCGCACAAGCGAGGTTACGGCGCCGACATCGCGTTCTCGTGGGGCCGCATGGGTGGCGCCTTCCTCGAACTCGGCGCGATCGCGATCGTCTCGGTCACGTTGTACTTCCTCTGGGCGCAGGAAAACGAGTCGCTGGGCGGCTTCGTTCGCTTCGGTATTCCGCTGATCGCGGTGATGGTTGCCGACAAGCTATTCAAGTTAGAGGCGTTCATGGCACTGCTCACGCCGGTCATCCTGATCGGCGGCATGGCCACGGGCC
>JBDTZQ010000119.1:0-9543 GCA_040005035.1 Betaproteobacteria bacterium | reverse complement strand
AGTGGAACATCACTCGATGAGCTGGTCCGCGCGCAGCAGGATCGACTGCGGCATGGTCAGTCCGAGCGCCTTCGCCGTTTTGATATTGACGACCAATTCAAATTTAGTCGGCTGCTCGACGGGCAGGTCGCCCGGCTTCGCGCCCTTGAGAATTTTGTCGACGTACACCGCGGCGTAGGCATACAAAGCGGGCACACTCGGACCGTAGGACATGAGGCCGCCAGCGTCCGTGCTGGTGCGCAGGCCATAGATCGCCGGAATCCTGTAACTCGTCGCGAGCTGCTGGATGCGGAACGGTGCGGTTTCGAATATCGTGCTTTGCATGACGATGAACGCTTCAGCGCGACCTTTGGCCATGGTCGCGAACGCTTCGTTGAAGTCTGCCGCACTTTCGACGTCGATCCTCTGAAGAGTTATCCCGAACCGGGTCGCGGCAGCCAACGCCTCGTTCCAGCCGTTGACGGGCGCCGGGTTGTTGCGGTTGATGAGTACCGCGACGCGCGACACATTCAAGAGAACCTCGCGAAGCAACTCGAGCCGCTTCGCAAAGAGGTCCCAGCTGACGATGCTGGTGCCGGTGGTGTTGCCACCGGGGCGCGACAGGCTGGCGACCAAACCCGTACCCACCGGGTCGCTCGCGGACGTCATCGCGATGGGTATTCTGGACGTGACGCTCTGCGCGGCCCTAGTGGCTCGCCCGCCGCCAGCGACGATGACGTCGACGTTCATGTCGACGAGTTCGCGCGCCAATTTCACGGCGCTGGCATCGGAACCATCACCTAATCGATACTCGATCAGGATCGTCGTGCCCGGCACATAACCCCTCGCGCGCAAGCCTTGTTCGAAGGCGTCGATGTACGACTGTGGAGGCGGGTCGGTTCGCAGAAAGCCGATTCGAGGGATCTTCGCCGATTGCGCAAGGGCGGGCAGCGCCACGCTCAGGTAGCCGCCGATGGTGATGGCAAAGAACGCCCTGCGGCCCACCATTGCGTCCTCCGCGCCTTGCATGGAACTGCAACGATTCTACGCCACGCCAGACGGGAGACTCAGGGCAGCGTGTACGCGGTCTTTACGACCGTAAAGAATTCTTTCGCGTAGCTTCCCTGCTCGCGCGGCCCGTAGCTCGATCCTTTGCGGCCGCCGAAGGGGACGTGGAAGTCGACGCCGGCGGTCGGCAGGTTCACCATCACCATGCCGGCCTGGCTGGCGCGCTTGAAATGCGATGCGTGCTTGAGCGAGGTGGTGACGATGCCCGCCGACAATCCGAAGTCGGTGTCGTTGGCGGTCGCCAGCGCCTCGTCGTAATCCTTGACGCGGATGACGCTCGCCACCGGGCCGAAGATCTCCTCGCGCGAGGAGCGCATGGCATTGGTCGCGCCGGTCAGAAGCGCCGGTGCGAGGTAGTGCCCGCGCTTGGCGCGCTTCAACACCTCGCCGCCGAAGGCGAGCGTGGCGCCTTCGCCCTTGCCGATGCCGATGTAGTCGAGATCCTGCTTCAGTTGCGACTCGTCGACGACGGGACCGATGTCGGTGCCGTTGGCCAGCGCGTCGTCCACCTTCAGCTTGCCCAGGCGCTCGGTGAGCGCGCTGACGAAGCGATCGTGGATGCCTTCAGTCACGATGAGACGCGAAGACGCCGTGCAGCGCTGGCCTGTCGAGAAGAACGCGCCGTTGACCGCGCAGCTCACTGCGGTGGGAAGGTCAGCGTCGTCGAGCACGATCATCGGGTTCTTGCCGCCCATCTCCAGCTGCAGCTTGGCCATGCGCGCGATTGCCTTGGAAGCGAGCGAGCGGCCGGTGGCGACAGAGCCGGTGAAGCTGATCGCGTCGATGCGCTTGTCGGCGATCATCGCTTCGCCGACGACGCTGCCGCGGCCCATGACCAGGTTGAAGACGCCGGGCGGGAATCCCGCCTTGACGATGATGTCGGACAGCGCCCACGCACAGCCCGGAACCAGCTCCGCGGGCTTGAATACCACACAATTGCCGTAACACAGCGCCGGCGCTATTTTCCACGCCGGAATCGCGATCGGAAAATTCCACGGCGTGATGATGCCGACCACGCCGACCGGTTCGCGCGTCACCTCGACCTCGACGCCGGGACGCACCGACGCGATCTTCTCGCCGGCCAGGCGCAGCGCCTCGCCGCCGAAGAACTTGAAGATGTGGCCGGCGCGTGCGGCCTCGCCGATGCCTTCCGGCAGCGTCTTGCCCTCCTCCCGAGAGAGCAGGCGTCCCAGCTCGTCCTTGCGCGCGAGGATCGCGTTGCCTACCGTGTCGAGCATGTTGGCCCGATCCTGCACCGACGACATCGACCATGCGGGAGACGCGGCCCGCGCTGCGTCGATCGCCGTGTCGGCCTGCGCGCGGTCGGCTCGAGCGTATTCGCCGATGACGTCGTCCAAGTCCGACGGATTGATGTTCTTCGAGACATCGGTGCCGGCGATCCAGTCGCCAGCGATGAAGTTGCGGTGCAGTTCAGTCATGAGGGCAGTCCGTAGGTCAATGCGATTTGAGCAAGCCGCGCGCGGCGAGATTTTGCATCAGCGCGCCGACGCCAAACGTCCATGGCGTCGCCTTGTCGCTGGTGGTCACTTTGTTTTCCAATGCTCCGAGACGGTCGGTGGCGATTACCACGCGATCGTCCATGTGATGGGTGAAGCCGGCGCCCGGCGCGTCGCGATCCTTCACCGGCGCGAACATCGTGCCCATGAACAGAACGAACCCGTCGGGATATTGGTGATTGTCGTTGATCGCCTGCTCAACAAGCTCGGCGGGATCGCGGCTGATCTTGCGCATCGAGCTGCGCCCGGCGAGATGGAAGCCGTCGGCGCCGAACACGTCAAGCGCCAGCTCGCACTGACGCACGTCGTCGAGCGTGAAGCGGTCGTCGAACAGACGGATGAACGGGCCGATCGAGCACGACGCGTTGTTGTCCTTGGCCTTCGACAGGAGCAGCGCGCTTCGTCCCTCGAAATCGCGCAGGTTCACGTCGTTGCCCAGCGTCGCGCCCCGGATCGTCCCTTGCGAATTGACCGCGAGCACGATCTCGGGCTCGGGATTGTTCCACGCCGATCCTGGATGCAGGCCGATCAGCGCGCCGTGTCCGACGCTCGCCATCGGCTGCGTCTTGGTGAATATCTCGGCGTCGGGGCCGATGCCGACCTCGAGGTATTGCGACCACGCGCCTTGCTCGACCAGCACCTGCTTTACGCGCGCGGCTTCCGCGGACCCCGGCTTTACCGAGGCCAGGCTGCCGCCCAGGATACCGGTGATGCGCGCGCGGACGGCGTCGGCCTTGCTCGCGTCGCCGCGCGCCTGCTCCTCGATGACGCGCTCGAGCATGCTCTCGACGAAGGTCACGCCGGCGGCCTTGATCGCCTGCAGATCGCACGGCGCGAGCAGGCGGGGCCGCGCTGCGTCGAAGTCGGGTCGGCTGTTGTCGAGCAGCTCGGCGACGCTGCAAAGCACGCTTCCGGCGGCGCCGTGAACGACCGCTGCGATGTCGTCGCGCTCGAGCGCATCACGGGTGGTGGCGAGTGTCGCCGACAGATCGACGACGTTGCCGTCGGCGCGCACCGTGATGGGCGAGGGCCCGTTGACGTGAGGCACCCACGCGCGGCCGAGCAGCGTCGCCGAGGTCCAATCGATCGGAAGGGCGGACAGGTCGTTCATGGGTGGGGTTGGAATGGCGCGGCGCCGCAGCCGAAGACCCGAACCGGGTCTGTTGCCGGGCGGTGATCATGATACATCCAGCGTTGCGTCCGCGGACGGTGTAGCCTGTTTCGCATGAGTGCGACCTTCGATCTTCGGCTGCTGACGCTGGTGCGGGCGATGGCTTTGGCGTGGCCGGGCGCGGCTTCGGGCATGGACCTGCACACGCCGGGGCCCATCCCGCCCGTGGACGATGACGACGACGACGATGATGTGCCGGGCCGCGGCGGAGGAGGCGGCAGCATCGACCCGGATGACGACGAAGGCGATTCCGACGACGACGATGATGACGACGACGAGGAGGACACGCTCTGGGCGTAGGCGGCACAGTGTGGTATGATGTTGTTCTTGCGGCGAACTGCGAGTCACAACAGTAGCGCTTCACGGTTGCCCGCCGCACAGGACTGATCCCCGGCAACCGGATCATCGGCTTCTAATCCCCCGCGCCTGGCAGCATCCGCGCAGCTTCACCGGTTAGCGACGATGGCACAGGGCACCGATGCAGAGGTGCCCGCGAATCGACCCGGCTGAGGCATAAATCCGGAATTTTTGGCACGGCCCGCGTACCGCGGCGGCCGCGGTGCCTTGTTGCGCATCCGCGCGCTGCGCGCGCGGGTTACGGGTTATTAATGGAATTGAACATGACTTTCGAATCGTTACAACTCGCGCCGGACCTCCTGCGCGCGCTCGTCACCTGCGGCTATGAAACGCCGACCCCGATCCAGAGCCAGACCATTCCGGCGCTGCTCCAGGGCCGCGACGTCATCGGCTCGGCGCAGACGGGCACCGGCAAGACGGCGGCTTTCGTGCTGCCTGCCCTGCAACGCATATCGACCATGCCGCGCGCACCGCGCACGCCACGTCATGGGGTGAGCAATCCGCGCGTCCTGGTGCTTGCACCGACCCGCGAGCTCGCCCAGCAGGTGGCCACCCAGGCCGTGCAATATGGCCAGTACGCCCGGGTGCGCGTCGTGTGCATCTATGGCGGAGCGCCGTATCCTCCGCAGATCCGCGACCTCGGACGCGGCGTCGACATCCTCGTCGCCACGCCGGGGCGTCTGATCGACCACCTCGAGCGCGGCCGCATCGACCTTTCGCAACTCGAAATGCTCGTGCTCGACGAGGCCGACCGCATGCTCGACATGGGCTTCATCGACGACGTCGAGCGCATCGCCGCGAAGTCGCCGAAGATGCGCCAGACCGTGCTGTTCTCGGCGACCTTCGAGCCGGCCATCGCGCGCCTCGCGGCGAAGTTGCTGCGCGACCCGGTCCGTATCGAAGTCGAAGCCGACAAGGCGCCGCCGAGCGCCATCGACCAGCGCGTGCACTTCACCGACGACCATGCGCACAAGAACCGCATCCTCGATCACTTGCTCACCGACACCGAGATGACGCAGAGCATCGTGTTCATCGCCACCAAGCGTGACGCTGAATCGCTGGCGATTCGCCTGCGCGGTGAAGGCCACGCGGCGGCGGCGCTGCACGGCGACATGAACCAGCGTGAGCGCACACGTACGCTCTCCGATATGCGTCGCGGCAGCGTGCGCACGCTGGTCGCCACCGACGTCGCCGCGCGAGGCCTCGACGTCGCCGGCATCAGCCACGTCATCAATTTCGACCTGCCGAGACAGGCGGGCGACTACGTGCACCGGATCGGCCGCACCGGCCGCGCCGGAGCGAGTGGCGTTGCCGTATCGCTGGCCGCGCACACCGAGCGCGCGCAGCTGCGCCAGATCGAGCGCTACACCGGCGCGACCATCGCCGCGCACGTGATTCCCGGCCTGGAGCCGAGGCGCCGGCCCACCGCTGGCGAGCGTGGTCAGCCCGCAGCGCGGCCGGAGACCCGGCACGAGCGCAAGGTCTGGACGGGACACCGTCGCGACGGACACGGTGATGCGCGCAAGTCCGGCGGCGGCGAACGGAAGTTCGCGCGCTCGCGGTAGCCAATCCACTGCCCTCACTCCTGTCCCGCTCCCGGCGGGAAAGGGGTTTGCTCGTGGTTGCGCCCCGCGCTCGCCGGGAAGGGGCTGTGCAAGGGTGCAGCCGGCAGCGAAAGCGTGTATCGTTTTCTCGAGTCCTGACACGCTCCATCAAGGAGTCTTCGCGATGTATGCCCAGATGGTCGATACCGGCGCCAAGCGCCTGCGCGCGCTGGAGGAGTTGTCGCCGGAAGAGCGCGCCTTCCAGGAGCGCATCGACGCCGACATCAAGATCGAGCCCAAGGACGCGATGCCGGAGGCGTACCGCAAGACGCTGATCCGCCAAATCTCGCAGCACGCGCATTCCGAGATCGTCGGCATGCTGCCCGAGGGCAACTGGATCAGCCGGGCGCCGAGCCTGCAGCGCAAAGCGATCCTGATGGCGAAGGTACAGGACGAGGCGGGCCACGGACTGTATCTGTACGCGGCGGCGGAAACGCTCGGCGTGTCGCGCGACCAGATGGTCGCCGACCTGCACTCCGGCAAGGCCAAGTATTCGAGCATCTTCAACTACCCGACTCTGACGTGGGCCGACATCGGCGCGGTCGGCTGGCTGGTCGACGGCGCGGCGATCATGAACCAGATTCCGCTGTGCCGGTGCTCGTTCGGCCCGTACGCGCGCGCGATGGTGCGCGTGTGCAAGGAGGAGAGCTTCCACCAGCGCCAGGGTTTCGACATCATGATGAAGCTCTGTCAGGGCTCGGTCGAACAAAAAGCGATGGCGCAGGACGCGCTCAACCGCTGGTGGTGGCCGTCGCTGATGATGTTCGGACCCCCGGACGCGGACTCGGTGCACAGCGCGCAGTCGGCGGCGTGGAAGATCAAGATGCTGTCCAACGATGAATTGCGCCAGCGCTTCATCGACCAGACCGTGCCGCAGGCGGACTACCTCGGCATCTCGATGCCCGACCCGCTGCTCAAGTGGAACGACGCGCGCGGACACTACGATTTCGGTCCGATCGACTTCGACGAGCTCTACGAGGTCGTGAAGGGCAATGGACCGTGCAACCACGACCGTCTGCGCACGCGCGTAGAGGCATGGGAGAACGGCGCATGGGTCCGCGACGCGGCGATCGCGCACGCCGACAAGCAGGCGGCGAAGGTACGCAAGGCCGCGTAGGCATCGCGATGAATCGAACCGAATGGCCGCTCTGGGAAGTGTTCATCCGAAGCCAGCACGGGCTCGCGCACAAGCACGTCGGCAGCCTGCATGCGGCCGACGCCGAAATGGCGATCCGCAACGCGCGCGATGTCTACACCCGCCGCAACGAGGGCGTGAGCTTGTGGGTGGTGCGCTCGGCGGACGTCACCGCCAGCGCGCCGGGCGACAAGGAGCCGCTGTTCGAGCCCGCCAACAGCAAGGTGTACCGGCATCCGACGTTCTTTCCGATGCCGGACGAGGTCAAGCACATTTGACGTCGCCACCGAGGCCTGAGCGCCGCCGATGACCCGCGACCATGATCTTCTGGACTACCTGCTGCGACTCGCCGACAGCGACCTTGTCCTGGCACAGCGACTCGGCGCGTGGATCGGACACGGACCGGTGCTCGAGGAAGACATCGCATCGGCGAACGTCGGGCTCGATCTTCTGGGCCAGGCGCGGCTTTGGTTCGCGTACGCGGGCGAAGTCGAGGCGCGATTCGCCAAGCGCGGCCGCAGCGAAGACGAGCTCGCCTTCCTTCGCGAGAGCTCTCAATATCGCAACGTGCTGCTCGTCGAGCAGCCTAACGGCGATTACGCGCACACGATGACGCGACAGTTTTTTTTCGATGCATTCCACGAGCTCTTGCTCGACATCCTTTCGCGCTCGCGCGACGCGTGCATCGCCGAGATCGCCGCCAAGGGTGCCAAGGAAGTGCGCTACCACGTCGAGCGCAGCAGCGGCTGGGTGATCCGTCTGGGTGACGGCACCGACGAGAGTCGCCGGCGCATGCAGGCGGCCTGCGACGCGCTGTGGATGTACGCGGGCGAAATGTTCGAGCCCGACGAGACCGGCCACGCGCTGGCGGTCGAGGGCATCGGCTGCGATGCGCAGGCGCTCGCGCCGGCGTGGCGGGAGCGCGTTGGTGGGGTAATGGCGGAAGCGACGCTCACCGTGCCCGTGTCGGACTGGGCGCAAACCGGCAGCAAGCGCGGCGTGCACACCGAGCACCTGTCTCGCCTGCTTGCGGAGATGCAGGTCCTGCCGCGCACGTTCGCCGGAGCGCAGTGGTGAGCGCGGGCAACCCACGTTCGATCTTGCCGCGACCGGCACCGCCCGCTTCAGCGGTCGCCGGCCCCAAGACGCCGCGCGCGGCGTCCATCTCCGCGCTCGCCGAGATCTGGAACCTGCTCGGCGGCATTCCCGATCCGGAGATTCCCGTCATCTCGATCGTCGAGCTCGGCATCGTGCGCGATGTCGCCTACGAGGGCTCGACGCTGGTGGTAAGCGTGACGCCAACTTACTCGGGCTGCCCCGCGACTGCGGTCATCGCCGGCGACATCGCCGCCACGCTGAACGAGGCGGGGTACACCGACCATCGCATGCGTACCCAACTGGCGCCGGCATGGTCGACCGACTGGATCGAGCCGGCGGCGCGCGAGCGGCTTCGCCTCTACGGCATCGCACCGCCCGGCGAGCGCGTGGGGACGCAGCGCGTGAACGTCTCCGGACTGCGCCGTCACGCGCCGCCGCGCGCCATCGCGTGCCCGCGCTGCGGATCGCTGCGTACGCGCGAGATCTCCGCGTTCGGCTCGACGCCCTGCAAGGCCCAGCATCGCTGCGACGACTGCCTCGAGCCCTTCGACTACTTCAAGCCCATTTGAGAAATTGCGCAGCAATCACGACGGTTCCCCTCTCACCCGGGGACAGGAGGAAGCGGTGAGGGACGCGACATGAGCAAGTTCCACCGGCTCAACGTCGCGGCAGTCAAGCGCGAGACGCGCGACGCGATCGCGCTGACCTTCGACGTGCCGCCCGCGCTGCGCGACGCATTCCGTTTCGTGCAGGGCCAGCACCTCACGCTACGCGCCGACATCGACGGGCAGGACGTGCGCCGCTCGTACTCGATCTGCTCGGCGGTGCAGGACGGGACGCTGCGCATCGCCGTGAAAAAAGCACCCGGTGGCGTGTTCTCGGCGTGGGCGAACGAGCACTTGCGCGAAGGGCAGACGCTCGAGGTGATGCCGCCGATGGGGCATTTCAACGTCGCGCTCGACGCGGAACACGGCAAGCACTACGTCGCCTTCGCCGCCGGCAGCGGCATCACCCCGGTGCTGTCGATCGTAAAGACGACGCTGCTCACCGAGCCCAACAGCGAGTTCACGCTGTTCTACGGCAACCGCTCGTCGAGCGCGGTGATGTTCAAGGAGGAGCTCGCCGACTTGAAAGACAGGTTCCTGGAGCGCTTCAACCTCGTCTACGTGATGAGCCGCGAGGCGCAGGACATCGAGATCCTCAACGGCCGCATCGATCGCGCCAAGGCCGACGCGCTGCTCGAGCACTGGGTCGATGCATCGTCGATCGACGCGGCGTTCGTCTGCGGCCCCGACGGCATGATGCGCGCGGTGGCCGAGTCACTCGAGGCGCACGGCGTGCCCAAGTCGCGCATCAAGGTCGAGCTCTTCGCGGCAAGCATTCCGAAGCACGAGCGCAAGGTCCCGGACGTACCCGAGGCGGGTCGCGGCGAATGCGCGGTGACTGCGATCATCGACGGTGCGACGCGAGCGTTCACCCTGGAGAAGACCAAGGAGAACATCATCGACGGCGCGATGCGCCAGGGCATCGAGCTGCCGTATTCGTGCAAGGGTGGAGTCTGCTCGACCTGCCGCGCCAAGCTCGTCGAAGGCGAGGTCGACATGGACGTCAACT
>JBDTZQ010000020.1:0-30347 GCA_040005035.1 Betaproteobacteria bacterium | reverse complement strand
ACCTTCGCCGTGGCGATGTCGCCCGAGCAGACTGCGTTCGTGCCGCACGCCGTGCGCGCGGGTGTGATCGTGAGCGTGTTGAAAATGGGCGCGGCACGGACGGTGACGGTCGATGTCGCCGTTTGTCCGACGGCGTCCTGAACGGTGATGACTGCGGTGGTGTCTGCGGCAACATCGTTGGGCAGCAGAACGACCGTCGCGCCACTCACGACTTGCGTCACCGGAAGAATCGAGGGGTTGCTCGAGAATGCCTGATAGGGAGGCGCGCCGCCGCTGACAGTGAGCGTCGCCGGCGTGTGCGAATAAACCGTAATCGATGGAGGAAGAACGAACAACGGACCCGGTGCCGTCGGGCCAGGCGCGTAGGGATTGTTTGGCGCGCCGCTGCCGCCACCACAGCCGCCGAGTGCGAGCAGGCCCATAATACCGAGCAGAGCGAGAAGGGGCCGCAACAAGCTGGGTTTCAGAGGGTTTCGCACCATGGGAACGGTCCTAATGATGTTGTCCTAAAGATTGGGTCGGAGCCTGATGTTTTAGGCATTGGTACAAGCATATAGGCGACTTTGTTCAATTAAAGCGCAAGTTCCCATCCCGCGCAAGTGCTTTCGTCGGACGCGATAGTGCGCAGGCCCTTGTGGGAAGCGCTTCAGTTGCCGCGATGCAACAATCTCGCTAGTATGAAAATCTTCCGCGGGTTGACACGCTTCCTGGCCGTTTTGGAGCGCTTGCCGCCGGCGGCATACCTGCCAGCGACGAGGATGCGGTGAATCTGCCACAGCGCCCCGAGTATCTGCCCCCCCTCCGCCAGGGGATGTACGACCCGGCCAACGAGCACGATGCCTGCGGATTGGGCTTTATCGCCCAAATCAAGGGCACCGCGAGCCACGCGATCATCACGCAGGGGCTGCAGATCCTCAAAAACCTCACGCATCGCGGCGCCACCGGCGCCGACCCCCTTCAGGGCGACGGGGCGGGGATTCTGTTGCAGCTGCCCGACGCGTTTTTGCGTCGTGCCTGCGGACGGCAGGGGCTAACGCTCCCCGCGCTGGGCCATTACGGCGTGGGAATGGTGTTCCTGCCGAAGGAACCGGCGTCGCGCACCGCGTGCGAGCAGGAAATCGAGCGCGCAGTGGTGAGCCAGGGGCAGCAGGTGCTGGGCTGGCGCGACGTTCCAACCGACAACTCCGGGCTGTCGGAACGGACCAAGGACGTCGAGCCGGTGATTCGGCAGGTGTTCATCGGTCGCGGGTCGAACGCGATGGACCAGGACGCGCTCGAGCGCAAGCTCTACATCATTCGCAAGCAGGCAGGCCACGCCATACAGGCGCTCAAGCTGCAGCACGGCAAGGAATTCTACGTTCCTTCGATGTCGACACGAACGGTGGTCTACAAAGGCATGCTTCTGGCCCATCAGGTCGGCGAGTACTACCTCGACCTTCGCGAGCCAAGCATGGTTTCCGCATTGGCCATGGTGCACCAGCGGTTCTCCACCAACACGTTTCCGACCTGGGACCTCGCGCACCCGTTCAGGCTGGTCTGCCACAACGGCGAGATCAACACCGTGCGCGGCAATGTCAACTGGATCCGTGCGCGGCAGCAGGCGATCTCTAGCAGCGTGCTCGGCGACGATCTCGACAAGGTCTGGCCGCTGATCTACGACGGCCAGTCCGACTCGGCATCGTTCGACAATTGCCTCGAGCTTCTGCTCATGGGCGGCTATTCGCTCGCGCACGCGATGATGCTGATGATTCCCGAAGCATGGGCAGGCAATCCGCTCATGGACGAGGACCGGCGCGCCTTCTACGAATATCACGCGGCGTTGATGGAGCCCTGGGACGGCCCGGCGGCGATGGCCTTCACCGACGGCGTGCGCATCGGCGCCACGCTCGACCGCAACGGACTGCGACCCGCGCGCTACATCGTCACCGATGACGACTACGTAATCCTGGCATCCGAGGTCGGCGTGCTCGACATCCCCGAGCGCAAGATCGTGCGCAAGTGGCGCTTGCAGCCCGGCAAGATGCTACTGGTCGACACCGAGCAGGGCCGGATCATCGACGACGATGAATTGAAGCGGACACTCGCCACCGCGAAGCCGTACCGCGAGTGGATCGATCGCTCGCGCATCGCGCTCGATGCGCTGCCCGATCCCGCGCCGCCGGTGCGCTCGGAAGTGCCGCTGCTCGACCGACAGCAGGCGTTCGGCTACACGCAGGAGGACATGAAGATCATCCTCGCGCCAATGGCGGCGAACGGCGAGGAGGCGACTGGCTCGATGGGCAACGACGCCGCGCTGCCGGTGCTGTCGAACCGGCCCAAGATTCTCTACAACTATTTCAAGCAGCTGTTCGCGCAGGTGACCAATCCGCCGATCGATCCGATCCGCGAGGAGCTGGTGATGTCGCTGGTCACCTTCATCGGACCGAGGCCGAACCTGCTCGGCATCGACGAGACCGATCCGCCGATGCGGCTCGAGGCCGACAAGCCGGTGCTCACCGCCGAGGAGATGGAGAAGATCCGCCACATCGAGCTTTTCACCGGAGGGGCGTTTCGCTCGCTCGAGCTCGACATCTGCTACCCGGCGGCGTGGGGCGCCGCGGGCATGGAAGCCGCGCTGGCGAGCCTGTGCGCGCACGCCGAGGACGCGACTCACCTGGGCTACAACATCCTGATCGTGTCCGATCGGACCATTGCTTCGGATCGCATGGCGATACCTGCGCTGCTCGCCACCGCCGCGGTGCACCAGCACCTGGTGCGCAAGGGGTTGCGCACCAGCACCGGCCTGGTTGTTGAGACGGGCTCGGCGCGCGAAGTGCACCAGTTCGCACTCCTGGCCGGATACGGCGCGGAGGCAGTGCACCCGTATCTCGCGCTCGAATCGCTGGCGGAGCTGCACGAATACGTTCCGCAGGTGGCGCCGGAAGAGTCGGCGAAGCGCTTCGTCAAGGCGATCTGCAAAGGGCTCTACAAGGTGATGTCCAAGATGGGCATCTCGACCTACCAGTCGTACTGCGGCGCGCAGATCTTCGAAGCCGTCGGACTGAACTCGGTGTTCGTCGACAAGTACTTCACCGGGACCGCGAGCAACATCCAGGGCATCGGACTGGCCGAGGTCGCGGCGGAGGCCGCGCGGCTGCACGAGCTCGCGTTCGGTGACGATCCGCTGCTCAAGGACGCGCTCGACGCCGGCGGCGAGTACCAGTATCGCGCGCGCGGCGAAGACCACATGTGGACGCCCGACACCGTCGCCAAGCTGCAGCACGCGGCGCGCGCCAAGAGCTACGCGACGTACAAGGAGTACGCCAAGCTGATCAACGACCAGACGCGGCGCATGATGACGCTGCGCGGGCTGTTCGAGTTCAGCACCGCCGCCGAGCCGGTTCCGCTGGACGAGGTCGAGCCCGCGGCCGAGATCGTCAAGCGCTTCGCCACCGGCGCCATGAGCCTCGGCTCGATCTCGACCGAGGCGCACACCACGCTTGCGGTGGCGATGAACCGCATCGGCGGAAAGTCGAACACCGGCGAAGGCGGCGAGGACGCTCGGCGCTATCCGTTGATACGCAAGGGCGAGACGCTCAAGTCGCGCATTCCTGGCGTGGTCGTCGACGTGCCGCTGCAGGAAGGCGATTCGCTGCGCTCGCGCATCAAGCAGGTGGCTTCGGCGCGCTTCGGTGTCACCGCCGAATACCTGGTGAACGCCGATCAATTGCAGATCAAGATGGCGCAGGGCGCCAAGCCTGGCGAAGGCGGTCAGCTGCCCGGTCACAAGGTCTCGGAGTACATCGCGCAGCTGCGCTATTCGGTGCCCGGCGTCGGGCTGATCTCGCCGCCGCCGCACCACGACATCTATTCGATCGAGGACCTGGCGCAGCTCATCCACGACCTCAAGAACGCGAACCCGCAGGCGTCGGTCAGCGTCAAGCTCGTCTCCGAGGTCGGCGTCGGAACGGTGGCGGCGGGTGTGGCGAAGGCGAAGGCCGATCACGTCACGATCGCCGGACACGACGGCGGCACCGGCGCGTCGCCCGAGTCGTCGATCAAGCACGCCGGCACGCCGTGGGAGCTGGGACTCTCCGAAACCCAGCAGACGCTGGTGCTCAATCGCCTGCGCGGCCGCATCGCGGTGCAGGTCGACGGGCAGATGAAGACCGGTCGCGATGTGGTCATCGGCGCATTGCTCGGCGCCGACGAGTTCGGCTTCGCCACAGCGCCGCTGGTCGCCGAAGGCTGCATCATGATGCGCAAGTGCCATCTCAACACGTGCCCGGTCGGCGTCGCTACGCAGGACCCCGAGCTGCGCAAGAAATTCACCGGAGCGCCGGAGCACGTCATCAACTTCATGTTCTTCGTCGCCGAGGAGGCGCGCGAGCTGATGGCCAAGCTCGGCATTCGCCACTTCAGCGATCTGATCGGTCGCGCCGATCTGCTCGACACGCGCAAGGGTATCGACCACTGGAAGGCTCGCGGACTCGATTTCTCGCGCGTGTTCCATCAGCCCGCGATGCCACCCGAGGTAGCTCGCTACCATTGCGAGACACAGGATCACGGGCTCGCCAAGGCGCTCGACCACCAGCTCATCGCCGACGCCGCACAGGCGATCGAGGGAGGCAAGCCGATCCGGGTCGAATACCGCATCCGCAACGCGCACCGCTCGGTGGGCGCGATGCTGTCGGGCGCAATCGCGCGCAAGCACGGTCACGCCGGGCTGCCGGACGACACCGTCCACGTCGCTTTCACCGGCATCGCGGGGCAGAGCTTCGGAGCTTTCCTCGCGCGAGGCGTCACTTTCGAGCTGCAGGGTGCGACCAACGACTACGTGGGCAAGGGGCTGTCGGGTGGGCGCATCGTCGTCTATCCGGATCCCGCGTCGCCTGCCAAGCCCGATGAGAACATCGTCATCGGCAACACCGTGATGTACGGCGCGATCGCCGGCGAGGCCTATTTCCGCGGCGTCGCGGGCGAGCGGTTTTGCGTGCGCAATTCGGGCGCGTCGGCCGTGGTCGAGGGCACGGGCGACCACTGTTGCGAATACATGACCGGCGGCAATGTCGTCGTGCTGGGACGCACCGGTCGCAACTTCGCCGCCGGCATGAGCGGCGGCATTGCGTACGTCTACGACGAGGATGGTACGTTCGCGCAACGCTGCAACGTGTCGATGGTCAGCCTCGAGCACGTCGTCGACGTCGCGGGGCAGGAGCGCATGGAACGCGATCTCGCCGCGGAAGGCAAGGCGCGGCTGCGCCACGCTGATCTGTGCGATGAGCCGCATCTGCGCGCGCTCGTCGAACGCCATCTGCGGTTCACCGGCAGCACGCGTGCGTTGGCAATCCTCGACAACTGGGAACAATCGCGCAAACGTTTCGTCAAGGTATTCCCCAACGAGTACAAGCGCGCGCTGGGCGAGATGCACGCGGCGGCCCTGGCTACGGCGGCCGCGGCGGCCTCGGCGAGTGCGCGCGCGGTGGCCTGACGTGGGCAAGGTCACCGGCTTCATCGAGCTCGACCGAGTCGCCGAGGTCGCGCTTCCGGTCAAGGAGCGCGTGCGCGGCTACCGGGAGTTCATCCTCACGCTCAAGGACGAGGAGGCGACCCGGCAGGGCGCGCGCTGCATGGACTGCGGCATTCCCTTCTGCCAGTCCGGCTGCCCGGTCAACAACATCATTCCCGACTGGAACGACCTGGTTTACCGGCACCAGTGGCGGCACGCCCTCGACAGCCTGCATTCGACCAACAACTTTCCCGAGTTCACCGGCCGCGTGTGCCCCGCACCGTGCGAAGCGGCGTGCACGCTCAACATCAACGACGATCCCGTCGGTATCAAGTCGATCGAGCACTTCATCATCGACAAGGGGTGGGAAGAAGGATGGGTTCGTCCGGAGCCTCCGCCGCATCGCACCGGCAAGCGGGTGGCGGTCGTGGGGTCCGGCGCCGCGGGCATGGCGTGCGCGCAGCAGCTCGCGCGCGCAGGACACGACGTGGTCGTGTTCGAGAAAAACGATCGTATCGGCGGCCTGCTGCGCTACGGCATTCCCGATTTCAAGATGGAAAAACAGCTCATCGACCGGCGTATCGAGCAGATGCGCGCCGAGGGTGTCGAATTTCGCGTCGATCAGCACATCGGCGCCAACGTCGCGGCGCGCGACCTGCTCGAGGAGTTCGACGCGGTCGCGCTCACCATCGGCTCCGAGCATCCGCGCGATCTCGAGGTGCCGGGCCGCGATCTGGACGGCGTGTACTTCGCGATGGAGTTCCTGCCGCTGCAGAACCGTCGCGTGGCGGGTGATCCGAACGTTGCGACGCTGAGCGCGCGCGGCAAGCACGTCGTCGTCATCGGAGGCGGTGACACAGGATCCGACTGCGTGGGCACGTCGAACCGGCAGGGAGCGCTCTCGGTCACGCAGTTCGAGCTGTTGCCGCAGCCGCCGGAGCACGAGAACAAGCCGCTGGTGTGGCCGTACTGGCCGATGAAGCTTCGCACCTCGTCGTCGCACGAGGAGGGCTGCGCGCGCGACTGGTCGGTGCAGACCAAGGCCTTCAGGGGCGTCGACGGAAAGGTCACGGCGCTGATCGGGCATCGGGTCGTGCCCCGCGATGGCAAGTTCGTCGACGTGCCCGGCAGCGAATTCGAGATCAAGGCCGACCTGGTGCTTCTGGCGATGGGCTATGTGCATGCCGTCCATCAAGGCATGCTCGACGACCTGGGCGTGAAGTACGACGCGCGCGGCAATGTCGCCGCCGACACCGACACCTATCGGTCCTCGATTCCCAAGGTATTCGCCGCCGGTGACACGCGGCGCGGTCAGTCGCTGATCGTCTGGGCGATCCGCGAAGGCCGGCAGTGCGCTCGCGGCATCGACGAATTCCTGATGGGCGCCTCCGACCTGCCGCGCTGACCGCTGACTCCGATGACGGCGATCGTTTCGCTCGGCGTGGCGCAGTGGACGCCCGCCGTCGCGCCTGCCGACCAGCGCATCGCAGTCGACACGCTCGAAGGCGGCGGCGTCCTGGTGCTGCCGCGCCTGCCTTTCGTGCTGCGCGAGGACGAGCGCCGATTCCTGTCGCCGCACTGGTCCGATGGCCGCGCCAAGAACATCAGCTATAACGGACGCTCGCTCAAGGGCGCGCGCGGAAGCGCGGAGGAGCTCGCTGTGCTGACCGCGATGATAGCCCGCTTCGCTGGGGCTGCCGCCGACCTCGTCGCGGCGCTGTTTCCACGCTATGCCGCGCACGCCCGCCGCGCTCGTACCAGCTTCCGGCCGCAGCCGGCGGTAGGCCGTCGAGTGTCGTGGCGCAAGGACGATTCGCGTCTGCATGTGGACGCGTTCCCGTCGCGTCCCAATCACGGCGAGCGCATCCTGCGCGTGTTCTGCAACGTCAATCCAGCCGAGGACCGCGTATGGCGCGTCGGCGAGGACTTCACCGCGATGGCGCGCAGTCTGCTGCCCGGTGTGCGGCCGGCGCTGCCCGGAGCCGCTTCCATCATGGCGATGCTGCACGTGACCAAGGGAACCCGCAGCGCGTACGATCACTTGATGCTCGGACTGCATGATCGCGCCAAGGCCGACCTCGAATATCAGCAGAAAAGCGCGCAGCAGGTCGTCCGCTTCGCGCCGGGCACCACGTGGCTGTGCTTCTCCGACCAGGTGATGCATGCCGCGGTGTCGGGACAGCACATGCTCGAACAAACCGTCCATCTGCCGTTGTCCGCGATGTATGATCGCGCCAGTTCGCCGGTGGCGATCCTCGAGCGTCTGACCGGCAAGGCCCTGCTGCCCGCAACGTAGAGGCGAGCGAGCTGGCCGCGTCCGCTGCCGTCGGAACCGGCGCCGACTCCCGATAAATCGTCTTCGCTTCCTGGGCGTCGAATCGATGACCGCATTGCAAAACGACACGCTGCTTCGCGCGCTGCGCCGCGAGCCGACGGACTACACCCCCGTGTGGCTGATGCGCCAGGCCGGGCGCTATCTGCCCGAATACAATGTGCTGCGCCGTCGCGCGGGCAGTTTCATGCAGCTGTGCACGAGCCCTGAGCTCGCCACCGAAGCCACGTTGCAGCCGCTGCAGCGCTTTCCCCTGGATGCGGCGATCCTGTTCTCGGATATCCTGACCGTTCCCGATGCGATGGGACTCGGTCTGAACTTCGCGGAAGGCGAAGGGCCGCGGTTCTCGCGGCCGGTGCAGCAGGAAGCGGACGTCAATCTACTCGCCGTGCCCGACATGGCAAAGCTCGGATACGTGTTCGATGCGGTGGCGGCGATCAAGCGCGCGCTTTCCGGACGGGTACCGCTGATCGGTTTCGCGGGGAGCCCGTTCACGCTCGCCTGCTACATGATCGAAGGCGCGGGCAGCGCCGATTTCACCCGAGTGCGGCGCATGCTGTACGCGCGCCCTGACCTGCTTCATCGAGTACTGGGCATCAACGCGGACGCCGTCGCCGAATATCTCGCGCAGCAGGTCGCGCACGGTGCAGACGCCGTGATGATCTTCGACACGTGGGGCGGCTTGCTCAGCGCCGGCGCGTACCGGGAGTTTTCTCTCGCATACATGGAGCGCGTGATCGCGCGGTTGCGCGAGCGCGCCGCTGCGGTGCCTGTGATCGTCTTCACCAAAGGGGGCGGACAGTGGCTGGAGGCGATCGCAGCGTGCGGATGCGACGCGGTGGGGATCGACTGGACGACCGATATCGCGCTGGCGCGTCGTCGCGTCGGGTCCCGGGTCGCGGTGCAGGGCAACCTGGATCCCATGGCGCTGTTTGCTCCAGTGGCGGCGGTCGAGGCGCAGACTCGCGCGATCATCGAGGCCGCCGGCGCGCAGCCCGGACACGTCTTCAACCTCGGGCACGGACTGCTGCCGTCGACTCCGCCGGAAAGCGTCGCCGCGCTGGTGGCGTGCGTTCACGCCGAGTCACGGAAGCGCATGCTCCAGGCGAAGGCCGCGTAGATACCCAACCGTGCTTCCACGGGCTTCGACGGCGCGGGTGCGGTCCCAATGCCGCAGGTGCGCCTTCCCCATGGCGGGGGTTTGGGGCTTTCCATGCACTTGACATGCTCCCAAAAGCCGCTCCACAGCCGCGTACTTATGCACACGGCCTGTCAAGCGGCGCGCGCCAAACAGACGAATTCGCGCCTCCTGGAGCGGCGCGTGCAACTGCATGATTTTCGGGTGCTATTTTTCCAGACAGCAGCGAGCAAGCCGCGCGTGTCATTCACACTGTGGATAAACGACCCGCCGCGCACGAGAACTTACGCACAGAATTATCCACATCGGCACGTTCGCTCAGACACGACCACTGCAAAAATAACGAGTTGGAGCGCAATCTTGCCAACTGCGGTAATGATTCAGAACACTACAGCTTGTTGCAACACGGGTCGAGCGGAAGCGACGCGTCGCTTCTGAAGGCGGACATCACGTGGCAATCGTCCGCGTCGCGCTTCCCGTAGCTGCGCAGCAACTCTTCGACTACTGGCTTCCGGATGGCCTGGCCGCCGAGCCGGGGAGCGTCGTCGTAGCCAGGCTCGGCCGAAGGCGCCTCGCGGGCGTCGTGACCGAGATCGTCGAAACCAGCGAGGTATCTCCCGAGCGCCTGCTGCCGATCGACGAACTCGCGAGCGGCGTGCCGCCGCTTCCGGACGACGTACGCGCGCTGGCGCGTTTCGTCTCCGAGTACTACCAGGCGCCGATCGGGCAGTGCTACGCCCATCTCCTGCCGCCGCTGGCGGGGCGGCGAGGCGTCGCCGTCGACGCGGCGCCCGCGTCGACACATGCGTGGGCGTTGAACGCCGCGCAACGCGACGCTCTGGCCGCGGTGCTGCACGACCGCGGTGCGTTCTCGCCGTCACTGCTTCAGGGTGTCACCGGCAGCGGGAAGACCGAGGTGTACCTTGCTGCGGCCGCCGAGGTGATCGGCGCTGGAGGTCAGGTGCTGTTGCTCGTGCCCGAGATCAATTTGACTCCTCAACTCGCCGATCGTATCGCAGTGGCGTTGCCCGCGGCGCGCGTCGCGATGCTGCACAGCCGTCTGGCACCGGGCGTTCGGCATGCGCACTGGATGTCCTCCGCTACCGGTGCGGCGGCACTCGTCGTCGGAACGCGCCTCGCCGTGTTCACGCCGATGCCGCGATTGGGCCTCATCGTCGTCGACGAGGAGCACGACGCTTCGTTCAAGCAGCAGGAAGGGGTGCGCTACCACGCGCGCGATGTCGCGATGTTCCGCGCGCGCCTGCGTGGAGTTCCGATCGTCCTGGGCAGTGCGACGCCCTCGCTGGAGAGCTTCGCGCAGTCCGAGCGCGGACGCTATCGCAAGGTCAAGCTCGCGCTGCGCGCGGGAACGCACGTCGCGCTGCCGCCGGTGCGCCTGGTGCCGCACCGCGCTGAAGGTGCTGGCGTTGGCGGCCGCGACGGCATCGGCGGCGCACTGCGGGAAGCCATCGCAGCGCGCGTGGCGCGCGGCGAACAGAGCCTGCTTTTCGTCAACAGGAGGGGCTTCTCGCCGTCGCTCCTGTGCGCGTCGTGCCAATGGAAAGCGACGTGCCCGCGCTGCGACGCCCGCCTCGTGCTGCATCGAGACGATGCGCGCCTGACCTGCCACCACTGCGGACATGCCGAGGCGATTCCCGCGGCGTGTCCCGTATGCGGGAACCAGGACCTGCTGCCGATGGGCTTCGGCACGCAGCGTCTCGAGCGCGCGATAGGCGAGCTGCATCCTGGCGCGCGCGTGGTGCGCGTCGATCGTGACAGCACCCGGCGCAAAGGGTCTTTCGACGCGATGCGCGACGCGATCGCCGGGGGCGACGCCGACGTCTTGATCGGAACGCAAATGCTGGCCAAGGGCCACGATTTCCCGCGCCTGACCCTCGTTGGCGTGCTCGGCGCCGACAACGCGCTCTACAGCGCGGAGTTTCGCGCGACCGAGGTGCTGTTCGCGCTGCTCGAGCAGGTCGCGGGACGCGCCGGGCGTGGCTCGCTCGAGGGCGAAGTGCTGGTGCAGACCGACTTCCCGGATCACCCGGTTTATCGCGCGCTGGTCGCGCATGACTACGACGGCTTCGCGCGCACCTTGCTCGCCGAGCGCAAAGCGCTCGGCTTGCCGCCTTTCGCGCATCTCGCGCTGCTGCGCGCGGAAGCGCGCAGCAGCGCTGCCCTCGACGGCTTCCTGGACGCGGCGGCGCGCGCCGGTCGCGCCCTCGCCGCCGAACTCGATGCCACGTGCGAGGTCTATTCGCCGGTTCCGGCGGCGCTTCCACGGCGCGCCAATCTGTTCCGCGCGCAGGTCCTCGTGCAATCGCAAGCGAGGGCTGCTCTGCGCGCGTTTCTTCCGTGCTGGCGCGGGGAGCTCGAGCGCATCGAAGCGCGCACGGTCCGCTGGAGCATCGACGTCGATCCGCTGGGATTCGCGTAGTCGATTCGGGCGTGTGGACTCCGCCACGGGCAGGGCACCGGACGCAAGCTATAATCCACGGCTTTTCTCCAGCTGCGCAACGTGAGCGACGCCAAGACCCATATCGCCGAATGGCTCTCCGCAGGTCTTGCCCGAATGTTGTCGGAGAGGTCGGCCGCACCTGGCGATGTTCCCGCGGTCGTGCTCGAGCGCTCCAAGCAGGCCGCTCACGGTGACTATGCAACGAGCGTCGCGCTGCAGCTGGCGCGCTCGCTCAGGACGAATCCGCGCGAGATCGCCGCGAAGCTGGTGGCTTCGCTTGAGCCGTCGCCATGGATCGATCGCGCCGAGGTGGCCGGCGCCGGCTTCGTCAACATTTTCCTGTCGGCTACGGCTCGGCGCGCGATCGTCGAGCGCGTGCTCGCCCAGACCGACAAGTTCGGCCACAACCCATGCGGCGCGGGCGTCCCCGTCATGGTCGAGTTCGTTTCGGCCAATCCTACCGGGCCGCTGCATGTCGGGCACGGTCGCGGCGCCGCAGTCGGCGACGCGCTGGCGCGGCTGCTGGAATCGCAGGGCTTCGCGGTGCGCCGCGAGTTCTACTACAACGATGCCGGCGCGCAGATCGCCAATCTGGCGCTGTCGGTGCAGGCCCGGCTGCGCGAAGCGCACGGACTGGCCGCACCGTTTCCCCCCGATGGTTACCAGGGTGAATACATCCGCGAGATCGCGCGCGACTATGCCGTCGCGCATCCCGACGACGCGCCCGGCAACGACCTGGGCACGATCGGTGCCTTCGCCGTCGCCGCGCTGCGCCATGAGCAGGATGGCGACCTGGCGGCATTCGGCGTGCGCTTCGACGGCTACTTCCTCGAATCGTCGCTCTACACCGACGGCCTGGTCGACGAGACCGTAGCCACGCTGGCAGCGCGCGGCAAGACCTACGAAAAGGACGGCGCGCTCTGGTTGCGCACGACCAGCTACGGCGACGACAAGGATCGCGTGATGCGCAAGTCGGACGGAAGCTTCACCTACTTCGTGCCCGATATCGCGTACCACGTCACGAAATGGAAGCGCGGTTTCCGTCGCGCCATCACCGAGCTCGGCGCCGACCACGCCGGCTCGCTCTCGCGCGTGCGTGCCGGGCTTCAGGCGCTGGAGATGGGCGTTCCCGAGGGCTACCCCGACTATGTCTTGCACCAGATGGTGCTGGTCATGCGCGATGGCGAGGAGGTGAAACTTTCCAAGCGCGCCGGAACGGGGGTGACGCTGCGGGAGCTCATCGACGAAGTCGGACGCGACGCCGTGCGTTTCTTTTTTCTCCTGCGCAAGTCGGACTCTCAGCTCACCTTCGACGTCGACCTCGCCCGCGCCCAGACCGAGGAGAATCCGGTCTATTACGTCCAGTATGCGCACGCGCGCATGTGCAGCGTGCTGGAAAAAGCCGGAATCGACGTCGCGACCGCGGCGTCGACGCTGCGTGGGGCCGAGCTTGCGCCGCTCGCCAGCCGTTACGAAGACGCGCTGCTGCGGCGGCTCGCCGATTTTCCGGACGAGCTCGCGATCGCGCTGCGCGAACTCGCCCCGCATCGAATCACGTTTTTTCTCAAGGAATTGGCGGCGGAATTTCACAGCTACTATAATGCCGAGCAATTCCTCGTCGACGATCCGGTCGTGCGGCGCGCGCGGCTCGCGCTGGTGGTGGCGACCGGGCAGGTCATACGCAACGGACTCGCGATACTGGGCGTGAGCGCACCGGAAAAAATGTGAGATCGAGCAGACGAACAAGGCCGTACTCCGAACGCCATGCCCGACCCCGCGGCACGCGCGGTGGAACGTTGCTGGGCGTGTTCATCGGCCTGATCGTCGGTCTGGCGCTGGCGGCGACGGTTGCGTTCTACCTCGGAAGGGCGGGCTTCTCGACGCCGCTCGCGCCGGCGGGCGCGGCCAAGGATTCGGGCCGAGGCTCGGCGGTGGCGTCGGCGGACAAGGACAAGCCGCGATTCGATTTCTACAAGATCCTTCCCGGAGGCGAGGAGCCGAAAGCGCCGGTCGATCGCAAAGGCATCGACAAGCTCGAACGTCCCCCCGACCGGGTTCCCCCGGCGGTGATCGCCAAGCCCTCCGAGCGCGAGACGCCGAAGGACCCGGCCAAGACGGCCGACCGGTTCTGGTTGCAGGCAGGCGCGTTCAACGGTGAGTCCGACGCGGAGAACCTGAAGGCGCGCCTGGCGCTTTCCGGATGGGAGGCGGTGATTCAGACCGTGCCCCTTCCCGACAAGGGCGTGCGCTACCGCGTGCGTGTGGGACCGTACGACAACACCGACGAGCTCAACCGCATCAAGGGCGAGCTCGTGAAAAGCGGATTCGACGTCGCGGTGATCCGCAATCCTTGAGCTTTGCGGCGCCCGAATTGAACTTCATGCGGTCGAATCGGACGAAGCATCGACCGCTAATGCTCTTTTGGCAGGAGAGGCAATGAAACACGCAACGAAATGCGCAGTGCAGCGCTCGGTGGACCGCTCAGTGCAGCGCTCAGTGCAGCGTTTCGCGCTCCAGGTCCTCGGCGTGTTCGCCGGGCTGTCGCTGGCCGCGATGGCTTCCGCGCAGCCGGTCGAAGGCAAGGAATATTCGCGGATGAAGGTGCCGCATACCGTGGAGACCGGCAAGAAGATCGAGGTCATCGAGTTTTTCTCCTATGGCTGCCCGCATTGCAGCGACCTCGAGCAGTATCTTCAGACGTGGTTCAAGACCACGCCCGCCGACGTGCAGTTTCGTCGCGTGCCGGTCATGTTCCAGGATCGCTGGAAGCCCTTGGCGAAGATCTACTTCACGCTCGACGCGATGGGTGAGGACGTGCGTCTTTCGCCTGAGGTGTTCAAGGCGGTGCACGTCAGCGGGACGCCGCTCTACCAGGACAAGGTGTTCTTCGACTGGGCCGCGAGCAAGGGCCTCGATCGAGCCAAGGTCATGGACACCTACAATTCATTCGGGGTCGACAGCAAGCTCAAGCGGGCGATGGTGGTTGCCCAGGAATACAATGTCCAGGCGGTGCCGACGGTCGTGGTCGACGGGAAGTTCGTGACCATGTCCGATCGCGTCGGCGGGCACGCCGCGATGCCTGCTGCCATTGACGCACTGGTCGCGAAGGCACGCGGCGAACGCCCGAAGACCTGAGTCGCGCGGATGGAAGCGCCGTGAAGGTCTTCATCACGGGCGCGAGCAGCGGCATCGGTGAGGCGCTGGCGCGACACTACGCCGCGACGGGCGGCACGCTCGGCCTGTTCGCGCGGCGCAGCGCGGCGCTCGATGCGTTGCGCGCGAGCCTGTCCGGTGCCACCTGCGAGACCTACGCCGGCGATGTCCGGGATGCCGCGGCGCTCGTCATCGCCGCCGAGGATTTCATCCGGCGCTTCGGCGCGCCCGATATCGTCTTCGCCAACGCCGGCATTTCGGTCGGCACGCTGACCTCGCACGCGGAGGACGGCGAAGTGTTCCGCGCCGTGGTCGACACCAATCTGCTGGGCCTCGTCCACACCTTCCAGCCGTTCCTGGGCGCGATGCTCGCTGCGAAGCGCGGCAAGCTGGTCGGTATCGCAAGCGTCGCCGGATTTCGCGGCCTTCCCGGGGCAGGCGCCTACTCGGCGTCGAAAGCCGGCGCAATAGCCTACCTCGAAAGCCTGCGCGTCGAGCTCGCGGGTTCAGGGGTGAAGGTGATCACGATCTGTCCAGGTTACATCGATACGCCGATGACGACCGGCAATCCATATCGCATGCCGTTCCTGCTTACTGCCGAGAACGCGGCGCAACGGATATCGCGCGCGGTAGCGCGCGGCGGACGATTCCATGTGATCCCGTGGCAGATGGCGCTCGTCGGCCGCGTTTTTCGCGCGTTGCCTCGGCCGTTGTACGACAGGCTGTTGGTGCGGGCCAAGCGCAAGCCGCGCGTCGATGGCACGGACTCGCGCTGACGACGCACAAAAAAGGCCGCGCAAAGCGCGGCCTTGAAGTCGATGCGTCGTTTCAGAGCGGAGCGCGGATTCCCACGGTGACCGCCTGGTAGTTCCCGCCGTCGCTGCCCGCGCTCGCGTTCACGCTGAGGAAGCCGGTGATGTCGCGCCCGATGGGCATGCTCGCTCCCAGAAGGAACAGCGCATAGTTGTTGCCCGGCTTGTACGCGGGAAGCGTGAAGGTGCCGGGGAGCGAGACGAGCTGCGCGGTGACGTCGCGATTCTTGCTGTCGACGTATTCCCAGCTGACGCGGCCGAAGGGGCGTATCGAGCCGAGGACGCCCGATGCCTGCCAGCCGAGGCTCGACGAGAAGAAATCGTTCTTCTGGTCGCCGAAGGACATCGCCGTGCTCGACGTGCCGCTTTCCGCGTAGCCGTCGACCTTGATTTTCTGGTAGGTCAGGCGCGCGTACGGGCCATGGATGAGCTCCTGCGACGCATTGAACCAGTACCCGCCGAGCAGCCGCCCGACGAGCTGCGTGCCGTTGGTGCTTCCGCTCTCGGACCGGTTTCCGCCGCCCAGCGCGAAGCTGCGATGGACGTTGCGGTAGTCCAGCCCACCGCCACCCAGCGTCGCTCCTACGTACCACGGCCCTGATCCGTAGCCGAGGTATCCGGTGAACATTCCGTCGTTCAAGGTGTAGCCGCCGCCACCGCCCAGCGACGAGCGATCCTGCGAGTAGCCGAACGAGATGCCGGCAAGCACCTGGTCCGATACCTTCATGTCTCCGCCGATGACGATCGTGTTGTTGTTGCTGCTGCCTCCGCCGAAGTCACCGCTGCGATCGTAGTTGCCGTAGTCGTAGACCGCATACGCATCGAACCTGTTCTGCGGCCGCGGTGTGCTCAGCGCGGACCACATGCGGCCATCGAGCGCGCGGAAGTTCGCCTGGTCGGCCTGCGCCGGCGCGTTGGCTAGCAAGCCGATCTGCTGCGGAGCGCTGATCACCGATGACGCATAGTCGGCGATGATCTGGTGGCCCGCCGTTGTCGGATGCACGCCGTCGGCGAAGGCGTAAGTCTGCGCAGCGTTCGGAGCCACCAATGTGGCCGCGGTGCAGATCAGCACGCTCGACGACGTGCATGCCTGCGACGTGACGTTGGTGAGACCGAATGAACCCGGTGCCGCGATCACCTCGGTGAACAACGCGAAGATGTTGAGCTTGATGATGTTGATGTGCAAGGCATCGAGTGCTGAATTCATCGTGCTGTTGTAGAAGCTCGTGAACGCAGATATCGTCGACGAGGCAGAAGACGATGCGTAGCCCGGCGCCTTGCCGATGTCGGGCAGATTCAGGACCATGATGTAGCGCGCGCCCGCCGCGCTCAGAGTGCCGACCTGCTGTGCGAGCTGCGTGGCGGCGACGGCGACATTGGTCTGCGCCTGCGCGCTCGTGATGGCTCCTGCCTGCGCCAATCCGAGTTGGTAGAACAGATCGTTGGCTCCGCCCCACACCGAATACAGCGCCTTCGGATTTATCGGTCCCGAACTGAGATAGGTCTGGATCTGCGTCGCGATCGGAACGGCGGTGGCGGTAGGCGGACTATTGGGCACGCCCGGCAATTGCGTGACGCGCGCGCCGCCTTGCGCGTAGTCGTTGCCGCCCTGATTGGCGGGGCTTGCCGACGACCCGTATCGTTGCGCGAGCGCCTGCGCCCAGACCGGACCCGGATTGGTCGTGAACAGGCCCGTCCCCGGGGGAAGCAGCGGCTTGTACGATCCGGCGTCGGTGAGACTGTCGCCAAAAAAATAGAACTGGTTGAACTGCGCATTCGCTTCGTTGTTTGAAATCAACGCAGCCACGGCCAGCGCACCCGCGCAAAGGGCAGTCTTGATCGTTCGCATTCTTGAATTTCCTCCGTGGTGTATTGTCTAATTCTGCGTGCATTGTAATCGAATGCGCAGGCATCGCCGACGGCGCTTTGGCTCGGCACCTCCGGCGGCGCGCGGGAGCGGCGCCCGCGTTAACCGAGCTGAGCGCAACTGAGCGGAACCCATTGCGCAACTCATTGACCCTCTTCAACCGATTCTCTGATCACCCATCATGCCGCACTGCAAACAAGATGACGTCCGTGGGGCCCTCGCGCTGATCGCGCTGTTGCTCCTCCCAAGCTTCGGCTCGCTGGCGCAGGACGAGACGGCGGATCCGCCCTCGCGGGTCGGACGCGTGAGCGACTTCGCGGGCGAGCTTTTTCTCGCCACGCCCGAGCGCGCCAACGAATGGGCGCCCATCGGCCTCAACTACCCGGTGACCGCGGGAGACAATCTCTGGGTGTCGTCGAACGGTCGCGCCGAAATCGACTTCGGCGGCGGCCGCCTGCGTATGGCCGGCGACACCAACCTGCAACTGGCCGCGCTCGACGATTCGCAGCTCGCGCTGTTCGTTGCTTCGGGCCGGGTGATCCTGCGCGTGCGCAGCATCTCCGGCGACGTAGTCCATGTCGACACGCCGCACGCGCAGATCGACATCGTCCGGCCCGGGCAGTACCGCATAGACGTCGATGCCGCAGCGCAGCGCACCGTCGTGTCGGTGCGCGAAGGCGACGCGGCGGTACGCTTCGCCGGCGGCGTGCAGCAGACCTTGGCGGGGCAGGTCGCCACCGTGATGGGTATCGACGGCGCGGGCCTGGCGGTGCAGAACGGCTTGCCCAGCGACGGCTTCGATGCCTGGAGCGCAGCGCGCGAGCAGCGCTACGACAGTTCGCGCGCCGCCGCCTACGTCTCGCCCGACATGGTGGGCGTGCGCGATCTCGACGACTACGGGACTTGGGAGGCGGCCCCGACCTACGGAGCCGTCTGGTATCCCTCGACCGTCGCGGTGGGGTGGGCGCCGTACCGCTACGGCAGTTGGACGTGGGTGGCGCCTTTCGGGTGGACGTGGGTCGATTCGGCTCCATGGGGGTACGCGCCGTTCCACTACGGCCGGTGGATCTATGCCGGAGGGCGTTGGGGCTGGTGCCCAGGCGAGCGCAACGTCCGCCCGCGTTGGGCGCCCGCGCTCGTCGCCTGGTACGGGGGCATGGGCTGGGCCGGGGGATCGAACGCCTACGGCTGGGTGCCGCTGGGGTGGGGCGAAGCGTATACGCCCTCGTGGGGCCGCTGCTCCGGGCGCTGCCTGCGCCAGTACAATCAACCCTATGCGGTCGCCCAATCCGACCGCCGTGGCAGCTCGCCCGGACGCTACATCAACGCCAGCGTGCCCGGCGCCATGACTGCGGTACCGGCGGGCGTGATGAGCGGGTCGCGGCCCGTCGCAGCCAATCAGATCAACGTTGGGTCGGCCGCGGCGGCCAGCGCGCCCATGCTCGGCGGCGCGCCGGCGCTTGGCCTGGCCCCTGTACGCAACGCCGGCAGGCCGGCGATCGCCGCGCCCATTCCGGCGGGAGCGCAGTTCCAGCAGATGACGCGCAACGCGCGCTCCGGCGCAGCCGCGGCGACGTCGGCTCAACCGAATGCCCCGCAGGAGAGTCCCGGCGCCATGCCGGCGCGCCGGGCAGCAGGCGAGCGAGCCGGAAGCGCAGGATTTCCAGCCGCCGCGTTGCCGGCGCCCGGAGCGGCTGCATCGCGCGCGATCCCGGGCGGCAACTTTCCAGACCTCGCGCCACGCTCCGCGGCGCCGGTCGCCGCGACGCCGGCCAACGGTGGCACTGTCGTCGCGACGCCACCTCCACGCGCCGTCCTGACGCCGGGCCCTGCGGCTGCCGCATCAGTCCAGGCGCCCGCGGCGCCCGTCTATGGCGGCGTTGCCGGAGGGCGCGGCGCCTACACCGGTGTCGCGCCCACGCCCGGACCGAAAGCGCCTGTCGCTGCCGAACGCGGATTCGCCGCACCGGCGATCGCGGTTCAACCCTCGACGCCGCCAGCGCGTGTTCCGCCGTCAGCCCCGGTCATCGTGCCTGCGCCGACATCGCAGCCTGCAGTCGGGATGGGCGCGCCGCGCGAGGTGCTGACCGCGCCGCCGCCCGTGCGCAGCGGGACCGTTCCCGCCGCCGCGCCCCTCCCTCCGCCTGCGCCGGTCGCCGGTCAGGCTCCCGGCTTGGTGCCGGGGCGCTAGGGTCGCATCGCGCGCGCGGGCTTCCGGTCGATCCCGCGAATTTCGCGCGGTCTGGTCGCTCGCCTGCGTCGACTCGCGGGCCGTCGATCCCCGCGCTTGCGCGCGGGGGCCTCGCCGGGGTCGCCCCCTAGTTGGCCAGCAGTGCCAGGCGGTTGCCGTCGACGACCTTGACGCGGTCGCCCTCGCGCAACGCCGGCGTCGCGCTCTGCGTCACGCTTTTCGAGCCGCCGTTGTCGAGGCGAACGGTGACGACGTAGTACGATTTTTTCTTGACGTTCTTTTCGACTTCATTGCCCGCTACCGCGCCCACTCCGACTCCGGCGATGGTCGCGACGGTATTGCCACGCCCCGATCCGAACTGGTGGCCGACCACGCCACCCAGCACGCCGCCGGCGACCGCGCCCGCACCACTCCCCCGGCCCTTTTGCTCGACGTAACGGATCGACTGGATGGTCCCGCAGGTCGCGCACGAATTCGCGGCGGGTGTCGTCGCCGGCGTCATGCTCGACTGGCTTTGCGCCGTCGCGTCGACGTACGCCATCGTCGACAGCGCAATCATCGTCACCGCACAGAATCGTTTCATGTCGCAGTTCTCCAGCGCCTTGCAACCGCCACTATAGCGTGAGCTACCCGCGCGGCGCAGCATCCGCGCGCTGCCGCGCGTAGCTGCCCGGAGCGGGCTCGATCGCGCGCAGCCCTTTCTTGCCGTTTTGCTTTCCGGCGCTGCGCGCCGCCACCTTCGATCCGAGATGCGGCTGCAGCCACGCGAGCCAGTTGGGCCACCACGACCCCTCGTGCTGCTTCGCGCCCTCCAGCCATTGATCGGGCGTGTCGGCGAGCTTGTCGTTGCTCCAGTAGCCGTACTTCTTGGCGACCGGCGGGTTGATCATGCCTGCGATGTGTCCCGAGCCGGAAAGGACGAAGCGCGACTTGCCGCCGAAGAGCTTCGGGCCGGTGTAGGTCGCCTTCCACGGTGCGATGTGATCCTCGATCGCCGAGACGAAATACGTCGGCAGCGAGATCTTTGAGAGATCGATCGGGACGCCGTCGAGCGTCACGCCGCCCGGCTCCTTGAGCGCATTGGCCAGGTACATGTTGCGCAGGTAGAAGCTGTGCATCTTGGCGGGCATGCGCGTGGAATCGCAGTTCCAGTGCAGCAGGTCGAAGGGGAACGGGTCGCGTCCCATCAGGTAGTTGTTGATGACGAACGACCAGATGAGGTCGTTGCTGCGCAGCATGTTGAAGGTGTTGGCCATCTCGGAGCCTTCGAGATAGCCTCGCTCGTTCATCTTGCGCTCGAGCGACGCGACCTGCTCCTCGTCGATGAACACCTCGAGCTCGCCGCTCGCCGCGAAGTCGACCAGCGTGGTCATGAAGCCTGCGCTGACGATGCGCTTGTCTTTTTTCGACGCCATGTACCCGAGCGTCGCCGCCAGCAAGGTACCGCCGAGACAATAGCCGAGAACGTTGACCTCGCGCTCGCCGGTCGCTTTCTCGATGGCGTCGAGCGCTGCGAGCGGTCCTTCGTGCATGTAATCGACGAAGTCCTTGCCCGCCAGCTTCGCGTCGGGATTGACCCACGAGATGACGAACACGGTGAGACCCTGCTCGACGCACCATTTCACCAGCGAATTCTTCTCGCGCAGGTCGAGGATGTAATACTTGTTGATCCACGGCGGCATGATGAGCAGCGGCCGCTGGTAGACCTTGGGCGTCGTGGCCTCGTACTGGATGAGCTGCATCAGGTCGTTTTGGAACACGACCTTGCCAGGCGTCGTGGCGATGTTGACGCCGAGCTCGAAGGCCTTGGTGTCGGTCATCGAGATCTTGAGCTTGCCGTTGCCGCGCTCGATGTCGTCGAGCAGGTTGTTGAGGCCCTTGACCAGGTTCTGCCCGCCGGTGGCTACCGTCTCACGGAACACCTCCGGATTGGTCAGTGCGAAGTTCGACGGCGCCAGCGCGTCGATGTACTGACGTGTGAAGAACTCGACTTTTTTCTGGGTTTGCTCATCGAGGCCCTCGACGTTGGCGACTGACTTGTGCAGCCAGCGCGCGGCGATGAGGTACGACTGCTTCACGTAGTCGAACAGAAAATGCTCCTGCCAATCCTCGTGGCGGAAGCGCTTGTCGCCCTTGGCCGGCTCAACCACCGGCGCCGGCGCCTGTCCCATGAGCCGCATCATCGACGACTGCCAGAGCGCCGAGTAGTCCCACATCAGGTTCATCTGCGACTCGGCGAGGCGGTACGGGTTCGACAGCATTTTCGCGGCGAGCTCGAAAAACGCCTTCGACAGCCCGAGTTCGTCGCTGGCCGCGGAGCCCGCCGAGTCCGCGGTGTCGGAATGACGCGAGACGTACTCGCCGAGTAACTTCGCGCTCTTGTCGGCCGCGCTCGCATACGACGCCGCGAGGGCGACGGGATCGCAGCCGACCTTGGCCGATGTGGGATTCTGGGCAGTGCTCATGGTTGTCTTCCTTGCAGTGTTCGATCGCTAGGACGCGCGGCGAAAGCGGATGCTCGCGTCGTCGTCGATGATGCGCGCGAGCCGTCCCGCGTGCCAGAGGTGATTCAGGTGCGCGATCGCCTCGCCCATCGCGAAAAAGCGCTGCTGCACGTCGAGCTCGCGACGGAACAGCACCGGGACGAGTTCGGCGGCGCTTCGCGGCTCGATGGCCGCGGCTTCGAGCTCGGCGAGGCGCGCCGCGTGGTGGGCGTGCAACTGCGCGACGCGGACCGCGGCGCCGACAAAGGGCAGGCCGTGCGACGGCAATATCAGCGTATCCGCAGGCAGCGCGGCGAAGGCGGCGAGCGAGTCGAGGAAGCGCCCGAGCGGGTCGCCCTCGGGTTCCGCCGGCGACACGCTCACGTTGGTGCTGATCCGGGGCAGCAGCATGTCGCCGGAGATGCATAAGCCGATGTCGCGGCAATGAAGCGCCATGTGCTCGGGAGAGTGGCCGTAGCCGGCAAAGCATCGCCAGCGTCGACCGCCGATGTCGAGCTCGTCGCCATCGACCAGCCGTCGGAACGTGGCGGGCAGTTCCGGGACGCCGCTTCGATAGTGATTTCCCCGCCGGCGCAGCGCCTCGACGTGTTCGGGTGCGAGACCATGCAACCGGAAGAGCTCGCATATCGCCGTGGTGTCATAGGCCGGATGGCCGCCACCCATCATGTGCGCGGTGAGGAATTCGGATTGGGGCATGTGCAGCGGGCAACCGAAGCGCGCCACCAGCCACGCGGCGTTACCCAGGTGATCGGGGTGATAGTGCGTGGCGATGATGCGCGTCAGTGCGCGCTTGCCGAGCGAGACCTCGAAGTGCGTTTCCCACAGCGCGCGCGTGGCGGCGTCGCCGTAGCCGCAGTCGACCTGCGTCCAGCCGTCGGCATCCTCGAGCAGCCACAAGTTGATGTGGTCCAGGGCAAACGGGAGCGGCATGCGCAGCCAGAAAATGCCCGTTGCGACGGCGCTGATGGAAGCGGCAGCCGGCGGCGCGGCAAAGGGAAAGCCGAGGACTGCGGGGAGCGATGCGTTCATGGGATGCCGCCGCGCCGATGCCAAGCCCGGCGCGTGCGCACCAGCGTTGTGCGACGCAGCATCGTGGTGCAATCGACTGGGCGTGTCAAGTTGCGAGACAGCGGTTATGGTATGTTGAATGCGCCGCGCCCTGCGGCATTCCGAAGCGCTTCGATGTCGTTCCGGCCGCCGTCCGCCACGTACAGCATTTCCGACCTCGCCAAGGAGTTCGCGCTGACCACCCGCGCGATCCGCTTCTACGAGGACGAGGGGTTGCTGGCGCCCCATCGCAGCGGACGCAACCGCATTTACGGGGAGCGCGACCGCGTCCGCATCAAGCTGCTCCTGCGCGGCAAGCGCCTGGGATTGTCGCTCTCCGAGATCCGCGAATTGCTCGACCTCTACGACACAGCCGGCGGGAGCGAGCGCCCGCAGCTCGTGAAGTTTCTCGAGGTGCTGACCGCGCGCCGCGCGATGCTCGAGCAGCAGCGCGAGGACATCTCGTTCGTCCTCGAGGAGATCGACTCGCTCGAGCGCCAATGCCGAAAGCGCCTGCGTCAGGCGGGGGCGCGCCCGGCAAAGCCGGGCGGGAACCGAAACCACCCGGACAGGCTTAGTTGACGTTTACGTAAACGGAAGGTACGCTGCGGTTTTTCGCGCGTGAAGGCCTCGACCATGACGCCGACCTCCGGTGCTGCACAGAGTCCCGCCTGGGTGCCCGCCGATGCCGACTATGCATCGCGGGTGCGCGAGAGCTTCGAGCGGCAGGCGGCGATGCGGCTGCTCGGGGCGCACATCAGCGCGCTCTCGCCCGGTCGTTGCGTGGTCGAGCTCGAATGCCGTCAGGATCTTACGCAGCAGCACGGCTACATCCACGCCGGCATCGTTGGTACGATCGTCGACTCGGCGGGCGGATACGCCGGCTTCACACTGTTCCCCGTGGAATCGGAAGTGCTGACGGTCGAGTTCAAGCTCAACCTGATCAATCCGGCGCGAGGCGAGCGCCTGATCGCGACGGGGGAGGTGGTGAAGCCCGGCCGTACGCTGGTGATCACCCGCGGCGAGGTGCACGCGGAGGAAGACGGTCGGCGCACACTGTGCGCGATCATGCAGCAGACGCTGATGGTGATGCGGGAAAAGCCCCCGCGTTGAATCGGCGCTTAGCCGCGGCCTGGCGTGGCCAAGCGTGGCGTGGCGAGGATGCGGGCGCGGCCCGAGCGAGGATGCGATGCTCGAATTTCCGGCACTGAACTTTCATCACGGCGAGACCGTCGACATGCTGCGCGCGACGGTGCGGCAGTTCGCCGACAGCGAGATCGCGCCGCGCGCGGCGGCGATCGACCGCGACAACGTCTTTCCACCGGACCTGTGGCGCAAGATGGGGGACGTCGGCCTGCTCGGCATCACCGTCGAGGAGGAATACGGCGGCACCGCGATGGGCTACCTGGCGCACGTCGTGGCGATGGAGGAGATCAGCCGCGCCTCGGCGTCGGTCGGACTTTCCTACGGCGCGCACTCAAACCTGTGCGTCAACCAGATCAGGCGCAACGGCAGCCCGGCGCAGAAGCGCAAGTATCTTCCCAAGCTCGTGTCCGGCGAGCACGTCGGCGCGCTCGCGATGAGCGAGTCGGGCGCGGGGTCAGACGTCGTCTCGATGCGGCTGCGCGCCGATCGCGCCCCTGAAGGCGGTTACCTTCTCAACGGCACCAAGATGTGGATCACCAACGGCCCCGACGCCGACACGCTCGTCGTCTACGCCAAGACCGATGCGCATGCCGGGCCGCGCGGCATCACCGCGTTTCTCATCGAAAAGGGCATGCGCGGTTTCACCACCGCGCAAAAACTGGACAAGCTCGGAATGCGCGGCTCCAATACATGCGAGCTCGTGTTCGAGAACTGCATGGTGCCGGAGGAGAACGTGCTGGCGGAGGAGGGCAAGGGCGTCAACGTGCTCATGAGCGGGCTCGACTACGAGCGCGCCGTGCTGGCCGGCGGCCCGCTCGGCATCATGCGCGCCTGCATGGACATCGTGCTGCCCTACGTGCACGAGCGCCAGCAGTTCGGGCAACCCATCGGCGAGTTCCAGCTCATGCAGGGCAAGCTCGCCGACATGTACTCCACGATGAATGCGTGCAAGGCGTACGTCTACGCGGTGGCGCAGGCCTGCGACCGCGGCGAAACCGCGCGCAAGGACGCTGCGGGTGCGATACTCTATGCTGCGGAAAAGGCGACGTGGATGGCCGGCGAGGCGATCCAGGCGCTCGGCGGCAACGGCTACATCAACGAGTTTGCGGCGGGACGCCTGTGGCGCGACGCCAAGTTGTACGAGATCGGCGCCGGCACGTCCGAGATAAGACGGATGTTGATCGGCCGCGAATTGTTCAACGAAACCAAGTGATGAGGGTGAGATGGCTCTGGAGATGCGGGAACGCTGCCAACGATGTGCCTGGCCGCTCGGGCCGGACGACGACGCGGCGTACATCTGCAGCTACGAATCCACCTTCTGCGCGACCTGTGCCAACGCGCTCAACGGCGTGTGCCCCGATTGTGCGGGCGAGCTCGTCCGCCGCCCGCGCCGGGCGCGCAAGTCCGACGTATCCGGCAAGGCGGGCGCAGCGTAGTCGACCGGAGCGTGTCGGCGCTGCGGCGCCTAAGTCGGATGTCATGAATCATGCATAACGATCCCGTGGTCATCGTCGGCGCGGCGAGAACACCCATCGGCGGTCTGATGGGCGATTTCGCGGCGCTCTCCGCGTCCGATCTTGGCGCGGTGGCGATCCGCGCCGCGGTCGAGCGCGCGGGTGTGGCTCCCGCCGACGTCGACGAGGTGCTTTTCGGCAACTGCCTGATGGCGGGACAGGGCCAGGCGCCCGCGCGACAGGCCGCACTCAAGGCCGGGCTTCCCGTCGCGACGCCGTGCACCACGCTGTCGAAAATGTGTGGCTCAGCGATGAAGGCAACCATGCTCGGGCACGATGTCCTGCTCGCGGAAAGCGCGCGCGTCGTCGTCGCCGGCGGCATGGAAAGCATGAGCGGCGCGCCGTATCTGCTGCCCAAGGCTCGCGGTGGCATGCGCATGGGGCACGGCACGGTGTACGACCACATGTTCCTCGACGGACTCGAGGATGCCTACGACAAGGGCACGCTGATGGGCGTGTTCGCCGAGCAGTGCGCCGGCAGCTTCGGTTTCACCCGCGAGGCGCAGGACGAGTTTGCGTTGCGCTCGCTCGCTCGCTCGCTGGCCGCGAATCAGGACGGGACGTTCGCGTGGGAAATCTCGCCGGTCACGGTGACGGGTCGAAAGGGCGAATCGGTCGTGGAGCGGGTGATCGATCGCGACGAGCAGCCGGCGAAGGCCGACGCGCAAAAGATTCCCTTGCTCAAGCCGGCGTTTCGCAAGGATGGCACCGTCACCGCGGCCAATGCCAGCTCGATCTCGGACGGCGCCGCAGCGCTGGTGCTTATGCGTCGCTCGCTTGCCGAACAACGCGGGCTTAGCGCCCTGGCCGTGATCATGGGCCATGCCACGCATGCTCAGGAGCCCGGCTTGTTCCCCACTGCGCCGATCGGCGCGATGCGCAAGCTCCACGACAAGCTGGGATGGAGCCCGAAGGACGTCGACCTCTACGAGATCAACGAGGCCTTCGCGGTAGTAGCGATGGCGGCGATGCGCGAACTCGACCTGCCCCCGGGAAAAGTCAACGTCCATGGCGGCGCGTGCGCGCTTGGACATCCCATCGGCGCATCCGGCGCGCGCATCATCGTCACGCTGCTTGGCGCGTTGCGCAAGCACGGAGGTCGTCGCGGCATCGCGAGCCTATGCATCGGCGGCGGCGAAGCCACCGCGCTGGCCATCGAGCGCGTCTAGACACCATGATGCAGCCGGCCGGCTCGGGAAGCTCATGATTCCGCTCGACGCTCTCGCGCTCTTCGCGCTGGCCTGCGTGGTGCTCATGCTCACGCCGGGCCCCAATCTGATGTATCTCATATCGCGAACGCTGTGTCAGGGACGCGCCGCCGGAATGATCTCGCTCGCCGGCACGACCACCGGATTCCTGTGCTACGCGGTGGCCGCCGCGCTCGGCCTCACGGCGGTATTGGTCGCCATTCCGATGCTCTATGACGCGGTGCGCTGGGCAGGCGCTGCGTACCTGCTGTGGCTGGCGTGGGATGCGGTTCGTCCGCGAGGCGCCGGCGGCCTGTTCACGCGGCGCGACCTGCCGCCGGCACGCCCCGCGGTGCTGTTCCGAACGGGCATGCTCACCAGCATCCTCAACCCGAAGGTAGCGCTGTTCTATCTCGCTCTGTTTCCGCAGTTCGTCGATCCGTCGCGCGGCAGCGTACTGCTCCAGTCGCTGCTGCTCGCAGCGGTGCAGATCGTGATCGGCGGCGTCGGCGACATGCTGTTCGTGCTCGCCGCCGCACACGCTGCGCGCTGGCTCGGCGCTCGGCGCATGTGGATCGCGGTGCAGCGCTGGGTTCTGGGCGGGATCTTCGCAGGGATTGCGGTGAAGCTCGCCCTCGACGCGCGGGCGCGTTGACCATGATACTGGGGCAGGAACAATCCATGGTGCGCGACACGTTGCGCGCGTTCGCCCGCGATCGGCTTCTCCCGAACGCCGCGCGCTGGGACCGTGAGTCGCACTTTCCCCGGGACGAGCTGCGCGCGCTGGGAGAGGTCGGCGCGCTGGGTATGGTGGTTCCGGAGCGCTGGGGCGGCGCCGGAATGGACTATGTTTGCCTCGCCGTCGCGCTCGAGGAAATCGCCGCCGGCGACGGCGCCACCTCGACGGTGGTCAGCGTTCAGAACTCGGTGGTCTGCGGGCCGATCGCCGCATTCGGAACCGACGCGCAGAAGGAGCGCTATCTTCGACCGCTCGCCAGCGGCGAGATGCTGGGCTGCTTCTGCCTGACCGAGCCGCACGTCGGCTCCGATGCCGGCGCGATCGGCCTGCGCGCCGAGCGCCGTGGCGACGGCTATGTTCTCGACGGCGTCAAGCAATTCATCACTTCGGGCAAGAACGCCGACATCGCCATCGTGTTCGCGGTCACCGACAAGGCCGCGGGAAAGAAGGGCATCTCGGCGTTCATCGTCGAGACCTCGACGCCGGGATACAACGCGGCGCGTGTCGAGGACAAGCTCGGGCAGCGAGCCTCCGACACCGCGCAGATCGTGTTCGAGCAATGCGTCGTTCCCCTGGCGAATCTTCTCGGCGCGGAAGGCGAGGGCTACCGGATTGCGCTGGCCAATCTCGAAGCGGGGCGCATCGGCATCGCCGCGCAGGCGGTGGGCATGGCGCGCGCAGCCTTCGACGCAGCGCTCGCCTACGCGCGCGAGCGTACGAGCTTCGGCAAGCCCATCATCGACCACCAGGCAGTGAATTTTCGGCTCGCCGACATGGCCACCGAGATCGAGGTCGCGCGCCAGATGGTGTGGCACGCCGCGGTACTGCGCGACGCGGGACGCCCGTGCCTCGCGGAGGCGTCGATGGCAAAACTCTTTGCGTCCGAGATGGCCGAGCGCGTGTGCTCGGCGGCGATCCAGGTTCACGGCGGCTATGGCTACGTCGCGGATTTTCCGGTTGAGCGCATTTACCGCGACGTGCGCGTCTGCCAGATCTACGAGGGGACGAGCGACATCCAGCGGCTGGTGATCGGCCGCTCGCTCGTGAGCTGACGGCGCGCCGCCGCGCATCGAAGCAAAACGAAGCTGACACCCGCGCGATTGACCCGCATATCACAAGAGGATCGAGATGTCCGCACCGATCGAGTTCTACTTCGATTTTTCCTCTCCGTACGGCTATCTGGCTTCGGAGAAGATCGAGGCGCTGGCGCAAAGGCATGGCCGCACCGTGAACTGGCATCCGATCCTGCTGGGCGCGGTGTTCAAGCAGACGGGCGCGGTCCCACTCCTGCAGATCCCGCTCAAGGGCGACTACTCGCGACGCGACATGCATCGCAGCGCGGCTTTTCACGGCGTGCGCGAGTTTCGCGTTCCGTCCAAGTTCCCGATACCCTCGCAGGCAGCCGCGCGTATCGTGCTCTGGGTCGCAGCGCGCGACGAGGCGCTTGCCGCGCGCGTGGTGCACGCGCTCTACCGGGCGTACTTCGTCGACGACAAGGACATATCCTCGCCCGAGGTGGCGGTTGCGGTCGCAGCGACTTGCGGCGTCGACGCGGATGAAGCACGCGCCGCGATCGACGATCCCGCGGTCAAGGACTCGCTCCGGCGCGCCAACGACGAGGCGATCGCCAAGGGCGTTTTCGGATCGCCGTACGTCGTCGTCGACGGCGAGCCCTTCTGGGGACTCGACAGGTTCGAGCAGGTCGAGCGCTGGCTCGCCACCGGAGGCTGGTGACGTGGCGGCCGAATACACGCTGTACTGCTTCGCGCAATCGGGCAACGCCTACAAGGCAGCGCTGACGCTGCAGCTCGCCGGGGCGCGCTGGGAGCCGCGCTTCGTCGACTATTTCGGAGGCGAGACGAAGAAGCCGGCGTATCGCGAGATCAACGTCATGGGCGAGGTTCCGGTGCTCCTGCACCAGGGCGAGATGATTGCGCAGTCCGGGGTGATCCTGGACTACCTCGCCGAGCAGTTCGAGCGTTTCGGGCCGGCGGACGCGATCGAGCGCCGCGAGATCCTGCGCTGGCTGCTCTGGGACAACCACAAGCTCACGAGCTACACGGCGACGCTTCGTTTCATGCGCACGCTCGCCAAGAACGCGGACCCCGCGGTCGTCGCCGAATTCCACAACCGCGCGCGCACCGCGTGGGGCGTGCTGGACACGCATCTGGTCGGACGCCGCTTCGTCGTCAGCGACCGGCTCACCATCGCCGACCTGTCGATCTGCGGCTACCTGTTCTGGCCCGAGGAGATCGGCGTCGACTGGGCGGAGTTCCCCAACATTCGCGAGTGGCTCGCCCGCATCAAGGCGCAGCCGCGGTGGGTTCATCCCTACGAGCTCATGCCCGGCCATCCGCGGCCGGTCGTGTCCTGACCCTCCGCTGACTGACCCCATGTCCGCGATCGATTCGCTCATCGACCGGCGCAGCGACGCCTTCGCAAGAAACCGCGAGGCGATGGCGGCGCTCGTCGAAGATCTTCGCGCCAAGATCGCCCTCGTCGAGGACGGCGGAGGCGACGCGGCGCGCGATCGCCACACCGGGCGCGGCAAGCTACTGCCGCGAGAGCGCATCCGCGCGCTGCTCGATCCCGGCTCGCCGTTCCTGGAGCTCTCGCAGCTCGCGGCGTGGGACATGTACGACGATCGCATCGCGTCCGCCGGCATCATCTGCGGCATCGGCCGGATCGCCGGCCGCGAGTGCGTCATCGTCTGCAACGACGCCACCGTCAAGGGCGGGACCTACTACCCGATGACGGTCAAGAAGCAC